>NZ_JBAYTI010000012.1:0-58156 GCF_041675725.1 Castellaniella sp. | reverse complement strand
TTCTTTCGATATGCGGCGGGGGTTCGCTGCGGTCACTTTCAAGCATCATGCTCAAACGAGGAGAAACATGAACAAACCCTCCAAAATCGCTATTGGACTCGCCATCGCTGCCATGGCTGCCGTTGGCACCGCCTCGGCCTCCGACAACTGGATCAACGTTGACGGCCATGTTTGGCTAAACGGGACCGGCGAACACTGCTGGCGCGATGCATTCTGGACGCCGGCCACTGCCGCCAACGAATTCTGCGGCCTGCCCGTAGCGGCCGCCCCCGTCGTCGCTCCCGTCGCCAGCAAGGTGGTCATCAACGCCGACACCTTCTTCGACTTCGACAAATACAACCTGAAGCCCGAAGGCAAGCTGGTCCTCGACCAAGTCGCCCAGCAAGCCAAGGCCATCAACCTCGAAACCGTGATCGCCGTCGGCTACACCGACTCCATCGGCACCCAAGAATACAACCTGGGCCTGTCCGAGCGCCGTGCCAATACGGTCAAGCAGTATCTCATCGGGCAGGGCATCCCGACTGACCGCATCTACACCGAAGGCAAGGGCAAGCTGGATCCCATCGCCACAAACAAGACCGCTGCCGGTCGCGCGCAAAACCGCCGCGTGGAAATCGAGATCGTCGGTACCCCCCGGTAAGCACACCACCTGCCGCACGCCCTGCCACGCAGCCCAGGTGGCAGATACAATGGGGCTCCAGCCGGAGCCCCATTTCATTTTTTAGGGTCAGTGTCATGCCGTCCACGCCCGCATCGTCCCCCAATGTCCATGCCGCAGAAATCGACAAATTCAGTGCGCTGGCCACGCATTGGTGGGACCCCGAGGGCCAGTTGAAAACGCTGCACGACATCAACCCCCTGCGGCTCGACTGGATCCGCGAGCAGGCGGGCCCGCTCAACGGGCTGAAGATCCTCGACGTCGGCTGCGGTGGCGGCCTGCTGGCCGAAGCAATGGCTGCCGAAGGGGCCCAGGTCACCGGCATCGACCTGTCTGCGCAGGCGCTGCAGATCGCGCGCCTGCATGGCCACGAGTCAGGTATCCAGGTACGCTACGAACACGCCAGTGCCGAAGACTGGGCCCGCGCACATGCGGGCACCCATGACGTGGTCACCTGCATGGAGCTGCTCGAACACGTACCCGATCCAGCCTCGGTCGTGCACGCCTGCGCTGAACTGGCCCGCCCCGGGGGCCTGGTCTGCTTCTCCACCCTGAACCGCAACCCCAAGTCGTTCCTGCTGGCCATCGTCGCAGCCGAGTACGTGCTGCGCATGCTGCCACGCGGCACGCACGACTACCAGCAATTCATCCGGCCCAGCGAGCTCGCCCAGG
Source organism: Castellaniella sp. (assembly GCF_041675725.1). GTDB lineage: Bacteria > Pseudomonadota > Gammaproteobacteria > Burkholderiales > Burkholderiaceae_B > Castellaniella. The sequence continues at coordinate 56,826 of NZ_JBAYTI010000012.1, read as the reverse complement.
CGGCGCGCAATGCAGGCCTCGACGTCACGGCGCTGGCCGGCATCGAATACCAGCCACTGCTGCGCCGATACACACTTTCCTCACGGACCGGGGTCAATTACCTGCTGGCGGCCCGGCGCCCCCTGCCTGTCTGAACCATGAACCACCTGATTCTCTTCGATTTCGACGGAACCCTTGCCGACACGGCCCCCGATCTGGTCGCTGCCGCCAATCGCCAGCGCGCCTATCATGGCCTGGACCCCTTACCCGATCCAGCGCTCAGGCCCCATGCATCCCAGGGTGCGCGCGGCCTGCTCAAGGCGGCTCTGGGGCTCGAGCCCCAGACCGATGGCTACGATGCCGCGCGCCAACGCTTCCTAAGCGACTACGCACAGATCATGTTCGATCAGGCCCACCTGTTTGCGGGCATCGCCGAACTGCTCGACCAGCTCGAGCAGCATCAACTGGCCTGGGGCATCGTCACCAACAAGTCCGAAGCCCTGGCCCGCCCGATCGCACGCCATCTGGGCATCGAGGCGCGCAGCCTGGTTACGGTGGGCGGCGACACCACGCCCCACATCAAACCGCACCCCGAACCCCTGCTGCACGCCGCCCGCCAGGCGCGCATCGACCCCGGGCGCTGCATCTACATCGGCGATGATGAACGCGACGTGCTCGCGGGCAAGGCCGCCGGCATGGCGACCGTGGCGGCCGCCTACGGATACTGCACGCTGGACGATCCAACGCGCTGGCAGGCCGATGCCGTGGCCCAGGCCCCCGGCGACCTCTGGCCGATCATCCGCCAGTGGGCGGCCAGCGTCCACGGCTGACGCCGCCGCTGCAGATTGCCGTGGTTCGGGCATAAAATATTATTCCGACAGACCACGGCAAGGACATCCATGAAAACAGACACGATTCGGATCGGTATCGCAGGGTACGGCAACCTGGGGCGCGGGGTGCTGGCCGCACTGGCGCACAACCCGGACATGCGGCTGGCCGGCGTTTTCACCCGACGCGACCCGGCCCGCCTGTCGCTGCCCGATCCCGCGATCCCCGTGTGGCCGCTCGACCAGGCTCAGGCCCATCAAGGCGAGATCGACGTCATGATCCTTTGTGGCGGATCCAGGCAAGACCTGCCCAAGCAAGGCCCCCTGCTGGCCCAGTGGTTCAACACCATCGACAGCTACGACAACCACGCCCACATCCCCGACTACTTCCAGGCCATGGACCAGGTCGCGCAGGCGCACGGCACCGTATCCATTTTGTCGGTGGGCTGGGATCCGGGGCTGTTTTCCATCCAGCGCCTCATGGGCGAGGCCGTACTGCCGGCCGGCGCCACCTATACATTCTGGGGCAAGGGTCTGAGCCAGGGCCATTCCGATGCCATACGGCGCATCCCCGGGGTGCAGGCGGGGGTGCAATACACGCTACCGGTCCAGGCAGCCGTCGATCAGGTCCGTTCGGGTCGGCAGCCCCAGCTGAGCACGCGTCAGAAGCATACCCGCGAATGCTTCGTGGTGGCCGAAGCAGGCGCCGACACCGAGGCCATCCGCCAGGCCATCGTCACCATGCCCGACTACTTCGCCGACTACGATACCACCGTGCACTTCGTCACGGCCGACACGCTTGTCCAAGACCACGCCGGCATGCCGCACGGGGGGTTCGTGATCCGCAGCGGCCAGACGGCCGCTCATGAAAACCAGGTCATCGAGTTCTCGCTCAAGCTCGACAGCAACCCGGCCTTTACCGCCAGTGTGCTGGTCGCCTATGCGCGCGCCGCGTGGCGCCTCAGGCAGGCGGGCGACAAGGGCGCGCGTACCGTGCTCGACGTCGCGCCCGGCCTGATTTCCCCCAAATCACCGGCCACGCTACGCAAAGAGCTGGTCTAGGTACAAATCCCCACATGTCCGACCGCCATCACCCAAAACACGAACCCACCCAGCCCGAGCGCTTGGCTGGCACCGCCCGCCAGCTGCTCGATTTCTGGCGCGACGCCGGTCCACGGCACTGGTTTGCCAAAGACGAGGCATTTGACGCCACGTTCCGGACCCGCTTCCACGAAGCCCATTTCGCCGCAGCGCGCCGCGAACTCGACGCATGGCTCGTGCAGCCCGATACGTCCCTGGCACTGGTCCTGCTACTCGACCAATACCCGCGCAACGCCTTTCGGGGCACGGGGCACATGTTCGCCACGGATGGCCTGGCCCTGCACTACAGCCGGCAGTGCCTGGCGCGCGGATACCTTGCCCTGGTCGAACCCGAGCTGCGCAATTTTCTGTGCCTGCCCTTCATGCATGCCGAGGACTTGGCCACCCAGGAAGAATCCGTCGTCCTGTATGGCCAGCACTTGCCCGACTCTCTCGAATGGGCCGTCGTGCACCACGACGTCATCGCCCGCTTTGGGCGCTTTCCGCACCGCAATCCAGCCCTGGGTCGCGACACGACCCCCGAAGAAGCGCGGTTCCTCGCCGACGGCGGGTTTTCCGGCTGAACAGACTGAAACACGCCGAAACGCACTGAAAACGCACTAGAGCAGGCTAGGCGGACCGGGCGAACCAGGGCGCGGCGGAACCACCGGGCGTCCCGGGATGGCACAGCCCTGCCGGCCGCCCTTCCGGCCGCCCTGCCGGCATCAGGGTCGTGCTGGTCATGCCCAGGCCTGCGGTCTATGATGAAAAGACCCAACTGACTCAGGAGACCATCATGGCCGACACCCCTCTATACCCGCACTTGACCGCCGAGATTGCAAAAAAACGGGCCGAACTGGCCCCCGAACCGCTGGCTGCATTCAAGGCCTTCAGCAAGGCGGTGTTTGCGGCCGGCGCGCTGGATGCCAAGACCAAGCAGCTGATCGCCGTGGCGGTCGCACACGTGACGCAATGTCCATACTGCATCAAGGGGCACACCGAGGGCGCCGCCCGCGCCGGGGCCAGTGAGGCCGAAATCATGGAAGCCATCTGGGTGGCCGCCGAAATGCGGGCGGGGGGTGCCTACGCGCATTCGGCACTGGCGCTGCAGACCCTCGAAGAACGCAAGGGCTGAACGAACGGCCGATCATTCCGCCACCCAGGCATGCCGCGCACCACGCCGCGGGGGCATGCTACGATAGGCGCGATCCGTCATTTCCGATCCGAGCCATGAATCCGACGCCCACCCCCGCTTCCCACCCGGCCCCCGGGGCTGCCCAGGCCGGCCGCAACGTCGCGCTCCTGGTGTACGCCTTGCAGGTGGCGGGCTTCTTCCTGGGTGGCATCCCCACCCTGATCGGCATCATCATCAACTACGTCAAGCTGGATGACGTCCGGAACAGCTGGGTGGAAACGCACTTTCGCTGGCAGATCCGCACATTCTGGTACGGCCTGCTGTGGGGCATCCTGGGCGCGTTGTTGACCACCATCTACATCGGCATCGTCATCCTGGCCGCCAACTTCGTCTGGCTGATCTATCGCATCGTCAAGGGCTGGCTGCGGCTGAACGAAAACCAGCCGATGTATCCATAGCCAGCGCGACCCGCAGCCGATCGGCCCAGACAGAGCATCCAGGCTCAGGGCACCTTGGCACGCCAGGCATCGGTGGCGAATTTCTCGTGAATCAGCGCTTCGGCCACGGCCAGCTCGTGGGGCGTCAGCACCCCCGGCTGCAGGCCAGCCCGGCGCTTGAAAACGTCGACCATGCGGTCGATCAGTACGGCCCGCGGCAAACCCGTCTGGCTGCGCAGCGGATCCACCCGCTTGGCGGCGGACGTCGTACCCTTGTCGGATAATTTTTCGCGGCCGATGCGCAATATCTGCAGCATTTTGTCGGCATCGATGTCATAGGCCATCGTGACGTGATGCAACACGGCCGCACCGCGCCGCGCCTGCGCCGCGCCACCGATCTTGCCCGCATCGGACGTGATGTCGTTGAGCGGCTGATACCACGCGCGTATGCCGACTTCGCCCAGCGCCTCGAGCACGAAATCGTCCATGAACGCATAGGCATCCTTGAAGCTCATGCCCTCGACCAGCGCCTTGGGCGCGTAGATCGAATACGTGATCGTGTTGCCGGGTTCGACGAACATCGCACCACCCCCGCTGATGCGGCGCACGATCTCGACGCCATGCCGTTGCGCGGCGGCGGCATCGACCTCGTTGCGCACCGACTGGAAAATACCCAGTACCACGGCGGGTGCGGCCCACTCCCAGAAGCGCAGTGTGGGCAACCGGCGCCCCGCAGCGACCTCATCGAGCAGGACTTCGTCGAGCGCCATATGCTGCAACGGCTGCAGGGGCCCCGTATCGATCAGCTGCCAGTCGTATGCCCGCCAAGCCGCTTGACGACCACCGGTGGATGCGAGGTTCATGATACGGCCCTCCGGACGACCTCGGCGATTCCTTGCGCGCTCAGGCCGAACATTTCGGCGCCGGCCGGCAAGGCGGCCAGCACGCATTCGGCCACACGCTTGGGCGCGGTATCGGCCGGCAAGCCATTCAGGGCCTGGTTGATGGCATCCAGGGCCTCTGGAGGCTCGAGGAAGAAATCACCCGAGATCCGGACGCCGTGGAGCCGGCCATCGAGCACCTGCAGGTCGACCACCACCAGCTTGCCCCCAGGAATCTTGTACTCGCCGTGAAACCGCGAGCCCGAAGCTTCAGCCATGCGTACCCCCTTGTGCTGTCAGGCTGTCCTTGAAAATTTGCCCGCCTTTCATGATCATGCGCAAATGCGTACCCGGTTCGGCGATGAAATCGAGATTGTGCTCGGGTTCGCCATCGATCACGAGCAGATCGGCGAACGCACCGGCCTCGAGCACCCCGATCCGGCCATCGTACGGGTTGCGCAGACCCGACAGGGCGAGGAGTTCGCCATTGCTGCCCGTGGCCATGCGCAAGACCTCGAGGGGCGGGTAGAAGCGCGTCAGCTTGGCCAGCATGCGCCCGTGGTTGGCCAAGTGGGCTGGATTGAACAGGATGTCTGTACCCCATGCCGTCTTGACGCCAAAATGGCGCGCCATTTCGTACGCACGCACCGTACCTTGCGCCACCCGTTCCTGTTCGATGCGGGCCCGCGGATTGTCGGGATACACGTTGGCGTCTTCATCGGCCAGAAAGGGCTGCAAACTCCACCAGATACCGTCGTCGGCCATCATGCGTACCGTGGCCTCGTCGGCCAGCTGGCCATGTTCGATGGATTGCACCCCGGCGCGGATCGCACGCTGGATCCCGGCGGACGTATATACGTGGGCCATGGCGTAAGTGCCCCAGTCTTTGGCGGCCTGCACGCCGGCGCGCAGTTCTTCGCCAGTGAACTGCAGGGATGCGATCGGGTCGTAGGGCGAGGCCACGCCACCGCCCGCCATGAGCTTGATCTGCGATGCACCCAGCATGAGCTGCTCGCGCACCCGTTGCAGAACCATGGGCACGCCATTGGCAATCGAGGCAAACCCGGCTTTTTCGGCATGCCCCAGGACATCCGGGATGGCGGGCAGTTCGTAGCGCAGGCGGAAATCACCATGCCCCGACGTCTGTGAAATCATCGCCCCGGACGGATAAATGCGGGGCCCCCGCACCAGACCCTGGTCGATGGCCTGTTTGAGCGAGAAGCTGGGGCCGCCGGCATCGCGTACCGTGGTAAAGCCCCGCATCAGCGTATCGCCCGCAACGTGGCCGGCCACCAGATGCAGGTAAGGGACTTCGGCCGTCATGGCCATGGTTTGCGTCACCCCACACAACAGGGCATGCCAGTGGGCATCGATGAGCCCGGGCATGATCACCCGCCCGCCGCAGTCGATCACCCGGGCATCCCCCTGTTCTACGCCAGCTGGATCGATGGACTGGATGCGATTGCCCTGGATGCGCACGGCCCGCCCCTGCTGCAGGGCCAGTTGCCGGCCATCGAACAGGCGGCCGTTGACCAGCACCAGCGGCTTGCCTGCAGCGGCACCCGCCGCATGCCGCCCGTTGGCCGGCCCGCCCTGGAGGGCCGCGCCCGCCACGGCACGCCCCGAAGCCAACCCCCCCGCCGCCGCGAAAGGGAGCATCATGGCGGCCGCGCCCCCCAGGAAGCGGCGCCGGGAAAGGTCTGTTGCCAACTGGCGATGCACCCACGGTATCAGTGGATGCGCGCAATGGCAGCGGCACCCTGCGGCCGACCCCCGATGGGGAGAATGGAAGCGACCTGATGCCCGTGATGAATACATGGAGACTCCGATGATGTCCCGTGACCCCGAACGACCGGCCTGCCGGGGCCGACGACGCACGGACCGGCCAGCAGACGCGCAGCCCGCACGGCGCCGGGAGGCGCCGGGACCACCGGCTCACTGTACGACAAAACCGTTTTGATTGGAACAACCCGAGGGGATAAGGGATAATCATCCAAATTGCGCCGAGGCCGGATGACGCCGGCTGCCCACTGCCCAACCTGACCCTCTGCCATGCCCCTCTTCAAGCCCCTCGCCCTTTTGCTGGCTCTCGCCTGTACTGGATGCGGGCCGCGGGCACCCGCCTTTCTGTTCCTGGGCTCTTATTTCCCTTCCTGGCTGTTCGGCATCGCGGCGGGCACCGTCGCCGCCGTCCTGCTGCGGCTCGCGCTGATCCGTGCCGGCATCGATGACGTCCTGCCCTTGCGCCTGCTGGTGTATACCTGCCTGGCGGTCCTCTTCGCCATGGTCTTCGCCTTCACCTTCTCGCCTCGGTAACGCGCATGAACCCGACCCCATCCGCCCCCCGTCCCTCTCGCGGCAAACGCCCGCTCGCCATCGCGCTGGCGGTCGTGATTCTGGCCGTGACGGCATTCATGGGCTGGCGCTACTGGGGTTACTTCACGTCGAACCCCACATCGGATGATGCCCAGATCAGCGCCGACGTGGTGCACATCAGCCCAGGGATACCCGGCGTATTGCAAACGCTCGAAGTCCAAGAGGGTTCCAGGGTCGCCCGGGGCGCCCTGCTGTTCACCCTGGACCCCCATGATTACGAACTGCGCGTACGGCAGGCGCGTGCCGAGGTGGACGTGGCCCAGGCGGCACTGGACGCCCGTGAACGGCAAATGCGCGCCGAGCAGGCCAACGCCGACATCGCCCGCGAGCAGATCCACCGGGCCGAGTCCAACCTCGAACTCGCCCAAAAGACCGTCAGCCGTCTCGAGCCGCTCGCCGCCAAAGGCTACGTACCGCGCCAGGAACTCGACACGGCTCAAACGGCGGCCCGCGACGCGCAAGTCAGCCTGACACAAGCCTACTCGCAGGCCGAGGCCGCACAAGAACTGGTCGGCAAGCTCGAGGCGGCGCAGGCGGCCGTCGAGGTCGCCCAGGCATCCCTGGCGCTGGCTGAAAAAGCCCTCGAAGACACCCGCGTACAGGCACCCAACAACGGGCTCGTGGTCGGCCTCACCGTGTCGGCCGGCGAGCGCCTGGCGCCTGGTCAGGCGCTGTTCACGCTGATCAATACCGACGCCTGGTACGCCACGGCCTTCTTTCGCGAAACCGACCTGCCCCATATCCAGGTCGGCGACTGCGCCAGCGTCTACACCATGATGGCCCCCCAGACCACGCTGCATGGCAAGGTGGCCAGTACGGGCTGGGGCATCACCTCGGAAAGCGCCATCCAGCTGCCCCGGGCGATGCCCATCGTGCAGAAGTCCCTCAACTGGGTGCGCGTGGCGCAGCGCTTCCCGGTCCGGGTGCGCCTCGAATCCCCACCCGCCGAACTGATGCGTGTCGGCGCATCGGCCACCGTGGTCATCCGTTCCGGCGAACGCTGCTAGGGTGCCCGCCGTGCAGCAGTACACCCTGCCCACCCTCCTGCGCCGCGAACTCGCGCCATTCGACGGGCGCCTGAATACCGCCTGGCGCGTGGCGGCCACCTGCTCGCTCACGGTCATGCTATTCATGACCTACGGCATTCCGCTGGTAGCCATCGGCTGCTATCTGGTGCTGTTCGTGATGAAGCCGAACCAGGCCGAGACCCTGCTGATGGCGATCGGCATCTGCCTGCTGGTGGGGCTCATGATCCCGATCCTGCTGGGGATCACGCGCATTTCGCTCGAATATCCGGTCTGGCGCATGGCCGTGCTGGTGGCCTGCTCGGTGTTCTTCATGTTCCTGCAGGCCGCCAGCCAGCTGGGGCCGGCCGGCGGCATCATTGCCCTGGTGATCGTTTTCATCCTCACCATGCTGGGCGAAGTCCCAACCGGTGAAATCGCCACCCGCGCCATCCTGTATGCCGGCCTGATGGCCGTGGTGCCCATGGGTACCCTGCTGGCGTTCAATTCGGTATTCGGCCCCTCCGTAAGCGGGCGCTTGCGCGCGGCCCTGGCCGAGCGCCTGGAAACGGCACACCAGGCCTTGCTCGGCGATGCCCCCGCAAGCCGCGCCGCGGTGCGCGACGCACTGGATGAAGGCAACGAGGGCGTCGACAAGATGCTGCTGTTCATCCGCCTGTTCCACCTGGTCCCGCAAACCGAACGGCGCGCCCTCGAGCAGGCGGCCGACGCTACCCGCAGCCTGTTGCTGGCCTGCGCCGCCCTGCCGGGGCACCGCCAGGCCACCCAGATCGAAGCGCGGGCCCGGCTGGCCGCACGCTGCCAGACCCTGGCCGCCAGCCTGCGGGCCGGGCCCCGGCTGCCCCAGGCCGGCACCCCACAGGCGGATGGCCCGCAATGGGACGCCCCGCTGAGCGCGATCCAGGGCATACTGGCGCAATTCCCGGCCCCACCGCCGGCGGTGCAGATCCACAGCGCACTGGCCCCAGGGGGCTTTTTCCTGGCCGATGCCTGGCGCAACCCCCAGTATCAGCAATATGCCCTAAAAACCACCCTGGCCGCCGTTCTGTGCTATTGGATCTACACGGCAATCCAGTGGCAGGACATTCACACGGCGCTGATCACCTGCTACGTGGGGGCGCTGGGCACAACGGCCGAGACCCTGCACAAATTGACCCTGCGCATCACGGGCTGCCTGATCGGAGCCGCCATCGGGGTGGCCTCGATCTGGTTCCTGATCCCCTTCATGACCTCCGTCGGCCAGCTCATGCTGCTGGTATTTGCCGTCACACTGCTGGCGGCCTGGGTCTCCACGGGGTCCGAACGCAGCGCCTACGCCGGGGTGCAGATCGGCCTGGCCTTCCTGTTGACCGTGCTGGACGGCTTCGGTCCCTCGGTCGACATGTCGGGCGCACTGTACCGCATCATGGGGATCCTGCTGGGCAATGTCGTGCTGTACCTGGTGTTCACCCGGATCTGGCCGATCAGCGCCGCCGCCTCGGCGCGCAGCCATCTGAGCCTGCTGTGGGACAACCTGCAGCAGCACGACCAACCGCCCGGCCTGCCCAAAGCCGTCGCCCTGCGGGCAGACGCCCCCAATGCCATGCGCCTGATCGCACAGACTCGCGCCCAACTGGCCCTCATCCCTTTCGAGCCCCAAACCGTGCGCCCGCCCGCAGAGCAGATCCGCGCCCTGCGCGACATCACCGAAAAACTCGAACAGTACTATCTTCGCAGCGCGTATCCCGATACCATGGTACGGTCCGACCAGCCATCGACGCTGGCAGACGATCTGAAAGCCGTGCTGACATCCACATGAACGCCACCTGATCCCGGGTTTTACAAGACAATGGCCGTCACGCCCCACCGCCTGCCTGCAAGTCCAGCTGCCCGCCCCGCCAGGCCGCGCCACGGCCCGCAACTCGGGTGGGCCGTGCTGGCGCTCGCCTGCATGCTGGCAGGCTGCACGTCGGTCACACTAGAGCGCGCGCCCGAACGCCCCGACGCCCCCTGGTCGGGCCCCGCACCCAGCCACCAGGCCGGGCACGCGACGGCGCCCGCCGAATCCGGTATTGCTGGTGGCTCGCCCATCCAGGCCGACCAATCCGGCTATGGGGTGCCGCCTGGCATCGCCTTGCCCCCCCTGCCGCCACCCGGCGTGCAGATCGACCCACAGCATCCCCTGAACCTGGTCCAGCTCATCGACATCGCACAGCGTGAAAACCCACTGACACGCCAGGCCTGGAATGCGGCGCGCTCGGCAGCGCTGGGCGTGGGCATGGTCGAAGCCACATTCCTGCCCATGCTGTCGGCCAACGTGCTGGCCGGTCGGCTCGACAGCCGCTACCCTCTCAAACACGACATCCTGGGCCATGATGCAATCCACGTGCGCAACACCGGCGTCATGCCGCTGCTGGCGCTCAGTTGGCTGCTGTTCGACTTCGGCCAGCGCGCAGCCCTGCTCGAAGGGGCCGAGCACGCCTCGTTTGCCGCCAATGTCCTGTTCAACGCGACCCACCAGAAAGTCATCCGCGACGTCACCGATCAGTACTATCAATACATGGCGGCGCGCGAACGGGTCGATCTGGCGCAGCGGGCCCTGGGCCAGCAGCGTCAGGTGCTGGCCGCAGCCCAGGCGCGCCTCGATGGCGGGGTGGGCACGTCGCTGGACACCGCCCTGGCCCGCCAGGCCGTCGCCCAGGCCCGGCTGCACCAGGTCAACAGCCAGGGGCTCGAAAAAACCACCCGGCTGGCCCTGCTCAGGGCCATGGGCCTGCCCCCCGACACCCCGCTGAAGATCGCCGACCCCGCCCCTGCCCCGCTGCCCACGGCCGTCGATCCGCTCACCCGCCAGGCCTTGCAGCAGGCCCTATCGCAGCGCCCCGACCTGGTGGCGCAATACGCGGCGGCACAGGCGGCGCAAGCCCGGGTGCGGGCCTCCGAAGCGGATTTCCTGCCCAAGGTGTTCCTGGGGGCCGTGTACGGCCACCAGCGCAACGGCTTTCAGGCGGGCAACATGCCGCAGATCGAGATCCCGTCCACGTCCAACGGCGTCATGCTGGGGGTGACGCTGCCCTTGTTCGACGGGGGCCTGCGCCGCAGCCGCCTGCGCGCCGCCGAGATCGATGCCGAACAGGCGCGCGACGACCTGCAGACCCTGCAGCGAAACGCCCTGAGCGAGATGGTGGCTGCAGAAACAGCGCTGCAGTCCGCCCTGCAAAGCCACGACACGGCCGTCGAACTGGTCAAGACGGCCCGCACCGCCTACGATGCAGCGCTGGCGTCCTATCGCGAAGGCCTGGGCACGCTCACCGTCGCCACCGAGGCTGCCACCCAGCTGTTGATGGCACGCCAGGCCCGGACGGATGCCCGCATGGCCAGCCAGATCGCCGCAGCCAACCTGGCCTTCGCCACTGGGGCCATGGTGCAGCCGCACGAGCACTGGCTGCCCAACGAACCTTCTGTGGGCAAAAACAAGAACGCAAAGCGCCTTCAGGGCCTGGCGGTCGGCAAGGACACCATGGTGGCAAAATGATGCGCCAGGAACTCGACACAGACCTTGATTTTGGCAGAATGTTCCAGGCGCTGCGGGTACACCGCCCAGATGTTGGCAATTTGGCGATAGTCTGGCAGGATGACCCGCAGGCGCCCTGATTCCAGATATTTGCCGGCATCCCATACAGAACGCAGCACAATCCCGTGGCCGGCCACCGCCCAGCTCAGGGCCACCTCGCCGTTGTTGGTAATGAGAGGGCCGTTGACCTTGACATTACTGACAGTCGAGCCGCAATTCAGGGCCCAGATGCCGACCGGGTGGTCGCGTTCCCGAACGATCAAACAATCGTGCCGGGTCAGCTCTTGTAGCTCGCGCGGCTCGCCCCGGCGCTCGAGATAGTCGGGCGACGCGCACAGCACCCGATGGTTGTAGGCCAGATGGCGCGCGATGTAATTCGGGTCGATCAGGTCGCCAATGCGGATGTCCAGGTCGTAATGCTCCAGCGCCAGGTTGACCAGCTGGTCCAGCACCTCGATCTGGATCTGGATGTCCGGGTAACGGCGCGTGAATTCGGCCAGGGCGGGTGCCACCACCTGCCGGCCGAAGCCAAAGCTGGTGGATACCTTCAGCCGCCCGCGGGGTTCCTGCTTGTATTCGGCCACCGTATCGTGCAGCTGCTCGATGTCCTGCAGGATTTGCCGGGACAGCGCGTAGATTTCCTCGCCCTGTTCGGTCAGGGCGACGTGGCGGGTGCTTCGATGAAACAGCATGACGTCCAGCTCTGCTTCCAGCGCCTTGATGTTCTTGCTGATGTAGGCCGGGGACACGCCCATCATGCGGGCCGCCTGCGAAAAATTACCGTATCGGGCGGTCAGACAAAAGACCCTAAGCTGACGGCTATTAACATTTTCTTTATCCATCGGTCAAAACTGTTTTTACATATTGGGAATTGTATAAGGCCTGTCTTGATCTTAGACTGATTTCACATGAAGAGAAACAGAGCCACCAAGCTTGAAGGGAGATCTCGATGACGGAATACCGGATTGCCACGATCCCGGGGGATGGCATCGGCAACGAAGTCATGCCCGAGGGGCAGCGTGTCCTGGAAGCAGCCGCGCGCCGCTATGGGTTTTCCCTGCGATTCGACACGTTCGACTGGAACTGCGAATACTATGCGCGCCACGGGCGCATGATGCCGGCCAACGGCCTTGAGCAGATCCGGCATCACGATGCCATCTTCCTGGGCGCGGTCGGCTTTCCTGGGGTACCCGACCATATTTCGTTGGGGGGCCTGCTGCTGGAAATCCGCCGCGGCTTCGATCAATACGCCAACGTGCGCCCCGTGCGCTCGCTGCCGGGGCTCAAGTCGCCATTGATCGACCGGATGCCAGGCGACATCGACATGATCATCGTGCGCGAAAACACCGAGGGCGAATACTCCAGCGTAGGTGGGATCATCGGCAAGGGCACTGCCGGCGAAACCGCCGTCCAGGTCAGCTCGTTCTCACGCCGGGGGGTCGACCGCATTCTCAAGTACGCGTTCGACACGGCCAGCCAGCGTCCCAGGAAACATGTCACCTCCGCCACCAAGTCCAACGGCCTGGCCATCACCATGCCGTACTGGGACGAGCGCTTTGCACAAATGAGCCAGGCCTACCCCGGCATTCGGGTCGACCAATACCATATCGACATATTGTCTGCCCGATTCGTGCTCAGCCCCGAGCGCTTCGACGTGGTCGTGGCGTCCAACCTGTTTGGCGACATCCTGTCCGACCTGGGCCCTGCCTGTACCGGCACCATCGCCGTCGCGCCCTCGGCCAACATCAACCCCGAAAGGGCTTACCCGTCGATGTTCGAGCCCGTGCACGGCTCGGCACCCGACATCTTTGGCCAGAACATCGCCAATCCCATCGGCCAGATCTGGTCGGGCGCCATGATGCTGGCGCATCTGGGCGAAACAGAGGCGGCGGACGGCGTGATGGATGCGATAGAAGCCGTCTTGTGCAACGGCCCCCGCACCCCCGACCTGGGCGGCAATGACTCCACCAGCACGGTCGGCAAAGCCATCTCCGCCGCACTCCTTCAAGAAGACATGCATGACTTCCCTCACAAGACACAGCGCCGAATCCCCCAAAACTGATACAGAGAAGCCAGCGCTCGAGCACAGGAACTCACGAAGCCGGCCCATGATCGAACAGTTTTCGAAGATTCATTGACCTATCCATGACAGGAGACAACCATGTCTGCTGAAAAAATCACCCACTTGTCCCCCCTGCTCCACCAGGCCAGCCACGTGCTGGCCGAGCGCGGCGAGGGGATCTATCTGTATACCCGCGAAGGAAAACGCTACATCGACTGCACGGCCGGTATCGGGGTCACCAGTACAGGACATTGCCACCCCAAGGTGGTGGCCGCCGTGCGCGAACAGGTCGGCAAGCTGATCCACGGCCAGTACACCACCATCATGCATCAGCCGATCCTGGACTTGTCTGCCCGCTTGGCCGAAAAAATGCCTGGCGACATCGACACCTTCTTCTACGCCAGCGCCGGCGCCGAGGTGGCCGAAGGCGTGATGCGGCTTTTGCGCCATGCGACCGGCCGGCCCAACATCATCGTGTTCCATGGCGGTTTTCACGGCCGCACCATGGGGGCGGCCTCCATGACCACCTCCGGCACGGCCTACACGTCGGGCCTCCAACCCCTGATGGGCGGGGTGATCGTGGCGCCCTTCCCCGCGGCCCTGCGCTACGGCTGGTCCGAAGAACAAGCCACGGATTTCTGCCTGCGCGAACTCGACTTCATCTTCGACACGCTCAGTGCGCCACAGGACACCGCCGGATTCCTGGTCGAACCCATCCAGGGCGAAGGCGGCTTCATCCCGGCCAACCGGCGCTTCATGCAAGGTCTGCGCGAACGCGCCGATCGGCACGGCATGCTGCTGGCGGTCGACGAAGTACAAACGGGCAATGGCCGCACGGGCAAATACTGGGCCCATAGCTACTTCGACGTGCAACCCGACATCCTCATGACGGCCAAAGGCCTGGCCTCGGGCTTCCCACTCTCCTGCTTCGCGGCGCCCCGCGCGCTCATGAAAAAAGGCCGGCCCGGGTCACAGGGGGGTACTTACGGGGGCAATGTGGTGGCTTGCGTGGCGGCGTTGGCCACCATGGACGTCATCGAAGAAGAACAACTGGTAGAGAATGCTGCCCGTCAAGGCCAGCACCTCAGGCAAGGGCTGGAGGCCTTGCAGCAGAAACACCCCGACATCGCCGAGGTACGCGGGCTGGGCCTCATGCAGGGCTGCGAATTCCACAAGAACGGCAAGCCCGACGGCGATCGCGCCGCGCGCGTCGCCCAAGCCTGCGAGGACCAGGGTTTGCTATTGCTGCGTTGTGGCCCCCAGCGGCAGGTCGTCCGTTGGTTGCCCCCGCTGATCATCACGCAGTCACAGGTCGACGAAGCGCTGGGCATTTTTGGCAAAGCGCTGGAATCGGCCCACTGAACGCTTGCGCCCAGCGGCTGACGGGGCGCATCGCACCCATGTTCTTTCATATTTTGCAGGTTCAACATGATTCAATCTTCTCTTCTTGATCCGATATCCGGCTACATCAACGGTCAATGGGTCGATGCCGACTCGGGCGCCCGATTCAACGTCATCAACCCGGCCACCGCCCAAGTCATCGCGACAGCGCCCAAAATGGGGGCGAGCGAAACCGAACGCGCCATTGCCGCTGCGAACGCCGCCCTGGCGTCCGTACCCAGTGCCGAAACCCGCCAGAAATGGCTCATCCAAGCGCGCGATGCCCTCTTGGCCAACAAGCAGGAAATCGGCCGCATCCTGTGCATGGAACACGGCAAGCCCTGGCCCGAGGCCCAGGGCGAGGTCGAGTATGCAGCCAGCTTTTTCGACTACTACGCCAAGGTCATGCTGGAATTCCTGGCCCCCGAACCTCAACCGGGACAGTTCAAGGACTGCACCTGGACCATCCACAAGCGGCCCGTCGGCGTCGTGGGGCTCATTACGCCCTGGAACTTCCCCATTGCGATGATCGCCAAGAAAATCGCGCCGGCACTGGCCGCGGGATGTCCTTCGATCATCAAGCCAGCCACCGACACACCGCTGACCATGGTCGCGGCCTTCAAGATCTTTCATGATCATCTGGACCTGCCGGCCGGGATGCTCAACCTGGTCATGGGCAGCTCGGGGCAAATCGGCGGCGTACTCATGAAATCGCCCATTGTGCGCATGATCTCGTTTACCGGCTCCACCGAAGTCGGTCAGCTGCTGATCGGGCAATCCACGACCGACGTCAAGAAACTGGGCCTCGAGCTGGGTGGCAACGCACCTTTCATCGTTTGCGAAGACGCCGACCTGGATGCCGCCGTCGACGGCCTGATGGCCAATAAGTTCCGCGGCGCGGGCCAGACCTGTGTCTGCGCCAATCGGGTTTTCGTGCACAGTGCGGTCTACGACCGCTTCACCCAAAAACTGCTCGCGCGCGTCAACGCACTGAAGGTGGGCAATGGCATGGACGAAGGCGTGGACATCGGCCCGCTGATCAATGCGGCCGGTTTCGACAAGGTCAAGGAACACGTCATGGACGCCGTCGCCAAAGGCGCCAAAATCGAAGCGGGGCCGGATCCCAAGACGCTGGATTCCGCCAAGAGCCTGATGTACCCGCCCACCGTACTGACCGGGGTGACGCACGACATGCGCTGCTGCCAGGAAGAAACCTTTGGGCCGCTGGTTCCGTTGATCCGCTTCGACGACACCGACGCCGTGCTCGAACAAGCCAACGACACCCTGTTTGGCCTCGCGGCTTACGTATACGGCCAAAACAAGCAGCGCGATGCGAACCTGATCGCGCGCCTGCACTTCGGGCACTGTGGCTACAACACGGGCATGGGCCCGGCTGCGCACACACCATTTGGCGGGATGCTCACATCGGGGCTTGGACGGGAAGGCGGGCAAGCCGGCCTACTGGAATATGTCGAACTGCAGACCGTACCCGACGGCACCCGCTGACAGACCGAGACCCCAGGAGACCCCAGGAGACGCCTGAAACCAACCGTCCAGAAATCCCGCCAAATCCACAACGGGCGTTCCCGAAAAGGTAGGTCACGTCAATTTACGATCTATGGGAGTAGGCGATGCGTAAATATTAATAACATATTTATAACTTTATCAATCAAAACATCGAGGCAATAGGATAAATTTATGCAACCGAACAAATTCAAAATCACCATACTGGCCGTCAGCCTCTTCATGGGGCTCAACGTCGCTGCGCACGCAGAGACCAACTGGTCAGCGCCCGCCAATTTCACAGCGGACGGCACGACGACGGAAGGCGTCTATGAGCCGATTGCAACGGACAAAATAACGAAGGAATGGAAGATCTGCGCCCTGTTTCCCGACATGCATCATGCCTATTGGTTGGCGGCAAACTACGGGATCATATCGGAAGCCGAACGCGATAAAGTGCAGTTGGACATGTTCCAGGCCAACGGATACACAAACCTGGACAAGCAGATGGCCCAAATGGATAACTGCATCACCCAGCAATACGATGCCATCATCCTCGGGGCCATCAGCGATCAAGGCACATGGGCAGGCATTCACCGGGCCAAGCGGGCCGGCATACCCGTCATCGACTTCGTCAACGGGGTTACGAGCGAGGATATATCGGCACATGCCCGTGTAAGCTTTCATGACCTGGCCGTTCAAACCGCCAAGTATCTGATTGATCATTCCGACGGGGAAAAGATCAAAGTAGGCTTTTTCCCGGGGCCCGAAGGAGCGAACTGGTCTGATCAGGCCGTCATCGGGTTCAACAAGACCATCGAAGGCACCAATGTCGAAGTGATCGTCACAAGAAGGGCGGATACGGAGCTCAACACGCAACTCAATCTCATACAGGATGCATTGCTGGCGTACCCCGACATGAATGCGATCGTTGGGGTTGACGTGGCTGGCGCCGCCGGAAGCGTTGCCGTTCGAAACCTGAAAAAGGCAGACTCCGTGAAGGTCTACGCCTTTGACATCGATCCACAGGTGTACGAAAACATCCTCAATGGCACCGCGGTGGCATCGCCAACGGACTTCACGGTCATCCAGGGGAAAATGGCGGTAGACCTGGCCGTGAGGCTGTTGGAGGGCGAGACGCTCAAAGCCAAAATGGTGGGCCCCATACCTGAAGTCATCGACATCAAAAATGCAAAGACCGTGCCGCACGACGACATGTTTGCGCCATCCAACTTCAGCGCCACGTACTCCTATGCTCCCGCCAAATGACGACGGGCCGGAATTCGTATCCTTCAATTTACTGAATCAAACAACAGGTAAATACGATTAACCATCATTCAATTCATCAGGGCAGCCTTGCAGCATCACACAAGGCTGCCCCGCGATGATAGTCAAGCAATATTGACGTATGCCAGGAGCAAAGACATGAGCGTTGAAATAATAAAGAGCCAACTGCCAGGCATCTTCTACCGCAAACCCGATCCCGACAGCGAGCCTTTCAAGAACGCAGGAGACTCCGTCAACGAAGGGGACATCGTCGGTATCATAGAAATCATGAAGCAATACACGGACGTGAAATCCACGGTCTCGGGGAAAATAACCGAATTTCACGTGGAGGATGGTGCCAGCATCGACGTGGACATGCCTCTCCTAAGCGTAGAACCAGAGAAGTAAGCATGAAGGCAGCAAGAATAAGCAAGATCCTGGTAGCGAACAGGGGCGAGATTGCCGTTCGGGTAATCCGGGCGGCCAAAGAGCTGGGCAAAAAAACCGTAGCCATCTACAGCGACGCAGACCGGGATGCACTCCACGTCAAGATGGCCGATGAATCGGTCAGGATCGGGCCCAGTCCGGCCAAGGACAGCTATCTGTCCATGGGCGGCATCATTTCCGCCGCAAAGGACTTCGGCGCCGATGCGATTCACCCCGGGTATGGGTTCCTGGCCGAATCTGCAGAATTCGCGGATACCGTGCAGTCCGAGGGCCTCATCTTCATCGGGCCGTCCGCAGAAACGATACGGTCGATGGGCAACAAAATAAAAGCCCGAGAAATCATTCGCGCGGCAGGCGTGCCGACCGTTCCCGGTAGCGCCATCTCGTCGGACAGCGTCGAAGATGCCCTGGACACAGCCGATGCCATCGGCTACCCAGTCCTCATCAAAGCGGCCGCCGGCGGTGGCGGGCGAGGGATCAGGATCTGCAACGACCGGCAGGATCTGCAGAACCAGTGGAAGATCGCCCGGTCCGAGGCTTATTCTTCATTCGGCAGCAACGAGACCTACGTAGAAAAATACATAAAAAACGCGAAACACATCGAAGTGCAAATCCTAGGCGACGGCGTCCATCAGATACATCTGTTGGAGCGCGATTGCTCGATCCAAAGAAAGCGTCAAAAAGTATGGGAAGAAGCACCGGCACCGATTCTTCCCGGCGACGTACGGGCTGCCATACACCAGAGTGCAGTCGACATCGCCAGAAATATTCATTATTCGGGTGCGGGAACGATCGAATATCTGTTCGACACCGATGAGAATCGGTTTTATTTCATGGAAATGAATACAAGAATACAAGTCGAACATGGGATAACCGAAGAAATAACCGGGATAGACATCGTCAAAGAGATGATAAAAATCGCCGAGGGGAACGAACTGTCGATCACGCAACAGGATGTGGCCAGTCGGGGCGCATCCATTCAGGTCAGGGTGATCGCCGAAGACCCGGAAAACAATTTATTGCCGAATATCGGGAAAATCTCCAGAATGAACTGGCCGTCAGGGCCTGGGGTACGGGTGGACCACGGGCTGAGCGTGGAATACTTCGTGCCACCCTATTACGACGGGCTGCTGGCAAAAATCATCGTTCACGATGCGTCCAGGATTGACGCACTGAAACGAATGGCCAGGGCGCTGGACGAAACGGCAATAGAGGGTCTGAAGACAAACATCAAGCTATTGCAGGCATTATCGATCGATGATGGCATAATGGCTGGTGAGTTCAACACGAATTACTTCGAAGACTGGTTGCGCGACAATGGCTATCTCAAGAAAGTACGGAGCTGACTTATGACGATGGTGTCTGAATATTCATTCGGCGGTGACGAACATCTGTTCGTCAAAATATCCGAAAGCATGTCGATACAGGCATTTGCAAAAGCGTTGACGATCGCCGAACGGCTAAAGGCCAAAAATATCGACGGCGTCACCGAAATATGCCCGGCCAATGCATCGCTTCTCGTGCGGTTCGATCCAGACGTGATAGCGCCGGAAAAGATAAAAAGCATCACAGAAGAAATCGATGGGACACTGAGCGGCACGGCAACGAACATCGACACGCGGTTCATCACCATCCCAGTGTTTTTCAATGACCCCTGGACCACCGCCACCGCTCAGAAATTTCGAGACAGGCGCCAGGAACCGGACTTGTCGGACATTGAATTCGCGGCCAAGTCCCACAACATGGCAAGTGTCGATGAATTCATACACCGATACAGCGCGGCGCCCTGGATCGTCACTATGGTCGGGTTCGTGGCCGGCTTGCCGTTTTGCTATCAGCTGGTGCCGAATTCCGAGCAAATACAACTCCCCAAATACCTGCGGCCGCGTACCGATACCCCCAAACTGACGATCGCGCACGGCGGTTGTTTCTGTTCGTACTACTCCGTCAGGGGGGCCGGTGGGTACCAGATGCTCGGCATTTCACCTGCACCGATATTCGAAGCAGATTCCAAGCTGACGTACTTTCAGGATTCGATGATCTTTTTCAAGCCAGGGGACATCATCAAATACAGGCCGATCAGCCAGAAAGAATACGAACGGCTGGCAGACGAAGCAAACAAAGGGACCTTGCAGCTGGACATAAAAAACGTGACTTTTTCAATCGAAAAATTCATGAATGACCCTTCACAGCCAAACTTAGCCATCGAGGAGAAATAAGATGATCCAAGTACTAGATGGGGGTCTTTCTACTACGATCCAGGATCTCGGACGGCCCGGCTACTACCACGTGGGGATCCCTTTAAGCGGCGCGGCAGACATAGAAGCGTGCACGATCGCAAACTGGCTGGTTCGCAACGAGGCTGATGCAGCGGTGCTCGAAGGCACGCTGTTGGGTCCGAAGCTGCAATTTCATGCGGATACGGCGATCGCGGTGACAGGCGCCGACGTCGAGGTAAAGGTCAACGACACCGTGCATCCCATGTGGGAACAATTGAAGATAAAAAAGGGCGACGTCGTTTCCTTCGGGTATCCCAAAAAAGGCGCAAGAATATACATTGCGGTCGCCGGCGGCATCGACGCGCCGTTGGTGCTGGGCAGCCGGTCCACTTATCTTGCGGGCGGCATTGGCGGGCTGTCCGGGCGCCGGCTCAAGGAAGGCGACTCACTGTCCACCGTTCAGCAACAGGGCGCCCCGACGGCGGCCACTCACGGCGCTCCAGCCGAGCAGTTGCGCGACGGGTCCAGCCCCACCCTATTGCGCGTGGTGTCAGGGCTCTTCAGCTACAGGCTGACCGACCGTTCCCTGGACGCTTTCTATAACGACGAATGGAAGGTGACCAACGAATCCGATCGGATGGGTTATCGGTTTTCGGGCGGAAGAAAAATAGAATTCGCACCCCGCCCCATTCCACCCTTTGGCGCGGGCTCAGACCCCTCGAACATCGTGGATGCCGGCTATCCCTATGGTTCCATCCAGATTCCGGGCGGCATAGAGCCGATCATATTGCACCGCGACGCGGTCTCCGGCGGCGGCTACGCCACGATAGGCGCGGTGATCAGCGCCGACATGGACAAGATCGCGCAACTGCAGCCAAATGCCAAGGTGCGGTTCCAGATGGTGAGCATGGAAGAAGCGCTCGAGGCCAGGAAGGCCCGAAAGCACCGGCTGGATACGCTGCGCGATCATATCAAAAGGCCGGTTTGACATTCGATTCGAATCAAATCGACCACCGCTTGTGAAATGGGTGAATTATGGGCGACATGAATGAACAGAAAATGGGCCTGATCGTCGAAGATGTATCCATGGCGTTCGGGCCCAATCAGGTATTGAGCAATGTCGGCCTGCACATTCGCCCAGGCACCGTGCACGCGCTTTTGGGCGAAAACGGGGCTGGAAAATCGACGTTGGTGAACATCATAATCGGAGTGCACAAGCAGACCCAGGGGAACTTATACCTGAATGGCAGTTTGATATCGAACAATTCTCCACGGACGTCACGCCAGCTGGGGATCAACGCGGTCCTGCAGGATCTGGGGCTGGCGCCGACGCTGAGCATCGTCGACAACCTGTTCCTTGGGCGTGAAAAAACCAACAAGCTGGGGGTACCGCAAAAAAAGCACATGCAAAGCCTGTGCCAGGATGTCTGCGGGAAACTCTCGATTCACGACCCGGTCAACACGACACTGGAAAACCTCAGCGTGGGCACCCAGCAACTGGTTGCCATAGGCCGCGCCATCATGGGTAAAAAGGGCGTCATACTTTTCGACGAGCCGACGGCAAGTATTTCCCGAACAGAAACCGACAATCTGTTCAAGGTGATTCGAAACCTGAGGGACGAGGGCTGGGCCATATTATATATAACCCACCGTCTGGAAGAATTGACCGAAATAGCCGACGAAGTGACCGTGCTATACAACGGCACCGTTTCTCTTACGTCGGACATCAAAGCGGTCACGGTGGATGAACTCATCCACGCCATGTGCGCCGAGAGCTTCAGCGACTTGTATCCGCCACTTCCCCAATTCAAGGCCACCAAGGACCGGCCCGCCCTCGAAGTCGAAAACCTGTCCACCGCGGACGCCAGTGTGACGGATTGCAGCCTGCACGTCCACAGGGGTGAAATCGTTGGCATCGCGGGCCTGATAGGCTGCGGCAAGGATCGGCTGGGTGCGGCGCTCTTTGGCAGTATCGAGTCCGATTTCAAGCGCTTCACGATCGACGGCAAAGACGTCGGCCAAATACGCCCGGCAGCCATGCTGGATCTCGGGGTCTCGCGGGTACCAGGGGATCGGCACGCGGAAGGGCTGTCCCTGATTGGAACGGTGGGCGAAAACATCAACATGGGCGCGGAGCACAGGCTCAATGCTTTCAGGCATGGCGTCGTGGACAACAAGGCACTGAGAAAAAACGCCGATCAGATCATCGATGCGATGGATGTCCGGCCACCCGACAAGGACGCCATCATTGGCCGATTATCGGGCGGAAACCAACAAAAGGTGTTGATTGGGAGATCCATCCAAAGCACCCGTTCCGTACTGATTCTGGAAGAACCCACAAGCGGTGTGGACGTAGGGGCCAAAGAACATATATACAGAAAGGTTCTGGCGCTCCTGAACGAAAAGAAAGTCGCGATCATCATGATTTCCTCTGACCTGGAGGAAGTCAGCCGGTTATGTCATCGCGTGTACGTCATGCACCGTGGAAGAATCGTGTCCGAACTCGGCCAGGAAGAGATCAGCTCAGACCAGATCCTGAAGGCATCGTTTGGCATTACCCAAGCCACCCGTGAAAGATCCGAGAGCCCAGCCGCCTGATCACCGATTTCACGTATAAGTAAATGACAAACCAGACCAAATAACTTAGTGAGCGATAGCAATGCCTAGATCATCACAGGTATCCGCAAATTATTTTGCAGTTATTTTCAAGAAACTGATCGTCAAGACCAATCTGGTCATATTGCTGCTATTGGCATCGGTGATTGTTTTTTCAATATTGAATCCAATTTTCATCAGCTCGACAAATATCTCCAACTTAAGCACCCAAGTCGTCTTTCTGTTATTGATCACCGTAGGGCAGATGCTGGTTCTGATCACAGGCGGGTTCGACTTGTCGGTCGGCGCGGTGACGGCACTGACCAGCATTACCAGCGCCATGGTGATGGCGTCGGTATCGAATGGCGGCACCGAGAACGTCGCGCTGGCCATCACCCTGGGGCTCCTGGCGGCACTTGGCATCGGGCTGATTTGCGGGATCATCAATGGTGTCACGGTCAGCCTGCTGAAAGTCAATCCATTCATAGCAACGCTTGCGACGGCATCGATCTTTCAAGGCGCCACGCTGCTCCTGAGCTCGGGTCAACAGATCAGCGGCATTCCAATGAGCTTCGTCATCGGTTTTGGCTCGGGCGACGTATTCGGGATTCCGGCCTTGTTGATCGCAGCCATACCGGCCATATTGATCGTCGCCTTCTTCGTGATATTTCAGCCTTACGGCAAGGCGCTATATGCCATTGGCGGAAACGAAAAGGCTGCCCACGTGACTGGAATCCCCATCACCAAGTACGTCAGCCTGACGTATCTGACCTGTTCCGTACTGACGGCTTTCGGCGCCTGGCTACTGACGGCGCGGGTGTCGGCAGGCCAGCCGCTGCTCGGCAGCGCTTTTCCCCTCGAGTCGATTACTGCGGCAATCATTGGTGGCGCCTCGTTGCGCGGCGGCCGGGGCGGCATCGGCGGCGCAATAGGCGGTGCGATATTTGTCGTGATGTTGTCAAACGGCATGGACCTGGCAAGACTGGGATCGAACTGGCAAATGGTCACTTTGGGCGTGGTATTGATCGCCTCCGTGATCATTGACGTCAAAAAAGAACAATGGAGAAAACAGGTTTTCTAGATGGACCGCCGTTCATCAGGCCTTATGCGCGTGAACGGCCATTATTTACAATGTGCTTCATTACTTAGAGTATTCAAATGACAAAATTGAGTCCTGTCCTGAAACAATCCACGAATTTGGTCGTTCAATCAGGCCACGGATGCTGGTTGAAAGCGACCAACGGCAAGGAATACCTGGATTTCACATCGGGGATCGCGGTCACCAGCACGGGCCACTGCCATCCGAAAATAGTGGAGGCCGTACGGGCGCAAGCAGAAAAAGTGGCGCACGTGCAATACGCGGTTGCCTTGCACGAGCCATTGCTGAACCTGACGGATGCGCTTGGTACCGTGCTTCCAAAATCGCTCGACAGCATCTATTACGGCAATTCTGGCGCCGAAGCGGTCGAGGCAGCCATACGGCTTGCGCGCATGGCGACCGGCAGGCCGAACATCATTTCCTTCATGGGCGGCTATCACGGCCGCACCGTGGCCAGCGCATCGCTCACGTCGGCAAGGGCGACGGTCCGCTCTGGATTCTCACCCCTCATGGCGGGCGCCTATGTCGCTGCGTTTCCCCATGCCGCGCGCTGGAACATGAGCGAAGACGAGGCCGTGCGCTTCGCACTGGCCGAACTGGACCTGTTGTTCAAAGCGATTTCCGATCCGCGAGATACGGCCGCATTCATCATTGAACCTGTTCTCGGCGATGGGGGCTACATACCCACGCCTGTAGAGTTCATAAAAGGGCTCAAAAAGCGGGCGGATGAGCACGGCATACTGCTTATTTTTGACGAAATCCAATGCGGCGTCGGCAGAACCGGCAAATATTGGGCGCAATACCATTACGACGTGACGCCCGACATCCTGATATTCGCAAAAGGCATCGCCAGCGGATACCCGATCTCCGGCATCGCAGCACCCGAATCCCTGATGCGCAAGGCATGGCCCGGCTCGCAAGGGGGGACGTACTGCGGCAATGCCGTAGCCGCCGCTGCCGCCATCGCAACGATCGAAGTCATTGCAAACGAGTCGTTGGTGGAAAACGCCGCGCTGCGCGGATCCGAACTCAGATCGTCGCTCGATCAGCTGGTTAAGGACCACCGCAACATGTCATGTAACGTGCGAGGGCTGGGCCTCATGCAGGGGATCGAATTCTTCGACGCAGACAGAAAGGCGAACTGGAAACTGGCAGAAGAAATCCGCGCCGAAGCCGAGAATCAGGGGCTGTTGCTGCTGACTTGCGGCCAGGAAGGAAATGTCATAAGAATCGTGCCGCCGTTGATTGTTTCCAAGAAAGAACTGGAACAGGGCATGGATATATTTTCCTCCGCCATACAGGCTGTTTTAGGCTAGCATCGCGCCGATTATGCATTCATTCAAGCCGGCCATGTAACATCTCGAGGAACATGAAAATGAAGGTGACAATAAACTGCGATATGGGAGAAAGCTTCGGCATCTATCAGCTAGGCGATGATGCCAGTCTCATGCCGCTGATCGACTTGGCGAACATCGCATGCGGATTTCATGGGTCCGATCCCAACCACATGGCAAAAACCGTCGAACTCGCCTGCCGGCACGACGTTCGCATTGGCGCGCATCCGTCCTTGCCCGATCTGCAGGGTTTCGGCCGGCGCGAAATGAAGATTCCCAGAGCCGAGCTGGCCAACATCATTATTTACCAGGTGGGGGCTCTGAACGGTTTCCTGCAGAAAGAAGGCTTGAGCCTGAACCACATCAAGCCACACGGCGCATTGGCCGGAATGGCCTTCAAAGACCCTGAAATCGCTCACACCATCTGCGACGTGGCGGATATTTTCCAGGTGCCCATCCTGGGGTTGCCCGGAACGGTCGAAGAAGACGTGATCCGGCAAAGAGGGCATCCGTTCATAGCCGAGTTTTATGCCGATCTCGAATATGATGACAAGGGCTTATTGATCATTACGCAGAAGCACGCGCCCGTCGACCCCGCACTTGCGGCAAAGCGCGTGGAAAAGGCGGTTACCAAAGGTAAGATGGACAGCGTTTCGGGCAAGGAAATCAGCGTATACGTGAATTCCGTGTGTGTCCATTCTGATACGCCTAACGCGGTCGAAGTGGCAACGGCCGTTCGCGATGTGCTGAATAGGCTGCAGAAACCTAGCTGACGCCCTATAACCTATATGTTGCAAAACAGGCAGTCAAGGGCCTTGATGAATCATCACGACCCTTGAGCGCGCCGCCGGTATCTCATTGCACCTTCATTCGCGCGATAAGAACCCGTCGCCATCGCGGTCCTGGCGGTCGAAGTCGGCCATGACCGCATCCATGAATTCGGTTTTCCCGATGGTGCCATCCTGGTTGGTATCGACGCGGGCGAACTGCTCGATCGTCAACACACCCGCGGCCTCGGCCGGCGTGACCCGGCCATTGCCATCTTTGTCGAGATTGGCGTAGGCCTCTTCCATGAACTGGCGGTACTCGGCCCGGCTGACCTGGCCATCCTGGTTGGCGTCGAGGCGGCTGAAGTGGTCTTCCGTCCAGGCCGATGGGCCTTGCTGGGCCCACGCCGACGCACTGATCAGCAGTGTCGCCAGAAGAAACAGATTTTTTTTCATGATGTGTTCCCCCTGTGCCTTAGCGGCAACCCATGCGATTGCCCAAATAACCCCCCCCGCCGATACCGGCCGCCGTTGCCAGTGTCTTGCCACTGCCACCGCCTATGGTGCTGCCCACCAGGCCGCCAATGACGGCGCCGCCCACCGTGGCTGCGATGCAGTCGAATTCAGACGCATTGGCCTGCCCGCCGCGCGCACCCATGGGCGACTGGCACGCGGCCAGAAACCCGGTGGCCAGCACCGCTGCAATCAACGCTGTTTTGCTCATGAAGAGACCTCCTGCTCAATCAGATTCAAGCTTCGAGAACTTCATCATAGCGTGAAAAGCGCTTAGGTGATGCGTTTTGCATGCCGGCCATCAGCCAAACATCATGTGCGGCAAATAGGTCACCATCGATGGGAAGAGGATCGCCAGGAGCACCACGAACAGGTAGACGCCCACGAAGATACCCATATAGCCCAGGCAACGCCCGGGGGTCACGCCGGCCAGGCCACAGGTGATGTTGAGCAGCACGCCCACGGGCGGTGTGGCCCCGCCGATCTGCATGAGAATGGCGAGGATCACGCCAAAAAAGATGGGATCAAAGCCATAGCCGATCGCCAGCGTATGCAGTAGCGGGCCGAATATGGTGGCGATGGCCAGGACCTCCATGACCATGCCCAGCAGCAGGACGAAGCCGATGACGATGGCCAGAAACAGGTATGGGCTGCTGGCGACGGACTGGATCCAGGCCCCAAGCGTATCAGGCACGTTCTGCCAGGCCAGAAGCCAGCCAAAGATGGCGGCAAATGCGATGATCGCCATTACCATGACGGTCACGCCAGCCGAGGCAATCAGGATCTGCGGCAGGTCACGGAGACGAAAGCCACGATAATAGAACCGGCCGACCAGGAACGCATATACCACCGCGACGGCGCCCGCCTCTGTCGCCGTGAACACCCCGCCGGCGATGCCGCCAATGATGATCACAGGCATGGCCAGCGCCGGCAAAGCCTGGCGGGTCGCCGACTTGATCATGGACCAGCCGGCAAAGGGCTCGCGCACGATGCCTGGCTGCCGCCTGGGCGAGGTGAGCACATACACCACGGCCATCAGGCACAGGGCGATCAGGTAGCCTGGAATGACCGCCCCAAGAAACAAGGCCCCGATCGAGACATTGACAATGGAGCCGTAAAGAATCAACAGGATGCTCGGGGGCACGATGGGCGCCAGGCAGCCCGCACTGGCCTGCAGCGAGGCCACGAAGGTCGGCTTGTAGCCCTTGTCGATCATGGACGGCACCAGCACCGAACCGATGGCTGTCGTGTCGGCCACGGCCGAGCCGGATACGTTGGCAAAAATGAGGCTGGCAAAAACGCCGGTCTGGCCCAGCCCGCCCCGCAAATGCCCGATCAGGGCCTGGGCAAAGCCGATCAGGCGGCTCGTCAGGCCGCCATGGTTCATGAGCTCGCCCGCCAGCACGAACAGCGGAATGGCGAGCAGGGCAAAACTGTCGGCGGCGTTCGCCGCCCGTTGTGCAAAAATCAGGACGGGCACGTCACTGACGAGCAGCATGGTCAGGACGGAAAGACCGATCGAGAAGGCGATCGGAATACCGATGGTCAGGAAGGCGAACAGCAGCAGGAGCATGAAGACCGCTTCCATGTCGATCTCCTTAGTTCGCGTTCTGGCCAGACAGCCGGCGCTTGATGCGCAGGCCGTATTCGATCAGCATCAGTGCCGAGCCCAAAGGAACGGCGGCATAGACCCAGGACTTGGATATGCCCAGGGCGGGGGTGATCTGCGTGCGGGCCATCTCCATCAGCAACAGCCCGCCAACCAGCAGCGCGCCGAACAGCACCATGCACGCCAGATCGATCAGGTTCAGCATCCAGACCCTGAGCCGGCCGCGGTAGCGCACAAGCAGGATCTCTACGCAGACGTGCTGGCCGCGCACCAGGGTGCTGACCATACCGACATACACCAGCCAGACCAAGGCATAACGAGCCACCTCGTCGGCCCACGGCAAGGAGTATTCAAGCACGTAGCGGCTGACCACCCCGAGAAAGGTGGCCAGCACGATGGCGATGAAACAGAGGATCACGATCACCTCGCTGAACAGGGGATGCCAGGATTTGTTCATCGGGTGACTCCATTCAGGCCGTGATCATTTACCCAGTTCTTCGCGTACCTTGACCACGTAATCGTAAATGCCGCGCTGCTTGGCGTAGTCATCGACCATGGGTTCGAACAAGGCGTTGAGTTCGGCTTGATCGAGCTCGACCACTTCGACCCCATGCTTCTCCTGAAGCTCTTTACGTGCTGCCAGCTCGGCCTCCAGGCCCGTCAGCGGACGGAACCAGATCCCGGCTTCACGCGCCGCATCGATGAAAATCTGGCGATCCTTCTCGGGCAGCTTCTGGAAAAACTTCTCGCTGACTTCCCAGACGGCGGACTGATACATGTGACGGGTCACCACCGCCTTGTTTTCGACCTCGTAGAATTTCATGGCCAGCATACCGGGGTCTTCCTGCTCGTGGCCATCGACCACGCCCGTCTGTACCGCAGTATAGATTTCATTGAACCCCATGGGGGCCGCATTGAAGCCCATCGTACCCAGCACCTGGAGATACAGGGGCGAGTTGGGCGAACGCAGCTTGATCCCCTTGAGGTCGGCCACGGACTTCACATCCTTGTCTTTCAGGAACACGTTGCGATGCGCCTGGTCCACGAACCAGAGGATCCGCACGCCCGTGCTGTCCAGGACTTTCTGGGCCAGATCCTCGCCGATCGGGCCGTTCATGATCTTGTGGACTTCGTCGAAATTGGACAGCAGGCCCGGCAGGCCGATGATTTCGGTTTCCTTGACGTAGTTGGGCAGGATGGCCGAATAGCCGAACATCATGTCGAGCAGCCCGGCCTGCATCTGTTCGAACATCTCGGATTCACTGCCGAGCGTGCTGTTGTAGTACACCTTGAAATTGTAGGCATTGTCTGTTTTTTCACGGACGATTTCTTCGAATTTCTTGATGTACGGGTTCATGTAGAATTCTTCGGACTGGATGCTGCCGACCCGCACGGTCGTTTCAGCATGCAGTGCCGGCGCCCCCAGGGACAGGGCGACGGCTGTAGCGCAGATCGAGAGCCATTTGTTCATGGTGAGTCTCCTTGGTGTTTCACACCATCATGGATTCAGTCCATCAGCCTCTGGTGTTTGACTGATGAACGTCGAGAATTGCAGCCGAAAGTTGCTTTTGATCCAACGGGTGGGTAAAGGCCCCGATGTATGGCGCCCGTTCCCACGTGATCTGGGCGATCAGCTCGGCTGCCTGAGCAGGATCACCCTGCAAGCCAAGTCCGGTCAGGGTTCTGGGTAAACCCATGCGACCATAGAATGCCAGCAGGTCTGCCATGAAATCCGCAGACCGGCCTTCAAGCCATAACTGAACCAACAGGCCGAAAGCAACCTGCTCTCCGTGCAGGGCGGCGGCCGGCCCCGGCACCGCGGACAGCCCGCGAGTCAGCGAATGCGCGATGGACAACCCGGCACTTTCGAAGGCAAGCCCCGACAGCAATATGGTGGCCTCGACCGTACGCTCGAAGTCGTCGTTGACCTGCTTGCCCCTGACGGCCCGCAACGCCCCTTCGGCGTGTGCCCGCACGGTGTCGTAGCAGAGATCGGCAATCGACTGCGACAGCAAGGTGGCCTGGCCCGCATGGAAATTCTGGCGGCCGGCGCCGATGCACTGCGCCGCCTCGAATTTCTTGGACAGCGCATCCCCCACCCCCGAGACGAAGAACCGCTCTGGCGCCTGCACCAGCACGCTGGTGTCGACCAGAACCAGATCCGGGTTGGTGGGCATCAGGTCGACCTGGTCCACGGCATGATCGGGGGTATACAACACGACCAGCCGGCTGGTGGGGGAATCATTGGAGGCAATGGTGGGCACAATGAAGATGGGCCGCCGGGTCTGGATGCGAACCCCCTTTGCACTGTCGATGGTCTTGCCACCGCCGACGCCCACGATCAGATCGGCCTGCGCATCCGCTGCCAGGCCCGAGAGCCGGTCGATCTCCTGACGCGTGCATTCGCCATTGAAGGGCGTGATGGTGGCTTGCCGGGCGAGGCCGCCGAGGCCCTCTTGGAGGCGCGGCAGGAGCAGCCCCTGCACGACCGAATCGACGATGACGAATGGGCGCTGCGCCCCCAGGGACGTCGCCAGCGAGCCGAGTTGCGCCAGGGCGCCGTGGCCCTGAATGTAGCGATGGGGTGCGGCAAAGACTTTCAACATACTGGGTCACCTCGGGCTGATGGCGGACAAGCGGTGGTTGATATCGAACAGCGCCCTGGCCGCGTCACGGTAGATGCCGTGCATGTCTTGGTACCGCCGGTGCTGTTGCGCATCCGGCTCGTGATGCGCCACGATGCTCACCGTGTGCTCTGCGGCCGTCGGTAAATCGGGGAAGGCGCCCACGCCGACCGCTGCGACCAGAGCCGCCCCAAATGAGGCATCGGTAATGCGCGGCATGGCGATCGAAATCCCCAGCACGTCGGCCACGATCTGGCGCCAGGTGGCGCTATGCGATCCGCCGCCGATGATGCGGGCTGCGGTCATCCCCCTGCCCTGTTCTTCGAGCGCCTGCAATACGTCATACAGGGAAAACGCCACCCCTTCGTATAGGGCGCGAACGAAATGTCGACGTTCATGCGCGAAGGTAATGCCAAGAAAATCTCCGCGCAGCAGCGGATCCCAATAAGGTGTGCGCTCACCCTGCAGATACGGATGGAACAGCAGGCCGTCGGCCCCGGCCGGAACACGGGCCGCGTCGTCATCCATGGCCTGGAAGGCGCGGGCGCCCGTCATCCCGTTGCCGGAAAAAAACGTGTCGCGCAACCAGCGGTGCGCAGAGGCACAGGAGTTGGTGGCACCAATGGCGTACCAAAGATCGGGCACGCAGAATGGGTAGTGGATCACGGAGGCCGTGGGTCCGGGCTCGGCATTGACCATGGTGATCGTGGCGGCCGTCGCCAGCTTGACCGCGCCGGTACCCAGCGCGACCGCCCCGGCGCCATAGGTTTCTATGGAGGTATCGGAGCTGCCGCACACCACGGGTGTACCGGCGGCCAGGCCACTGGCCCGGGCGGCTTCGGGCGTAACCTGGCCCACGACGTCCGTCACGGCGACGAGCGGCGGCAACTGCGCCGGATCCAGCCCGATCATTTCGCAGAGGCGATCCGACCATTGCCGGCGCTGCGTGTCATACAGCAAGGTGCCTGCGGCTTCCGTGTGATCGGTCTCCCAGGTATCGGTCAGTTGGGCCCGCAGCCAATCCTTGGCCACATACAGGCGCTGGGTCCGCGCCAGTGCCTCGGGTTCATGGCGCGCCAGCCAGAGCAGCTGCGGCTGCGTCCAGGTGGCGGCGGGGACGTTGCGGGCGATTTCGAAGATCTCGCTGCCGTGTTTCTGCTTGAGCTCGGCCGCCTCGAGGTGGCTGCGCGTGTCGCTCCAGAGTATGGCTGGCCGGATGACCTGGCCGTGCCCATCGACCAGGACAGGCGTGTGGGCACCGGCGCTCAGGGCAACCGCGCCAACCTGTTCGGCAGGGACCGCGCCCTGGCCCAGCGCCTGCCGGACCGTCGCGCACAAGGCCTGCCACCAATCCTGCGGATTCTGCTCACTCCAGCCCGCGTGAGGGCTGTGCGTGGTGAGTTCCGCGCTCGCCGACCCGACGACCGCACCCTGCAGATCGATGACCGTCGTCGTCAGGCTGCCGGCACCGATGTCGATACCTATGTAATAGTGCTTCCCCATCGAATTAATGTGTCCCTGTCATCATTGGTCTCGAGCCCGCCTCAACCCCAGTAAAAATCACGCCGGCCCCCATCCATGCAGATCAGTTCGCCGTTGATGAACCCGGCATGACCAGAGCACAGGAAAGCGGCCAATGCGGCCACTTCTTCGGGCAGGCACAGGCGCCCAACCGGATTCTGCGTCTGCAGGCGTTCCATCATGTCGGCGGAGAACTGGGCGATCAGTTCGGTCGCGACATAGCCCGGGGCAATCGCGTTCACGGTGATTCCGTAGGTGCCCACTTCTTTGGCCATGGTGCGGGTCAAGCCGACGATGCCCGCTTTGGCAGCCGAATAGTGCGCCACCCCGGGACGCCCCCCACCGGTGAAGTTCATCGAGGAGGTATTGATGATGCGCCCGAAGCCGTTGCGGCGCATGGGAGCGACGACCGCCCGCGACCACAGGAACGTGCTGTCCAGATGGACGTGCAGCATCCGTTGCCAGGCCTCGAAAGGCATTTCTTCCACCCGCGCCGCCGGCTTGACCCCGATCCCTGCATTATTGACCAGGATATCCAACCGGCCGTGCCCAGACAACACGTCGGTGACGGTGTGCTCGACCACCTGCGGATCGGTGGCATCCCCCACGTGAAAATCCGCCTGTATCCCCTCGGCCCGCAAGCGGTCCACCGCCTGGCCGGCCGCCTGCGCATCGAGATCGTTGAGGATGACGACGGCGCCTTCACGGCCCAGGGCGCGGGCATGCGCCAGGCCAATGCCGCGCGCGCCGCCGGTCATCAGCGCCACACGCCCCGATAAGCCCAGATCCATGATATCGCCCCCCTGCCATGTATTGAAAACCGCGGCGCTTTCCGCCATCAGCCCGCGATCAGCCCGCCAGCGGGCTGGCCAGGCCGAGCTTTCCGGGACACAGAATCCCCTGGGGATCCAGACCCGACTTCACCCCCTGCAACAGGCTCATGCCCGCCGTACCAAACTGCGCCCCCATATGGGGCCCCAAACGCATCCCGACGCCGTGGTGATCGTTCATCACCCCGCCCGCCTCCAGGGTGGCCTGCACCGCGGCATCAACAATCCGGTCGTGCAATGCCACGGCCTCTTGCAGATTGTCGGGCCCTTGCGGCACGTTGATCCTGGAATAAATCATGGCGCCCCATTCATACCAATGCGATAGATGGGTCTTGACGGTAAGGCCCCACTTGGGATCGATCGACTGGGCAATCGCCCGGGTGACGTCGTCGTACAGCCCCTGCAGGGAACTGAAATCCGATACCGCATCCATCGTCATCCAGATTTGCGGCAGCGCCGGCGTATGAGGCGGATGGGACATCCCATAGCGATCGTCCCACCACACGGCACCGATCTGGTCATCGAGAGCCTGGCCGCCGTGAGCCCGGCAGATCTGGCCGCAGGTTTGCGCTTCGAGTTCGACCAATGCTTCATGCTGCCCTTGAACCATCAGCACCATGGTCTCGCCCTGCAGGCCCGCGCGCACGATTTTCTCGAGACTGAGCACCGCCGCATGCGCGTCATACAGGCGGATCACCGCAGGGCGCAGGCCCGAGGTGACGATCTCGCGCCCCGCCGCAATCCCGGCGGCGAGCGAGGGAAAGTGAAAGGCGCAAAAGCGCCGTGCCTTCGGTTGCCGCTGTATCTTGACGCGCGCAGCCGTGACGATGCCCAGCACCCCCTCGCTGCCCACGAAAAGCTGGCTCAGTTCGGGCCCGACGCCGTGCTTGGGCACGGCCGGCAATTGAGCGACCTGGCCGTCAGGCAGGACCACCTCGAGAGAAAGCACGTGATCCTGGATGTTGCCATAGCGTGTCGAGAGCACCCCCGAGCCCCGCGCGGCGATTGCCCCGCCGATCGACGCCCACTCGGCCGATGCCGGATCATGGGTGAAGGTCAAGCCCTGCCGGGCCAGTTCGGCATCGAACCGCTTGACGTTCATCCCGCATTCGACAGTACAGGTGAGCGACGTCTCATCGATTTCGCGAACACGATCCAGACGCGTGAGGTCCAGCAGCAAGCCGCCCAGGTTGGCGTTCGCCGCGCCCTGCACGCCTGAGCCGCCACCCAGCGGCGTCACGGCCAGCCCGGCGCGCGACGCCAGGCGCATGATGTCCGAGACCTGCGCCACGGTCGCCGGCGCGACGGCGATTTCAGGCTGGTTCAGCGGCTCGCCATAGTGCGCGTGCACGATCGTCAGCCAGCTTTTGTCGCCCGGGTAGCGCTGCCGTGCCTGTTCGCCGCTCCAAACCTGGTCGGCCCCCACGATCCGGGCCAGCTCGGCGGCCACGGCGTCACGAGTGGCCAAAGGCATCGCCTGGCGACGACGATATGCATCATGCGGTTGACTGCCCACACGTTTCTCCTTCGATACAGTCGAATTTCAATTACCTTGATTGATTGTAGGGAGGCGCTAAAATAAATAAAAGTTGAATATCCTGACCTTTTGATTCAGAAATCCTGAACATGCGCGAACTCAATCTGGACCGCCTCAGAACCCTGGTGACAATCGCGGAACAAGGCTCTTTCGTCGCGGCGGCAAGGGCGCTGCATCTCGCCCCGCCGACCGTCAGCCTGCACATCAACGAGCTGGAAGAGCGGCTGGGCGTCGAGCTGCTGCTGCGCAAGCGCAAAAAAGCAGAACCCACCGGCGTTGGGGCGGCGCTGATCGCCCGGGCACAACGCCTGCTGAACCAGAGCGATGCCATGCTGCAAGACATCCAGATGCACGCACAGGGCAAGATCGGCCGGGTCCGGGTCAGCGCGGCTACGCCGGTGATCGCCTACCTGCTGCCCATGGCGCTCAGGCGCCTTTCCGAAAAACACCCTGGCGTAGAAGTCGAACTGGCCGTGCTCAATTCGCGCGAGGCCATGGACCGCCTGGCCAAAGGCCTGCTCGACATCGCGGCGGTGGCCCTGCCACAAAGCCAGATGGCCGAAGTCCAGGTACGCCCCTGGAGAAAGGATCCCGTCGTTGCCCTCGTTCCGGCGCACTGGAGCAGCCCAGACAAGGCCACGGCGGCCTGGCTGGCCGCGCGCCCGCTCATCCTCAACGATGACAGCACCCAACTGGCCCGCATCATCAACGAATGGTTCGCTGCAGATGGCCTGCGGCCCCAGGCCAAGATACGCGTC
Organism: Castellaniella sp.; assembly: GCF_041675725.1. Taxonomy (GTDB): domain Bacteria; phylum Pseudomonadota; class Gammaproteobacteria; order Burkholderiales; family Burkholderiaceae_B; genus Castellaniella. Next base: position 21,469 of record NZ_JBAYTI010000012.1, on the reverse strand, counting down.
AATTACAATGACTCCGCCAAGAGCCTGGTCGGCGCCGGCTACGGCGCCACCTTGCTGTCCTACGAAACCCTTCATCCGCAAATCGACGAGCGGATCAAGATCCTGTTCCTCGATCCGCCTCTGTGGCGCCCCATGGGGATCGCCCACCGCAGCGGTCCCCAGGAGATCGCAGTCCAGCATGTGCTGGACGAACTGAATCGTATCCGCTGAAGCCGTCACCCATCACGCAAATCAAAACGGGCCCCCTGCTCGCCCAGATGACCGGCCAGGGCGTCCGCTCAAAGATTCGAGTTCACCCATTGGCGAAACTGCGCCGCCGGCAAGGCGCCGGACACCCGCGCGACCTCGCGGCCGCCCTTAAACATCACCAGGGTCGGGATGCTGCGGATGTTGAAGCGCTGCGCCAGCGCCGGCTCTGTTTCAGTATCGACCTTCAGGAAGCGCACGCGCGGCTCGAACTGCCGGGCGGACTGCGCGAATACGGGCGCAAACTGGCGGCACGGGCCGCACCAGGGTGCCCAGAAATCCACGACGACCGGCAGGTCACTGCCTATATGCGCATCAAATGCCTGCTGGTTGGCCACGATGGGCGCGCCCGTGAACAGGGGTTGTGTGCACACGCCACAATGACCTTCATCCTGCAGACGGTCGGCGGGTACGCGATTCTTGCGGTGGCAGTGCGCGCATGCCACGATCAATGGGGAAGTCATGTCGAAAGGCCTGTATCCAGCCGGAAAACAACGATACGATGCATATGGGGGCGACGGCCCGGCATGCAAGATCCACCTTATTCATGGGCAATGATGATGTCCATGATCTCCTGGGTGATCTGGTCTTGCCGTACGGCCGACAGCTCGCGGCCCAGCTGGGCCAGGCGCTCATCGACCGATTGCTCGGCCTGCTGCATCAGTGCCAAGCGGGCCGCATTCTCGGTGACCATGGCTTCAGCCGAGGCCCGGAACACGCTGGCAAACAAATGATGACGCACCAGCGCCGACAGCTGGGCGGCCGGCGCCAGGGTGAAATCCGGCAGGGCCCGCGAAGGCCATCGATCCGGCGCCTGCAGCAGGGCCGGCGGCAAGGGCAACAAGCGGCTGACCACCGGGGTCCGCATCCCATGCCCGGCCCGGCGCGTGTACGCCAACCAGACGCCCAGCTGGGTCAGCGGCCGGCCTCGGCTGCGCCGCTCGATCTGCGCCACCACCTCGCTGGCCAGGCGCGCCACCCCGTCGACCGACGCCGGCGGCAGCAGACGCTGCGCCACCACGAGCCCGTGCCCCTCGAGCGCGGCCTGCATCCGTGCGCCCACGCACAGAACCTGCAGGCCGCCTGTCGGTCGGCCTGCAGCCGACATTCGCGCGTGCAGCCGCGAGACTTCGGCCGCCAGCAATTCATTGTAATTGCCGCAAAAACCGTGGTCGGAGCCAAATGCCACCACGATCCGATGACTGGGGTCGGCGGCCCCTGCGCCAACGACCTGCCAGCCCGACCTCATCCGATAGGCGAATGCGGAAAACCCCCGGCGGATGGTGGCCTGATAGGCTTCGATGGCCATGGCCGCCTCTTCGTAGGGTGCCGCATTGATGGCCGCCAGACTTTTCATGGTGCGGACGATGCCGCGGATGCTGGCGAGCGTCTGACCCTGGCGCGTCAGCGCCTCGAGCGACTGGGCCATTACGACACGCGCCGCCCCGGCTCGACCGGGTCCATGCCCAACGCTTCACGGGCGCTCTGGAGAATGCGCTGACGGCCTTCCGCACCCAGCGACAGATTTTCCATCGCACGGGCCTGCAGGTCGGGCAAGGCCTGGCACGCCGCCGTACGCACCCGCACCATGGCCGTCATGATCTGCGCCGGCGCTAACGCATCGAACAGCCCTTCCATCGCCGCAATCAGCACCGCCAGCTGCTCGATGACGGCCATGGGATCCCGCTCGGCCTGCCGCAGCGCCGTGCGCACGGCGGCGCCCCGGGCCAGGTGGGCGCGCGCGGTGTCGTCCAGCCGCGTGCCAAACCGGGCGAAATCCTCGAGTTCCTCGAACTGGGACAGCGTGACGCGCAGGTTACCCGACACATCGCGCAGGCTGCGATTCTGGGCCTTGCCCCCCACGCGGGAAACGGACAGCCCCAGATCCACCGCTGGAAACTGATTCTTGCGCACGAGGCGCGGCGACAGATAGATCTGCCCGTCGGTGATGGAAATGAGGTTGGTCGGGATATAGGCCGCCAGGTTTTCAGCCTCGGTTTCGACAACGGGCAACACCGTGATGGCGCTGCCCCCCAGCGCCTCGCTGAACTGCCCGGCCCGCTCGAGCAGGCGCGCATGCACGTAGAAAATGTCGCCTGGAAAGGCTTCGCGGCCAGGCGGGCGGCGCAGCAACAGCGACAGCTCGCGGTACGCGCGCGCGTGGTGCGTCATGTCGTCGAACACCAGCAGGACGTCCTGCCCCTGGGCGGCGAAATACTCTGCCATGGTCATCGCCCCATACGGCGCGATATAGGCCAGGCCCGGCGCCTCTTCGTCGCCCGTATTCATGACGATACTGCGACGCAGCATGTCGTTTTCGGCCAATGCCCGGATCACGCGGGCAACCGCGTCCCCCCGCTGACCAATGGCGCAATAGATGCACAGCACCGAACCCTGACGCTGATTGAGCATGGTGTCGATGGCCATGGAAGTCTTGCCGGTCTGCCGGTCGCCGATGATCAGCTGCCGCTGGCCCAGACCCACCGGAATGGCGGCATCCACGGCCTTGATGCCGGTCAGCAGGGCCCGTGACACCGGCGCGCGCTCGAGAATCCGCGGGGCCTCGGCCTCGATGGGCCGCTGCAGGGCCGCGCGCACCGGCCCCCGGCCATCGATGGGCCGCCCCAGCGCATCGACGACCCGCCCCAGCAGGCCCGCGCCCACCGGCACGCTGACCACTTTGCGCGTACGCCGCGCGCTTTCACCGGGCCGAATGGATTCGGCCGGGCCCAGCAATACGACACCCAGCCGATCGGGCTCGAGGTCGAACACGATCCCGTGCGCACCGCTCGAAAACACGATGAGCTCGTCGGCCAGGGCCTGAACGAGCCCGGTCACCGTCGCTACGCCGTCACCGACGTCGGTGACCACGCCCATTTCGGACAGGGTCGGCTCTGGCGTGGGCAGATCGAGCAGCCGGCTGCGCCAGCGGGCGAAGGCCTGATCGGGATCCCCCGGCACAGACCCGCTGGCGCCCCTGGCTGAGCGGCCCCCCATCAGACCGGGCGTCTCAGTGGCCATCGGGCCCCTCTTCGTGACGCATGGCGGCCGCCTGATGCTGGGCCACCATGTCGTCGAGCTCGTCCATGTAGCTGTCGACCGTCCACGCCACCTGCATCCCCCCCACCTGGATGGCCAGGCCGGGGGCCTGTTGCGCATCGGTGGCGAACGTCAGGCGGACGCCCGGAAGCAGCGCCTGCAGATCGGCATCGAGCCGCTGGCGTATCTCGGGTGCCAGCGGCTTCTGTGTAGTGACCTGCGCCGGCTGGCCGGCGGCGATTGCCGTGTTGAGCTCGGTGGCCATGGGCTGGATCTGCGCGACGGCCTTTCGGGCGATGGCGGCTTCGAGCGGCTCGTCGGCGAGATCCGCGAGCACTTTACGGGCCATATCGAGCACGGTGTGCCCGCCCGCCTGATGCAGCCGCTGGATGAACTCCTGGCGCTCGCGTTCGAGGTGCGTATGCCAATCGGCCTTCTCCTGCCCGAGCTGCTGGCGCGCTTCGGCCAGCAGCTGCTCGCGCTCGTGCTCGGTGGCCGCGAGCGCCTGAGCCACCTTGGTCTCTTGCTGGGCGAGCGTGCTTTCAAGTTGCTGCTCGTACTGCAGCCTGGCGGCGGCGGCCTCTTGCTGCGCCGCCTCGGCCTCGGCCATGCGGCGCGCGATGGCGGCCTCGCGCGCATCGATGCCATTGAGGATGGGCAGATACAGGAAGCGGCGCAGCAACCAGACCAACAGCAGGAAATTGGCCAGTTGCGCCAGGACGGTGATCCAGTCGATGGACATGGTGTCTCATCCCCCGGCTGCGGTGCGCACGGCATCCCAGAACGGATTGGCAAAAATCAGGATCAGGGCGACCACGAAGCAGTAAATACCGGAAGACTCCACCATGGCCAGGCTGACGAACAGCGTGCGCGACAAAGTGGGCGCGGCATCGGGCTGCTGCGCAATGGCCGCCATGGCGGCGGCAGCGGCCCGGCCCTCGCCCAGAGCCGCGCCAAACGACCCGATGGCGACCGTCAGGCCGGCCGTCAGGATGGAGATCAAGGCAACAAGGGTCAGTTCAGTCACGGCATGTCCTCTGGTGAGACCTCGGGGCTGGAATCCGCCATCACGGATGAAATGTATACGGCCGCCAGAATGGCGAAGATGTACGCCTGGATGAAGCCAACCAGCAGGCTGAACAGATCCATGACGACCGGAAAGAAGAACGGCGCGATGCCCAGCAGGATGGCCGCGATGACGGCGCCACTCATGACGTTGCCATACAAGCGGATGGACAGCGACACGCCTTTGGAGAGTTCACCGATGAGGTTGAAGGGCAGCACGATGATGGAGGGCTGCGCCAGCCGGGCCAGGTAGTGCCGCACCCCGCCATGCATGATCCCGAACGCGGGCACCGCCAGCAATACGGCCAGCGTGAGCGCCACGGTGGTGGACAGCGAGCCCATGGGAGAGCGGAATCCAGGGATGATGGCCAGCAGGTTGGCCGCCGCGATGAACAGGAACAAAGTGCCGGAAAAGATCATGACCTGGCGCACCGCGGTTCGGGTAACGGCGTGGATCTGCCCCTGGATCAGCTCGACCATGACTTCGAGCGCATTGCGCCAGCGGCCCGGCGGCACGTCGGGGCGCAGCCGGCGCGTGACGAGCCAAGACACCCCGACCAGCACCGCCATGACGATCCAGGTATTGACGATGGTGGCATTGAGCCGCAGGCTGCCGATTGCCACCACGATACTGGTATCGGGCGTGAGTTCCATTCAGCAGCCCCCCTTTGGAAAAGGCCCATGGCGTACGCTGCGGACGCGATGGACGATCACCCAGCGCGCCAGGAAGAACGCCAGCAAGAACCCGGCAGGCGCCCATAGCGGATGCACCGTGTGCGCCAGCCCCAGGGCCGCCCCCAGCAACAGCGCGGCACGGCCAAGAAAACTGGCTGCCAGGATCAGCGCCGGCCGGCGGCTGCCCAGGGCACGACGCATACCCCACCACAAGCCGAGAAAGAACAGCAGGCTGACGGGTAGCCCGACGGCAAAGCCGAGCAACAGGGCGGACGCATCAATCATGATCGGTTTCCTTGCCGGACGGATGGCCCGGCCCGGGATGATCGTCGCGGGCACGGCGGCTTTCGCGGCTGACCCAGTTCGATACCACGATGATACCAATTACGAGGCCACCCAACATGAGCGCGATCGGCCACGAGAAAGGCTGAGGCGCCACCCGGTCGAGCCACAGGCCCAGCAGGGCCCCGCCCACCGTGGGGATGGCCACCGACCAGCCGATGACGCCAAAAGCGCTCAGGCCCTGCAGGCTGCTGAACGGCGGCCGCCTGCGGGCATGGCTCATGCGCTGCGCCTGGCGGCGAATCGGGTCCAGGGAGGTGTCGTCATCGGGCGTCATGGGGCGGGTTTTCTCAAATCGCTGAAATGGCGCAAGATGCCGATTTCAAGGCGCGACAGGGCGGTGCGTGCAACCCGTTCGGTTTCATCCACCCGCTTGAAGCTGGACTCGAGCACCCCCGACAACGTGTCGAGGTCATCGCCCTGCACGCCGCGCTGTATCGAAATATCGACCTGATGGCCCCACTTGACCAGCAAGCCATGATCGATCCCGAAAAACGACTCGCGGCCATCTGGGCCACGCAGCACCAATATGGAAGGCACCAGCGACGCCACGTGGTCGGCATGATTGGGCAGCATGCCGAAGGCCCCGTTTTCGGCCACAGCCTGCAGACTGACGGCCTCGCCCTCGAACAACAAGCGTGTGGGCAGGCGCAGGCTGACGCGCATGCTGCGGCTCAGGCTCATGCAGCGGCCTCCGGGCCCTGCAGGGCACCCTTCATGTAGTAATCCATTTCGTTGTCGCTGAAGCGGATCTGTTCCAGAATGGTTTCACAGCCGGCCAGCGTCTGCAAGATCGGCACGCGCTGGCCGGGCGTGCCACTGAACTGTTCGGCCACATGAAAAGGCTGGGTCAGGAAACGTTCGAGGCGCCGAGCGCGGGCCACCACGGCACGATCCGCTGCGGAGAGTTCCTCGAGCCCCAGCATGGCGATGATGTCGCGCAGCTCTTCGTACTCGGCCAGCGTACGCTGTACGGCCCGCGCGATTTCATAGTGGCGATCACCCACCACCGCCGGCGTCAGCATCACCGAGGTCGAAGCCAGGGGATCCACGGCTGGATACAGGCCTTCGGCGGCCCGCTTGCGCGAGAGCACGACCGAGGCCGACAGGTGCGAAAAGATATGCGCGGCCGCCGGATCGGTGAAGTCATCGGCCGGCACGTAGACCGCCTGTACCGAAGTGATCGCACCGCGATGGGTCGAGGTGATGCGCTCTTGCAACGCCGCGAGTTCGGTCGCCAAAGTGGGTTGATAGCCCACCCTGGAGGGCATACGCCCCAACAGGCCAGACACCTCGGCCCCGGCCTGGACGAACCGGAAGACGTTGTCCATGAGCAGCAGAACGTCTTGCTGCAGATCGTCGCGAAAGTATTCGGCCATGGTCAGCGCCGATTTGCCCACCAGGAAACGAACGCCTGGGGCTTCGTTCATCTGGCCAAACAACAGGACGGTCTTGTCGCGTACGCCCGCCTCGCCCATCTCGCGGTATAGTTCTTCGGCCTCGCGCGAGCGCTCGCCAATGCCGCAGAACAGGCTGACGCCCTGGTAATGCTGGACGGTGTTGTGGATGAGCTCGTTGATGAGCACCGTCTTGCCCACGCCGGCCCCCCCAAACAGGCCCGCCTTGCCGCCGCGCCCGATGGGTGAGAGCAGGTCGATCGCCTTGATGCCGGTCTCGAGCAGTTCATCCTGCACCACCCGATCTTTCAGCGGTGGGGGCGGCCGGTGAATCGGGCGCCGGATTGTGGCGGCCGGTTCGGGCCCGCCATCGAGCGGCCGGCCGAACATGTCGAGCATGCGCCCCAGCACGGCCTGACCCACTGGAACCTGAATCGGCTGGCCAGTCGCCTGAACGGACGCCCCGAGGCCCAGCCCCCGCACGGACGCAAGGGCCAGGCACCGTACCCGGCCGGCACCCAGCAAGGTGGCGACTTCGAGCGGCAAATCGCCCGCCAGGAGCATGTCCTGGATGCGCGGGCTGGGGCCCGGGAACACGGCATCGACCACATCGCCGCGGATGCGGACCACCTTGCCCCAATGAGGCTCTGCAGCCATCAGCCCCCCCAAGCCGTCTCAGGATGGCCATGCACCTGCGCAGGCCAAGCCCATGACCGACCTTAACCGATTGCGAGCTTTGCCGCCACATCGACGAGGCGGCGGGTCTGATGGGCAATGGCCGCTTTGTTGTCGTCCGTCAGTGGCTGACCCTGGGTGTGGCTGAAGCCATACGGATTGCCCCCCGACTTGAAGATGGATTGGTCCGTAAAGCCTGGCGCCACCACGATGCCGCCCCAGTGGAATACCGTGGTGTACATGGAAAGGATCGTCGCTTCCTGCCCACCGTGGGTATTCTGGGCCGACGACATCGCCGACATAGGCTTGTTGGACAGGCTGCCCTGCGCCCATATGCCCCCCAGGGTGTCGATGAAGGCGCGCATCTGGCTGGCCATCACCCCGAAACGGGTAGGGGCTGAAAACAAGTAGGCATTGGCCCATTCCATATCCTGGGGCGTGGCCACGGGGATCGAAGCCATGCGCTCGGCCTGGGCTTTCCAGGCGGCCTGGCCAGCCACGACCTCGGCGGGCGCCGTTTCTTTTACCCTGAGCAGGCGGACTTCGGCGCCGGCCGCGCGCGCCGCCTCGGCGGCGACTTCGGCCATTTCATGGTTGGTGCCATAGGTCGAGTAATACACGATGGCCAGCTTGACGCTCATTATTTCGCTCCTGTGCGTTATTTGAAAACGGGCGGGCAGCCAGAACGGCAAGTGCCGTCTGGCGCCACACTTCTGAATGATTCATTCATCATAGCCGCTGCAGATAGAAAGAAAAACAGCAACAATGGCATTATATAGTTCCATATATGAGACAATGCCCTTATGACGTCGCTCGACCTGTACGCCGATGATCTGATCTTGTTCGCCCACATCGTCCAGGCGGGTACCTTCACACTCGCCGCCGAACAGACCGGCTTGCCCAAATCCACCCTGTCCCGACGCCTGTCCGACCTCGAAAACCGCCTCGGCGAGCGGCTAATGCAGCGCAGCACCCGTCGTCTTACGCTGACCGAATTCGGCGAAAAAATGCTCATGCATGCGCAAAATATCCATGATGCGGCTGAATCCGCCGCTGACCTGGCACGCAACCGCCAGACCATCCCCCAGGGCATCCTGCGCGTTTCGCTACCGCCCGAATTTCAGGAATTCGGCGTCGTGCCCATCCTGGACCAATTCACGCGGCGCTACCCGCAGGTCCCCATCGAACTCGACCTGTCTGCGCGCCGGGTCGACCTGATCACCGAACGGTTCGACCTGGCCATCCGGGCCGCCACGCGCCTGCCGGACGACAATGCCCTGGTCGCCCGCCACCTGGTCACCATGGGCGGCGGGCTGTACGCCAGCCCCGATTATCTGGCACAACATGGTACTCCGGCGCGGCCCGACGACCTGGCCCACCACGCTGGATTGCTGCTGATCGCCAGCGACGGCCGCCCACAAATGTGGCGCCTGATGCAGGCCCAGCAGATCTGGGAAGGCATGCCCCAGCAGCGCCTGGCCGCCAATTCCATCGGTCTGCTGCGCGCCCTGGCTGAGCAAGGCCATGGCATCGCAGGCCTGTCGGAACCATCGGCTGCCGATCTGGTGCGGCAAAAGCGCCTGAGCCGGGTCCTGCCCGACTGGGCGTTGCCCGCCACGACCTTATGGTGCGTAACCCCCGGGCGCCGGCTGCTGCCGCAGCGCAGCCTGGCATTCATTGCGCTGCTGAGGGACATGCTGCGGTAAGGCTGGGCCCGGTGAGACCCGCCAGACGCAACGCGCGCCATCAACCGCGCCATGGATTGACCTCATTTTTTGCGCAGATCCTTTACATACACGCCTGCCTCGCGGCGATCCACCTCGAACAAGCCAATCGCCGTGACCAGCTCGCTGAGCTTGGCGTATCCGTAGTTGCGTGAATCGAAGTCGCCTTCGGCCCGACTGATATATTGGCCCACGGCACCCAAAGGCGCCCAGCCAGCCTCATCGGAGGCGGTCTCGATACCCTCGCGGACCAAGCGCAGCAAAGTGGTATCGCCACGCAGCTCGAGACTGGAACGCGGACTTGGCTTGGCAGGCAGGCCTGTCTCGGTCTTTACGGCAAAGACTTCGGTGTAGATGAAGCGATCACACGCCGCCACAAATGGTCTGGGCGTTTTCTTTTCCCCGAAGCCGTATACAAAACAGCCCGATTCCCGGATGCGGGCAGCCAGCCGCGTGAAATCACTGTCGCTGGACACCAGACAAAAGCCAGAGAAATGCCCCATGTACAACAAATCCATGGCATCGATGATCATGGCGCTATCCGTGGCGTTCTTGCCCGTCGTATAGCGAAACTGCTGGATGGGCTGGATGGAGTATTGCAGCAGTGTTTGTTTCCACTGACCCAGGTTCGGCGTGGTCCAATCGCCATAGATCCGCTTGACGCTGGCGACGCCCAGTTTGGCGACCTCGGCCAGCAGGCCTTCGATAATGGACGCCGGCACATTATCGCCATCGATCAAAATGGCCAGGAATTGGGTTTTACTCGCAGAATCGGGCATTCGGGGTTCCTTGGGTAGCGTACACGGGCACTCAGGGGTGGATGAAATCGGGTGCAAACCGATGGTATCAGAGCAAGCGCACGGCAAACGGATGCGCCGGGTGCCAGCGCCCCAAAAATCGCTTTGCAATGAGCCGGGTTCGTGAAAAAATAAGATACATCAAAACCTGCGCAGTACCCACCCAAGAGGCCCAATATGCGAGCCAGCCGTGGGTTTTATCTGGTTTCAACCATACTGCAGTTGATCTGCTGGGTTGCCATGATCTGGCCAGGCGCCCTGTTGGCCAATCGGGTCGAGCCATTGATTTGGGGCTTGCCATTCATTTTCTTCTGGTACATCGCCTGGATCTTCATCATGTTTCTCGGGCTGGTGGTGCTGTATTTCGTCGAGCACCTCAATAAAGGCCCATGATGCCCGACTGGATCATCGTCACCACGATCACCGCAGCGTACCTTTTGGCCACACTGGTCATTGGCGTACGCGCCCGCCGCAGTGGTGAGCAAAACACTCTCGAAGAATACGTCACGGGCACCCGCAGCCTGGGGTTGGTGCTCATGTTCTTTATCATGGGCGCTGAGATTTTCTCGGCCTTCGCCTTTCTGGGCGGGCCAGGCTGGTCTTACAGCAAGGGGGCGCCCGCCCTGTATATGCTGGCGTACACGGCGCTGATGGCAAGCCTCGGCTGGCTGATCGCGCCACGTATCCACCAGATGGCGCGGCGTCTGGGCCACATGACCCAAGCCGACCTGCTCGCAGACCATTTCAAGAGCAAGGGCCTGGCGGTGTTCATCGGCATCATCAGCATTCTGGGGCTGGTCCCCTATCTCACGATCCAGGTGGTCGGCACCGGCCTGATGTTTCAGTTTGCCACCGACGGGCGCATTCCGTTCTGGCTCGGCTCATTGCTGGCCACCCTCATCGTGACGCTTTACGTCTACACCAGTGGCTTGCGCGGCATCGGCTGGACCAATTTCTTCCAAGGCGTACTCATGGTGGCCATCGCCTGGGTCCTCGGGTTTGCCGTGGCCAACCAGCTATATGGCGGCATCACGCCGATGTTCCAGCGCATCGCCGAGCAAGCCCCGCAGTACCTCACCATTCCCGGTGGCGGCGCACCCGTCCCATGGGCAGCGTTTTCCAGCGCGATTCTGGTAAGCGCACTGGGCGCGTGGATGTGGCCACATCTGTTCATGCGTTTTTACTCAGCCAAAAGCGTGCGCACCTTGAAAAAAAGCTTGATGTTGTATCCGCTCTTTGTCTACGTGATGGTGCCGATCCTGATCATCGGCTTTGCGGGGATTTTGCTGTATCGCGACGCCCCCCTGCAGAACCCGGACACTGTGCTCCTGGACATCGTAGTAAAAACCGCACATTTCTCACCCTGGCTCGTGGGCCTGATGCTGTCCGGTGCTCTGGCGGCCGCCATGTCGACCGGCGCCAACATCGCCCACAGTGCGGCCACCGTCGCCGCACGCGACATCATCGCACGGCTTCGCCCGATGCACGATGCCAGCGTCCTGCGCCTGACCCGGCTTCTGGTCGTGCTGATCTCGGCCGCGGCCTACTCGCTTGCGCTGCTCAATCCGGCCTCGCTGGTCACGACCCTGCTGGGCGCCTATGGCGCCATCGTGCAGTTGCTGCCCCTGACGCTGGCTACTTTGTTCTGGCCCCGCGCGACGCGCAGTGGCGCATTCGCCGGCCTGACCTGTGGGACACTCGTGACCCTGCAGTTCGATTTTGTCTGGCCCCCACCCTATGCCATCAATGCCGGCATCTGGGGGCTGGCGGTGAATATCGTGGTACTGCTGGGCGTCAGCGTTGTGACCGCCTGCTTACCCACTCGATCAGAACAGGGTTGACGCCAACCTGGCGCAGCGAATTGACATGCACATCGTCTATGACAGCCACGCAGGGACGTGTCCCACCTGGGCGCGCCCCAGCAGCCACTTTACGTTGGTCATACACATGATACGGCCATGATCGACCGCGTGGACTGCCTGGTCATTGGCGCCGGCGTGGTGGGCCTGGCCGTGGCCCGGGCCTGCGCGCTGGCGGGGCTGGAGACCATCGTGGTCGAGGCCGAGTCAGCGATCGGCACTGGCACGAGCTCGCGCAACAGCGAGGTGATCCACACTGGCCTCTATTATGCCCCCGGCTCGCTGAAAGCGCGGCTGTGCGTGCGTGGGCGCGACCTGCTGTACCACTACTGCCGCACGCACGGCGTAGCCCATGATCGCTGCGGAAAGCTGATCGTGGCTACCCATGATGGCCAGATCGCGCAGCTTCGGCAACTTGAGCAGCGAGCCCACCGCAATGGCGTGGATGACATTCATTGGCTGACAGCCGCGCAGGCTTGCCGCCTGGAGCCCGAATTGCATTGCATCGCCGCGCTGGCATCCCCGTCGACAGGAATCATCGACAGCCACGGCCTGATGCGGTCCCTGCAGGGTGACTTCGAGGCGGCCGGCGGCATGGTCGCACTGTGCTCCACCGTAACCGGCGGCACGCTCCACGCGGGGCGCGGCGTAATGCTGCGGGTCGCGGAAAACCGCCATCGGAATGCCGACGCGCCCACCCATGCCCACCGCGCCCACCCAGCGGCCCCGCCCTCGGCCACCCCAGGGCAGACCACGGACATCATCGCCCAATATGTCTTCAACTGTGCTGGACTGTCGGCGTCGGCCGTTGCCGCCTGCATGGATGGCATGCCAGACGCCTGCATTCCCACGATCCGATATGCCAAGGGCAACTATTATGGCTATAGCGGCCGGAATCCATTTTCGCGCTTGATCTATCCAGTGCCGGAGCCCGCAGGCCTGGGGGTGCACCTGACGCTGGATCTGAACCGGCAGATCCGGTTCGGACCCGATGTGGAATGGATCGATACGGTGGACTACACAGTGGCGCCGGGGCGCGCCCGGCAATTCTATGGCTCGATACGCCGCTACTGGCCTGGCCTGCCAGACGGCGCCCTGCGCCCCGACTATGCCGGCATTCGGCCGAAGATCCAGGCACCCGCCGGCACCGAAACCGACTTCCTGATCCAGGGTATCGAGACGCACGGCATACCCGGGCTGGTACACTTATACGGTATAGAGTCACCCGGGCTGACTGCGTCCCTGGCCATCGCAGAGCATGCGCTGGCCGTCGCTGGAATCAGGCCCTGAGGCCTAGCGCCCCCACCGGATGAGGCATGCCGGCACCTGGCGCAGAAGGCGTATCCATCGTCTTGCACATGAGGGGCTCGCATGCGTATGTTCACCGTCTATAAAAACCAGATCAACGGTTATACGGACGCAGTCAAACAGGGGTTTTCCTGGCCTGCCCTGTTCTTCGGCCCCTTCTGGATGCTGGTGAAGCGGTTGTGGGGCATGGCCATCCTGTGGTTTTGCCTGCTGATTGCCATGGCCCTGGTCGGTCAGTTCCTTGAGACAGCCACACAAAGGCACGTCCAGGATCCAGAATCGCTCGACACCCTGCTCTGGATCACGCTGGTTGCGATCGCAATCGACATTTTCCTATGGCTGTACCCCGCATTCCGTGGCAACCGCTGGCGTGAAGGCCGCCTACTACGAGGCGGCTACATACCCGTCGCGACACTGCGAGCCCGTAACCCGGATGCAGCCATTGCGACTGCGATTGCAGGCGTGATGGCCTGAATCGCCGTCGAGGCCGACAAACCAAAAGAAAACGGCACCCTGGATGCCGTCTTGATTACCGTATCTGCTTGATTTTATTGATGTTCTGGCGGAGAGGGTGGGATTCGAACCCACGGTACGCTATTCACGTACGCCTGATTTCGAGTCAGGTACATTCGACCACTCTGCCACCTCTCCGGCTCGACCGCGGTCAAGACGCGCATTCTAGCATAGATCCTGTGGTGGCCAGGCCCCTGCCAACAGGTCTGCACCACTGAAAACCGACCCCGAAAACCGACCCATTGTCGAATGCCGCGCGAGATCCTATAGTAACCACAAGGACACAAGGATTTTTCTGCCGGAGGGCACCATGGAGCTGCAAGCCCTGAATTACGTGGTGGACATCGATGGCGACGGCCAAATCGCAGGCTGGGAAGCCGTACACGCCGTCAAGTGGGGCTTTTCCCTTCCAGGGCGGTTGATCATCGAAGGCCTGGGCCACATCCCCATCGTGGCCGACACCTTAGGCATCCAGGCGTCAGCCGCTACGGGGTACGCCAGCTTCAACAGCCTGCTGGCCACCATCCTGAACCTGCTGTTCTGGGTGCTTTTGTTTCTGCTGATCACCCACATCGGGGCCAACAAGAAAACGGTCGATCCCGAACCCCCCGAAACAGAAGGCAGCCCATCGCGCTATCGGGGGCCCAAGGTTTCCAAGCCGCCCATGTAGGGTTGCAGCACCGGCGGCACGGCGACACGGCCATCGGCCTGTTGCCAGTTCTCCAGTACGGCCACCAGGGCGCGGCCCACGGCTACGCCGGAACCGTTCAACGTATGCAGGTATTCGGGCCGCGCTTTGGGGCCTTCGGGCCTGAAGCGCCCATGCAGCCGGCGCGCCTGGAAGTCCAGGCAATTGGACACCGAAGAGATCTCGCGCCAGGTGTTCTGTGCCGGCAGCCAGACTTCCAGATCGTAGGTCTTGGCCGCCGCAAACCCCATGTCGCCCGCGCACAGGGCCACGACCCGATAGGGCAGGCCTAAGGCCTGCAGCACGTGCTCTGCCTGGCCGACCATTTCATCCAGCGCCTGCCATGACTGCTCGGGCCGCACGATCTGCACCATTTCGACCTTATCGAACTGGTGCTGCCGGATCAGCCCACGCAAATCACGCCCCCCGCTGCCGGCTTCCGAGCGAAAACAGGGCGTATGCGCCGTCAGGCGCAGCGGCAGGTCGGCCGCATCGAGGATGCGGTCGCGCACCGTACCCGTCAGGGGAATTTCCGCCGTGGAAATCAGGTACAGGTCTTCATCCTGCCCTTCGTCATCCGGCGTGCTGCCATGCCCCCCACGGGTGACCCAGAACATGTCATCCTTGAACTTGGGCAACTGCCCAGTCCCGTACAGGGTGGCGCTGTTGACGATATACGGGGTATAGCACTCCTGGTAGCCATGCTGCTCGACGTGCAAGTCCAGCATGAATTGGGCCAAGGCCCGGTGCAGGCGCGCAACCGGCCCGCGCAGCAGCATGTAGCGGGCGCCGGCCAGGCTGCGGGCGGCCTCGAAATCCAGCCCCAGCGGCTCGGCCAATTGAACGTGGTCACGCACCTCGAAGCCCGGCCCCGGCGGATTGCCCGCGGGATCGGCGGACCCCGGCAGCCAGCGGCGCACCTCGACATTGCCGCTTTCGTCCAGGCCGTCGGGCACGCTGGCATCGGGCAGGTTTGGCAAAGTGAGCAGCCAATCGGTCAGTTCTTTCTGAATCGCTGAAAGCGCTTGCTCGAGCGCCTTGAGCTGCCCGGGAATCTGCTGGGACTCGGCCATGAGCTCGCTGGCATCCTCACCCCGGCCCTTGCGTTGGCCAATCTGCCGGGCCAGCGCGTTGCGCCGGGCCTGCAGGGCCTCGGTGTCCACCTGCACCGCCTTGCGCCGGGCCTCGAGGGCCTGATAGCGCCCCGTATCGAACGTCAGGCCCCGCCGGGCCAGCGCATGAACGACGTGGTCAGGATCCTTGCGCAGCAGATTGGTGTCTAGCATGGTGTCGGGCAGATGAAAATCGTCAAAGCCGGTATTGTAGGCAATTACTTCTTGTGCGCCGCATCCAGGCTGCGCAGGAACGCAAGCTTCTCGGCGATCCGGGTCTCCAGGCCGCGCGGCACGGGCCGGTACCACCCGGGTTCATCCATCCCTTCGGGTAGATAGGTTTCACCAGCGGCATAGCCATTCGGTTCGTCATGCGCGTAGCGGTACGCATGGCCGTGGCCCAGCTCCTTCATGAGCTTTGTAGGCGCGTTCCTGAGGTGCGCGGGCACTTCGCGGCTTTTGTCGTGCCTGACGAAGGCGCGCGCCTGGTTGTAGGCGGTGTAGCCTGCATTGCTTTTCGCCGCGACAGCCAGGTAGATGACCGCTTGGCCCAGTGCCAGTTCTCCTTCCGGGCTGCCCAGGCGCTCGTAGGTGAGCGCGGCTTCGTTGGCGATCTGCATCGCGCGCGGGTCGGCCAGGCCGATGTCTTCCCAGGCCATGCGCACAATGCGCCGGGCCAGGTACCGGGGATCCGCGCCGCCATCCAGCATGCGGGTCAACCAGTACAACGCGGCATCCGGATGCGAGCCTCGAACGGACTTGTGCAGCGCGGAGATCTGATCATAGAACTGGTCGCCGCCTTTATCGAAGCGCCGGCTGTTCAGCATCAGCGCATTTTGCACGAAATGGGCATCAACCTGCGTGACGCCCGCGACACCCGCAGCCGTACTGCACTGTTCGAGCAGGTTGAGCAGCCTTCTGGCGTCGCCATCGGCGTAGCCGACGACGGTGTCCGTCGCCTGTTCGTCGAGCACCAGCCCGCCCAAGGCCTGCAGGGCACGCGCCAGCAGCTGCTTCAGCTCTGGCTCGCTGAGCGGCTGCAGGACGTATACCTGAGCCCGCGACAGCAGCGCCGAGTTCACTTCGAACGAGGGGTTTTCCGTCGTGGCGCCGATAAAGGTGACCAACCCGCTTTCCACGTAAGGAAGCAGCGCGTCCTGTTGGGCCTTGTTGAACCGGTGGATTTCATCCACGAACAGGATGGTATGCCGGCCCGCGGCCAGGTTCTGTTCCGCCTGCTGCATGGCGGCGCGAATATCCTTTACGCCCGAAAACACGGCCGATAAGGCGATGAACTCGCAACGGAAGGCGGTTGCCGTGAGCCGTGCCAAAGTGGTCTTGCCCACCCCCGGCGGCCCCCAGAACAGCATGGAGTGCGGCGTACCCGATTCGAGCGCCAGACGCAGCGGCCGGCCCGGGCCCAGCAAATGCGCCTGACCCACCATTTCGCCGACATTGCGCGGGCGCAGGCGCTCGGCCAGCGGTGCACGAACCGACACCGGCGCCGGATGGGCCGACGGGTCGGGCGGCAGGAGGTCGCCTTGTGGCGTCATCAGTTCATCCGAACCAGGTCGGCGCCCGCCGGGACCTTGAAATCAAATGTATCGTCGGGCAGGGCCACCTGGACCTGAAGGTCTGAAAAATCGATCTGCGTGGTCTGCCCAAACGCGTCCAGGAGTTCGAGGCGCCGGGGGAGATGATCGGCCAGGCCGATATCCACGTGCACGAAACCCGCGTCGGCGTTACGCGGCACGGCACGCAGCCATTCGAGCCCGTCGCGGGCGGGCTGGTCCTGCAGGTCGAACGCGTCGGCCAGAGACCCCGAGCCAAACAACAAGGCGGCCGGTGAGGCCCCGATGGCCTGGTCTGCCTGCCGCTCGGTGACCTGTTCGAGATCGGGGTCGTATTGGAACACGCGCTGACCGTCCGAGACGATCAGCTGCTCATGCGGCTCGAGCGTGTGCCAGCGGAACCGCCCTGGGCGCTTGAAGGCAAACTGCCCACGCTGTGGCGCGACCCGGGCCGCCTGGCCCGGATTGGCCTGCTGTTCTTGCCGGAATTGGCCGGTGGCGGACTGGACTTGATCGACGAATGCCTGCAGTTGCGCCCTGGCGCCCTGGGCGGCCATGGACCCTGCAGGCGCGAGCAGGACAAGAACCAGCACGCACAGGCTTGCGCGCAGCCACCAGGCCGCCGTATCCCGCCGGATTTGGACCCGCCCCGGAAAACACGTTGGGTCGTTCATTCGTCATCCCCCTGAGCGCCGGCCGGGACAAGAATTTCACGGTTGCCGTTGGGCTGCATGGCCGATACCAGGCCAGAGCGCTCCATTTGGTCGAGCAGGCGGGCCGCCTTGTTGTAGCCGATGCGCAAGTGACGCTGCACCAGCGAAATCGACGCCCGCCGATTCTTGAGGACGATGGCCACCGCTTCGTCGTACAGGGGTTCGGACTCGCCATCCGCAAGCCCCGGGATACCCGCAGCCGCCGCATCCGCATCGAGTTCTGTCGTGCCCTCGAGCAAGCCCTCGACGTAGTCGGGCTCGCCCTGCTCTTTGAGCGCATCGACCACGCGATGGACCTCGTCGTCGTGCACGAAAGCGCCGTGCACGCGAACGGGCACGCTGCTGCCCGGGGGCTGGTACAGCATGTCGCCCTGCCCGAGCAGCGTCTCGGCGCCCATCTGATCCAGTATGGTGCGCGAATCGACCCGCGAAGATACCTGAAAGGCGATGCGCGTGGGAATATTGGCCTTGATCAGCCCCGTGATCACGTCCACGCTGGGCCGCTGCGTCGCCAGGATGAGATGGATGCCCGCCGCACGCGCCTTCTGTGCCAGGCGGGCAATGAGCTCTTCGACCTTCTTGCCCACGACCATCATCAGGTCGGCCAGTTCGTCGATCACCACCACGATGTTGGGCAGGGTCGACAAGGGTTCGGGCGCATCCGGCGTCAGTGAAAACGGGTTGGGCAAAGGACTGTCCTTCTTTTGGGCCTCACGCACCTTGGCATTGAAACCGGCCAGGTTGCGCACCCCCAGCTTGCTCATCAGCTTGTAGCGGCGCTCCATCTCGGCCACACACCAGTTCAGCGCGTTGGCCGCCTGGCGCATGTCGGTGACCACGGGCGCAAGCAAATGCGGGATGCCTTCGTAGACCGACATTTCGAGCATCTTCGGGTCGATCAGGATCAGACGGACCTGGCCGGCGTCGGCCTTGTACAGCAGAGACAGGATCATCGCATTGATGCCCACCGATTTGCCCGAACCAGTGGTACCGGCCACCAGCAGATGCGGCATTTTGGCGAGGTCGGCCACCACCGGATGGCCGGCGATGTCCTTGCCCAGGGCCATGGTGAGCAAAGAGGCGCTGGAATGATAGACCTGCGAGCCGAGGATCTCTGACAGGCGCACCACTTGGCGGCGCGGATTGGGCAGTTCGAGCCCCATGAGATTCTTGCCCGGAATGGTTTCCACCACCCGGATGCGCACCAGGCTCAGGGCGCGCGCCAGGTCCTTGGCCAGGTTGACGATCTGGCTGCCCTTGACCCCCGTGGCCGGTTCGATCTCGTAGCGGGTGATGACCGGCCCCGCCTGGGCCGCCACCACGGTGACATTGACGCCGAAATCGGACAGTTTCTTTTCGATCAGGCGCGAGGTGTACTCGATGGTTTCGGGCGAGATCGTTTCCTGCACCTGTTCGACCGGATCGAGCAAGGAGAGCTCTGGCAGGCTGCCGCCCATGGCTGGATCGGCGGCAAACAGATTCTGCTGCTTTTCCTGCTGCACCCGCACGGACTTGGCCACGGTGGTGACCGTGGGCTCGATACGGACCGGCTGCTCGTGGACCATGTGCGTCTGGCGCGTTTCCACGGATTCTTTGCGCTCGGCCTGCGCAACAGCCCCCACCTTGCGATCCTGGCGGGCATTCTTGAATTCGAGCAGGCGCATCCAGGCGCGCTCGAGCACGAAACCCAGCCGCTCGCAAAGAACCAGCCAGGAAAACCCGAAGAACAGACTGGCCCCCATGACGATCAGGGCGAGCAACAGCAAAGTGCCACCGGCCCGCCCAAGGAGGTCGGCCAGCGCCCACGCCAGCAGCTGCCCCAGCTGGCCGCCCGCCCCGGCTGGAAAGCCCGACCCCCAGACCGGCAGGCGCAAGGCCTCGATGCCCATGCAGCCCACGAACAGCAGCACGAACCCCAGGCCGGATTCCCAGCGCACACGGGGCAAGGTGTCGGGCACCGCGCCTGGCAGCACAACCCGGGTGAGACGATAAAAGCCCTTGATGAGGCGCTTGAGCAGCAACAGCACCCATAGCCACGCGCTGGCCCCGAACAGGTAGTAGAGCAGATCGGCCACATGGGCGCCGAAAGTGCCGCCCCAATTGCGCACCACCCCGGCATGGACGGCATGCGACCAGCCCGGATCGGAAGCCGACCAGGTGGCCAGCACCAGCACCAGCCAGCAGCCCACGGCGGACAGCATGATCCAGCGGGCCTCGCGCACGAGGCTCGTGAGACGTGTCTGCATCGGAGAAGGCCCGTTGCGCACATTGCGGGATGCGCGCGAAGCGGCTGCCGGTAATCTTGCCATCACGACATTATAATTGGCGAGACGAACTGGAAGGATTTTCTGCTATGTCCAATGTAAAACACGCCAAACTGATGATATTGGGCTCCGGCCCCGCGGGCTATACGGCAGCCGTGTATGGCGCGCGCGCCAACCTGGATCCCGTGCTCATCACCGGGCTTGAACAAGGTGGCCAGCTGATGACCACCACCGAGGTCGACAACTGGCCGGCCGATGCCCAGGGCGTTCAGGGGCCAGAGCTCATGCAGCGCTTTCTGCAGCACGCCGAGCGCTTCAACACCGAGATCGTCTTCGACCACATCGCGTCGGTCGATCTCTCGGGTCATCCCTTCGTGCTGACGGGCGACACGGGCAGCACCTACACTTGCGATGCCCTGATCATCGCCACGGGGGCATCGGCCCAGTACCTGGGGTTGCCGTCAGAGCAGGCGTTCATGGGCCGCGGGGTCTCGGCCTGCGCCACCTGCGATGGCTTCTTCTACAAGAACCAGGACGTCGTCGTGGTGGGCGGGGGCAACACCGCCGTCGAAGAAGCCCTGTACCTGTCCAATATCTGCCGCAGCGTCACCCTGGTGCACCGTCGCGACCAGTTCCGTGCCGAACCCATCATGGTCGACAAGCTCATGGCCAAGGTAGATGGCGGCAACATGAAACTCGCCTTGTTCCACGAACTCGACGAAGTGCTGGGCGATGATTCCGGCGTCACAGGCGTGCGGCTGCGCAACAATCAAACGGGCGACACCCACGAACTACCCGTGATGGGGGTGTTCATCGCCATCGGCCACACGCCGAATACCCAGCTGTTCGCCAACCAGCTCGACATGCAGGATGGCTATCTCATCACCCGCAGCGGGCAGCAGGGCCTGGCGACCATGTGCTCCGTCGAGGGCGTGTTTGCGGCGGGCGACGTGCAGGATCACGTGTATCGCCAAGCGATCACCAGTGCCGGCACCGGCTGCATGGCAGCGCTGGACGCCCAGCGCTGGCTCGATACCCGATCCAGCTGAGTGGGCAAGACCCTCATCCATTCCCTGGCCGAATTCAAGCGCCTGCAGGCGCTCGACAAGCCGGACGCCCCCGCCGCGGCCCCACCCAAGGCGGCTGCCTCGCCCGGCCGGGCACCTGCCCGGCCCGCCCCCCCGGGGCCGTCTCCCACCCCGCTCGACGAACCAGATCGCGCCCTCTTCCGGCAGGCCATGCGCCATGTGCGCCCCCTGCCCGATCGCGGGCCCCGCGCACGCGCCCGGCCGCGCCGCGAACCAGAGTCCTGGCTGCAGGCACGGCGCCAGCACGCGCAAGGCAGCCCCGCCCCCCATGACAGCCCGCGACGGGTGACCCAAGCCCCCCCAGAAGCCCCCCTGCGCCCCCACACGGCCGTCCATGACCCCGATGCCCGGGCATTCCTGCAAGCCGGCTGCGGCACAGACCTGCTTCGCAAT
>NZ_JBAYTI010000011.1:0-58417 GCF_041675725.1 Castellaniella sp. | reverse complement strand
CCGCCATTAAACCATTCACATCGTTCAATGTCAAACTTGACCCTGCTGCGCTTGCCTTGCCGTCCAGCACGCCAGAGTGCCCCGGAACACCGTGCCGGGCCACAGCCCCGCACCGCCCCAAAAAGGCCACCAGCGCAAGGGTTAACCCTGCCCTGAACCGCAAAGAAACAGGAATATAGCACGCCAAATGGCACCGGGCAAGAACCGCGCAAAACCGCGCGGCGGGGCGCAATCAGCCTACAATGCCGTGTCTCCACCCAGTCGGCCAATGTCTTGTCCGCTTCATAGCCCGCGACCCGCATCCCTCCCATGCTTTCTTATCTGATCACGATCTGTGTGCGCAGCGTGCGCATGTTCACGACGGTGGCACGGATCATGCTGCCGGTGATGCTCATCGTGTACATCGCCGATCGGCTGGGGCTGGTGCGTCTGTCAGGGGAAGTTCTCGCACCGGTGATGGGCCTGCTCGGGTTGCCACCGGAAGCCGGCATCATCTGGGCCACCACCCTCCTGACCAACATCTATGCCGGCATGGCGACCATGGCCGTGCTGTCCGACAACCTGCAAATGAACGTCGCCCAGATCAGCGCGCTGGGCGCGATGATGCTGTTTGCGCACAACATACCCACCGAACAATCCATCGTCCGCAAGGCCGGGGCCAGCGCACTGATTACAGGCGGCCTGCGCCTGGGCATCGGCGCCCTGTATGGTGGCCTCACCGCCTGGATATGCAATGCCTTCGGCCTGCTGCAGGCGCCTGTGTCTCTGGCCTGGATGCACCACGACGAAGCGCTGCAACAAGGTCCGCAGGATTTTCTGACCTGGATCTGGAACACGGCGGAATCCATGGTGCTGGTCTTCGTCGTCATCGTTGCATTGGTTCTGCTGCTGGACGTTCTCGAGCGCTTCGGCATCACGCGCCAGATCACGCGCCTGCTAACCCCGGTGCTACGCCTGTCGGGCCTGGAAGAGCGGGCAGCCCCATTGACGACGGTCGGGGTGCTGCTCGGGCTGGCCTATGGCGGCGCCCTGATCATCGAAGCGGCGGACCGCGAGAACTTCAGCCCCCGCACACGCCTGCTGGCGCTGTCGTGGCTGTCGCTGTGCCATGCCCTGATCGAGGATACCGTGCTGATTCTGGCCATCGGTGCCGATATCTGGGTCGTGCTCGTGTTCCGCACGCTGGCCACGCTGGGAATCCTGGCCCTGATGGCGCGCCTGACGCTGCCCGGCACCCCATGGGGCAATCGGCTGCAGGCGGACGCGCGTCCGGGACGAGGCCCAGGGTGAACATCGCCCTGCCGCAGCTATCGGCCCGCCCCCTGCTTGAGCCACTGCGCATAGCGTTGGCGAAATTTTGCCAGTTTGGGGGCAATCACGTAGCGACAATAGCCTTGTTCAGGATTGTTTGCATAATAAGCATGATGCACCCCCTCGGCGGGCCAGAAAGGGCCCGCCATTTCGATGCGGGTACAAAGAGGGGCTTCGAACATCGCCGCGACTTCGCTGCGCAAGGCCTGGGCAAGGGCCAGCTGCTCGGGGGACAGCGCAAAGATCACGGACGCATACTGCGGCCCCACGTCATTGCCCTGCCGATCCGGCGTGGTGGGGTCGTGGCTGCCGAAAAACACCTCGAGCAGAGCCCGGCAAGGGATCTGATCGGGATCGTACGTCACGCGGATCACTTCCACGTGCCCGGTATCCCCCCTGCAGACCTGCTCATACGTCGGTTCGGGAAGCGACCCGCCACAGTAGCCCGGCACCACCTCAGTCACCCCGGCCAGCGCCTGGAAGACCGGCTCGAGGCACCAGAAGCAGCCACCTCCTAAAATAATCTGTTCCATTCATCGACCCTCGCGTTGGTCCTTGCCGTTTTTGATCAGGGTATCATCCCTTTTGCTTTGATTCAGGCCCCTGCCATGCTTGCCCCCCACATAGATCCCGTCGCCCTGCAGATCGGCCCACTGGCCATTCACTGGTATGGCTTGATGTACCTGGCCGGCTTCGGCATCGCCTGGCTTCTGGGGCGCTGGCGCATTCACCATCATCCTGGCCAGCTGACGCTGCGCGACCTCGAGGACATCATTTTTTACGGGGTGCTGGGGGTGGTGCTGGGCGGGCGGCTGGGTTACGCCCTGTTCTATAAACCCGCAGAATACCTGAGCAATCCTCTGGCGATCCTGGAAGTCTGGCAGGGCGGCATGTCATTTCATGGCGGCTTGCTGGGGGTGATCATCGCCATGCTGATTTTTGCCCGCCGCCGGGGCCTGACCCTGCTGACCCTGGGCGACTTCATCGTCCCCCTGATCCCGCCCGGCCTGGCTGCCGGCCGCCTGGGGAATTTCATCAATGGCGAACTCTGGGGGCGACCCAGCGACCTGCCGTGGGCCATGATCTTTCCAGGGTCACGCGACGACCTGCCGCGCCACCCCTCGCAACTCTACGAAATGGGCCTCGAGGGCCTGGTGCTATTTGCCGTGATCTGGTGGTTCGCACGCAAGCCCAGACCGACCGGACAGGTCAGTGCCCTGTTTCTGATGGGTTACGGCGTCTTCAGATTCGCCGTGGAGTTCACCCGCGAGCCCGATGACTTCCTGGGCCTGTTCGCCGGGTTCTCGATGGGCCAGATTTTGTCTGTACCCATGATCCTTATTGGGGCGATCCTGTTTTTTTGGTCAGCAAGGCGATCGACCCACTGACCGACACGGTGACACGTTCTTTTCCGCCTTCGACCGGCGCGGGGGCGGCATCGGCGGCCATGCTCAGCATACGGGCAGGCCCCGGCATGGGCTGGAAGCGCCCGGCGCCCGAGAGATCGATAGTACGCAAACGATAGCCGGCGAAGCCCAGCGCGTCGGTGAGCGCCTCGGCGCGGGCCCGGAAGGCCTTGACGGCCTGCCCGAGCAGCGCCTGCTCGGTCGCTGCCTGCCGGGCTTCGGAGACAGAGAAATACAACCCGCCAATGGCCATGTATTCGGCCTGCTCGGCAGCCAGCCCGGACACCCGTGGAAAATCCTGGGAAGTGAGGATGATTTCGGCCCTGCCCCGCCATTCGGTGATGCGCCCGTCCCGATCCGTGGACGGCCATAGGCGGTAGCTGCCGCTGTGTGCGGCGATGCCTTCATGGCCGGAGACGGCCTTCATGACCCCATCCAGCCGTTGGTTGAGCTGCTCGGCCACCGCCCCCTGCGAGGAACCCGCGAGTTCGGCCACCAAAGTGATCTGCACGGTGTCTTGATCGACTTCGGCGCTGGCCTCGGCCGACAGGTTGGCGAGCGGCTGCTGCGGGCCGCGATCACGCGCCTGCACGGCAAGCGGCGCCAGCAGGGCAAGCGCTGCCAGCCACAAGCCAATATGACGGTGTCTGTAGAGGAACGATTTCATGGGGATCCTGAAAACAAGGACCCGCCGCACGTGTGCGACGGGACCGCGTACAAAATATGCCGTTTCGCTGGCGCACGCCACACAGCACTGAAAAATGCCCCGCCTGTGCCGTCAAGGCCGGCATCCCGGAACCGGAGGTTCACGGTGGTCGCCATCAGCCAGGTTTTGGGCTATCCAGGTGAAGGAAGCTCACCCGCCTGTCAATCCGGCAACCGATGCCTTAAGCATTGGTTCAAGGAATGATAGGCCTGGTCACGAACACGGCAGGGACTTGATCGAACACCCACCGAACACGCTGGGTGTGAAAAGCCTTTTAAACGGTGAGGCCCGGAACCTGATCGAGCAAACCGTTCATGTCTTCAATTTTACTCTTGAAATCGCCCAAGGCAAGTTGCCCCAGCGGGCCATCGGGTGCGCGCATGGCGAGCAGTTCGTTGGCGATCTGTATGGCCGCCATCACCGCAATGCGCTCGGTGCTGCCGACCTTGCCCGATTGCTTGACGGTCTGCATGCGCTGATCGACCAGACGCACGGCGGCCAGCAAAGCGGGTTTTTCGTCGGCGGGGCAGGCCAGAGAGTAGTCGCGCCCCAGGATGGTGACATCCACGCGTTCCATGATCAGTTCTCCGCGCCCGGGAGGCGTTCGAGGATGAGCTCGATCTGTTGCTGTGCGCCGGTGGCGACGTCGATCAGACGGTCGCGCTCGGTGACGGTGCGATCGAGCTGGTTCTGCAGGGCCTGGGACCGGCCCTGGTGATCCTGCAGGCGGCTTTCGAGGTCTTGGCGGACCCGGTCGGATTCGAGGCGCGCGGCCTGAAGACCCTGTTCGTGCTCGGCCAGTTGCTTATTGGCCAGGGCCAGGGCCTTGCTGTCGCGAGCAGCCTGTTCCTGCATGTCCCGACACCGGTGTTCGAGTTCGGCGATGCGGGCCGCGCGGGTTTCGGACTCGGAGCGTGCCTGCTGCAGCAACGCCACGACCTGCCGAATGCGGGTAGCCAGTTTGTCTAGATCCTGTAGCATGCCTTCAGACCTTGGTGTGAGCCGATGGGGGGGGCGCCGGCATGGCCCCTTCAGGGCGCCGATGGTGCCGCAGATAGCGATTTTCCTGCCCGCGGGCAAACAGCAAACCCGAGAGCTCGTGCAGCGCCCGTGAATAGACGTCGCGCTTGAATTCTATGACGGCATCGAGGGGGACCCAGTACGTGTTCCAACGCCAGGCGTCGAATTCGGGGGTGGATGTCGCCCGCAGGCTGACGTCGCAATCGCGCCCCACCATGCGCAAAAGAAACCAGATTTGCTTCTGCCCGCGATAATGACCGCGCAGTTCGCGCCGGACATAATGATCGGGTACGTCGTAACGCAGCCAGTCTCGTGTCCGCCCCAGAATGCGTACGTGTTCGGCCTGCAGACCGGTTTCTTCGTGCAGTTCCCGGTACATCGCCTGTACGGGCGATTCACCCTGTTTGATGCCCCCTTGGGGGAACTGCCAGGCATGCTCCTTGATGCGCTTGCCCCAGAACACCTGGTTTTTGCGGTTGACCAGAATGATGCCGACATTGGGACGGTAGCCTTCTCGATCCAGCATGGGCCACCTCTGCCATGAATTCAATACAATTACCGTCGATTATACGTACCTACCGGGATCCCGACCATGCGCGCCAGCCAGTACCATCTGAATACCCTGAAAGAAGCCCCGGCCGAGGCCGAAGTCGTCAGCCATCAGCTCATGACCCGGGCAGGCATGATCCGCAAGATCGCGGGGGGCATCTACACCTACATGCCGATGGGCCTCAAGGTCCTTCGCAAGATCGAAGCCATCATCCGCGAAGAGATGAACCGTGCAGGGGCCATCGAGCTGCTCATGCCCGTGGTGCAGCCCGCCGAGCTCTGGCAGGAATCGGGGCGCTGGGAAGAATACGGCCCCGAACTGCTGCGTCTGCATGACCGGCATGACAGGGATTTCGTGCTCCAGCCCACGTCTGAAGAAGTCATCACCGACATCGCGCGCAACGAGATCCACAGCTGGCGCCAGTTGCCGCTGAATTTCTACCACATCCAGACGAAATTCCGCGACGAGCGCCGCCCCCGCTTCGGCCTGATGCGGGGCCGCGAGTTCATCATGAAGGATGCCTACTCATTCGACCGCAACGAGCAAGAAGCCCTTCTCAGCTATGAGCGCATGTATGAAGCCTATCAGCGCATCTTCACCCGCCTGGGCCTGAATTTCCGGGCCGTCGCAGCCGACACAGGTTCGATCGGCGGCACGCGCAGCCATGAATTCCAGGTCATTGCAGAGACGGGCGAAGACCTGATCGTCTACAACCCGAAGACGGACTACGCGGCCAACATCGAACTGGCGGATGCGCCCTGCCTGCTGCCGGCGCGCGAGGCGGCAGAGGTCCCCCTCGAAAAACGCGCGACACCGAATGCGCCCAAGTGCGATATCGTGGCCACCCAGCTGGGGCTGCCGCTTGCACGCACGGTCAAGGCCATCGTGCTGGCCGGCGAGCAGCCCGGCGCAGAGGCTCGTCTGTGGCTCCTGCTGGTCCGCGGTGACCACGACGCCAACGAAACCAAGATCGGCAAGCTGCCCGGCCTGGAGAACGGTTGGCGCATGGCCACCGAAGACGAGATCCTGACGACCTTCGGGTGCGAGCCCGGCTACCTGGGTCCGGTCGGGCTGACCCCGGGGGCCATCACGGTCGTGGCGGACACCACAGTGGCGCGAATGGGCAATTTCGTCTGTGGCGCCAACGAGGCCGGCTACCATCTCAGCGGGGTCAACTGGGGGCGCGATCTCCCGGAGCCCGACCTGATCGCGGATCTGCGCAACGTGGTGGCGGGCGATCCCGCCCCAGAGGGCGGCACGCTTGCCATTCAACGGGGCATCGAAGTCGGCCACGTATTCTTCCTGGGCGACAAGTACTCCCAGGCCTTGAACGCCACCTTTCTGGATTCGGACGGCAAACCGACCGTGCTCCAGATGGGCTGTTACGGAATCGGCGTCAGCCGCATTGCCGCTGCGGCCATCGAACAGAACCACGATGACCGGGGCATGATCTGGCCGCTCGCCATCGCGCCCTTCGAAGTGGTGATCTGCCCCATCGGGCTGGGTAAAAGCGACGCCGTGCGAGCGGCAGCCGACCGTCTGTACCAAAATCTGCTCGCCGAAGGCGTAGACGTGATTCTGGATGATCGCGATATCCGTCCGGGTGTGATGTTCGCGGATTGGGAACTCATTGGCGTACCCCTGCGGGCCACCCTGGGAGAGCGCAGCCTGAAGGCCGGCGCGGTCGAGATCCAGGCCCGCACGGACGCCCAGGCCGAAGCAATACCCGTCGACCAGGCACTGGGCCACATCCTGCAACGGCTGAAGGCAAGCCGCCTTCAGGACACCCCCTGAACCCGGCCGCGGCGCCCAGGCCGCGGCCTGTCACAAGGCCTCACCAAAATCATGTCCGCCGACACACCTGCCCGTTACACCGAATGGCCCGTTCGCGTATATTACGAGGATACCGACACCGGGGGTGTCGTGTACTATGCCAATTACCTCAAGTTCTTCGAGCGCGCCCGTACCGAATGGCTGCGCGCGCTCGGGCTTGATCAACGCATGCTTGCGATACAAGAACACTTATTGTTTGTAGTCCGGCGCGCGGACATGGCCTGGCGGCAACCCGCGCGTCTTGATGACCGTCTCACGATCCGTACACGCATGAGCGAACTGGGGGCGTCCTCGATGCTGTTCGAGCAGCAGGCGTGTCGCGACGGCACCATACTGGCGGACGGCCAGATCCAAGTCTGCACCGTGAACGCCGGCAGCTTCAAACCCGTGCGTATTCCCGCTACCCTACGCATTCTTTTGCACAAGGCACAGTAACCAAATGCAAGCCACTAGCGATCTGTCGCTGCTTTCCCTCATGGGCAATGCCAGTCTGCCCGTCCAACTGGTCATGCTGCTTTTGCTGATCGCCTCGATCGTGTCGTGGGCCTTCATTTTCAGTAAGTGGTCGGCACTGAAACGGGCTGATGCACAAACCAGCCGGTTCGAGGAAGATTTCTGGGCGGGGGGCGATCTCACCGTTCTGCAGCAGGCCATCGCCAGCCGGCGCAGCGAGTATGGCGCCTTGGCGCGCATCTTTGATTCGGGCATGACAGAATACCTTAAAGCCCGTCGGGCACAAAGCCGCGGCGACACCTTGCTCGATACGCCACGCAGAGCCATGAAGGCGGCTTTTCAACGCGAGATGGACAGCCTCGAAACCCATCTCAATTTCCTCGCATCGACCGGATCGGTCAGCCCGTATGTCGGCTTGCTCGGTACGGTGTGGGGCATCATGCACGCGTTCATGGGCCTGTCCACGATGCAGCAGGCGACCTTGGCCGCCGTAGCCCCCGGTATTGCCGAAGCGCTGATCGCGACCGCCATCGGCTTGTTTGCGGCCATACCCGCCGTACTGGCGTACAACCGCTATACCAGCAAGATCGACAGGCTGGCCATGCGTTTTGAAAGCTTCATGGACGAATTCCTGAACATCCTGCAGCGACAGGTGCACTGATGAACACATTGAACAATCGCCGCCGCCGGCGCCTGAACAATGACATCAACGTCGTACCGTACATCGATGTCATGCTCGTGCTGCTGGTCATCTTCATGGTGACGGCGCCGATGATCACGCCAGGGCAGATCGAATTGCCCACAGTAGGCACGGCTTCGGAAGTCCCGCTCACACCGGTAGAAGTCCAGATCGACGCCCAAGGGCGCCTGGCAGTTCGGCTGCGCGAAGGTTCGGCTGCGTTCCGGCCAGTGGACAAGGCCAACCTGCCCGCCGAGATCCAGGCATTGGCCGCGCCGGACGCACCCGTTGTGATATCGGCCGATGGCCAGGTGCCCTACGAAACAGTCATGCACATCATGGACCAACTGCGTGACGCGGGCGTCGCCCGCCTGGGCCTGCTGGTCAACCAGAATGCCCAGGCACGCCCCTGAGGCACCCCGATGGCCACGCCTGCTTCATGACTCAGCCCGATCCAGATCTCGTCCAACGCAAGCGCGCTCAGCGCCCCCCTCGCGATGACCAGTACGGCGTATTGCTCTCGCTGCTCGCGCATGGCCTGCTGATCCTGCTCATGGTGTTCGGGTTTGCCAGTGCACCCGATAATCCCGGCCCCGTCCAGGTCGAATTGTGGGCCCGAGGCACGGACACGGCGGTTCCTACGGACCTACCCGAAGTCAATACATCGGAGCCGGAACCCGAACCGCTATCCGAGCCCGAACCCGAACCTGAAACCGAGCCCGCGCCAGAAGTGGACCCCGAACCAGAGCAGGTCCCCGAGCCAGAGCCCGAGCCAGAGCCCGACAGAAGTGCAGAACTGGCGGCCGAGCTGGCCCAGCAACAAGCGCTGGCTCAGCAGGCCGCAGCCCATGCTGCCCAGCAGGCGCTCGAGCACGAAGCGCAGGTCGAAAAAGCCCTGGCGGAAGCACGGGCAGCCGCACAGGCGCGCGAAGAGGCGGAGATCGCTTTGGCCAAAGAGCGCAAAGCACGCGAGGAAATGGAGCGCAGGCTGGCCGAACAGGCTGCCCGTGAAGCCGAAGAAAAGGCGGCGGCCGAGAGAGCCGCTGCGGAGAAGGCCGCTGCCGAGAAAGCGGCTGCTGAGAAAGCCGCTGCCGAGAAGGCCGCCGCCGAGAAAGCCGCTGCCGAGAAGGCCGCTGCCGAGAAGGCCGCTGCCGAGAAGGCCGCCGCTGAGAAGGCCGCCGCTGAGAAAGCGGCTGCCGAGAAAGTGGCTGCCGAGAAAGCCGCTGCCGAGAAGGCCGCCGCTGAGAAAGCCGCCGCTGAGAAGGCGGCTGCCGAGAAGGCCGCTGCCGAGAAGGCCGCTGCCGAGAAGGCCGCTGCCGAGAAAGCCGCTGCCGAGAAAGCCGCTGCCGAGAAGGCCGCTGCCGAGAAGGCGGCGAAAGAAAAGGCTGCAAAGGAGAAAGCGGCCAAGGAAGCAGCCGCCCGTCGCGAAGCCCTGGAAGCCTTGCGCAGTGATGCCCTGCAAGCCGCCGGTATCCCGGATGGCAATGCCAACCGCAACCAACGCGGTGGCGGTGGCAACGATGGCTATGCTGCAAAAATCCGGGCGTGCGTGCAGCCCGGCGTCATCTACAATGTCCCGGCACAAACCGGCACGCAAAACCCAACCAGTCTGTTCCGGGTTCACCTGGAAAGCAACGGGCAGGTACGTCAGGTCGAACTGATCCGTTCCTCTGGAATTTCACGTTTTGATGGCGCCGTCCAAAAGGGCATTCTGGCGTGCTCACCCTTCCCCAAGCCGCCCGGCGGCAAATATCCATCGTATATTGATGTAGATTACCGGATGTATGATCAAGGAGGTCGTTGACCATGGACGGATTCACAAGACACTTTTGGCGGTACGCTGTCGGGCTGGCCCTGACCCTGTTGCTGGCCCTGGGGCTGTCGGGGGTCGCGACAGCGCAGTTGCGTGTCGATATCTCGGGCGTCGGCGCCACTCAGTACCCCATTGCCATCGCTGACTTTTCCGGTTCGGCAAACGCGAACATGGTGCCCGAGGTGATCCGCGCGGATCTCACACGCTCCGGGCAATTTCGCCTGATCGGCACGTCGGGTGCCTCGCTCGACGCCGGCAGCACCATCGATTACGCAAGCTGGCAAGGACGCGGCGCAGACTATCTGGCCTACGGTTCCGTGTCGCAAAGCGGCGATCACTATACATTCGAATACCGGCTGGTCGACAACGTGCGCAAGGCCGAACTCGACCAGGCCTCGATCGACGGCACCGAGTCGGATATGCGGCGCATCGCCCACCAGATTGCAGACCGCATCTACGAAAAAATCACCGGTATTCGTGGTGTGTTTTCGACGCGAATCGCCTACGTGTTGCAGGCAGGCAACAATTATGAGTTACAAATTGCGGATGCGGATGGCCAGAACCCGCAGGTCATGCTGCGCTCCAAACACCCCATCATTTCACCCGCCTGGTCGCCCGACGGCAAGCAGCTCGCCTACGTCAGTTTCGAGTCGGGCAAGTCAGTCATCTACATCCAAACGCTGGCGACCGGCCAGCGCCAGCCCGTCTCCAACTTCAAGGGCAACAACAGCGCACCGGCCTGGTCGCCCAACGGCCAGAAGCTGGCCATCGTACTCTCCAAGGATGGCATTTCGCAGATCTACACCATCAACACCGACGGATCCGACCTGCGCCGTCTGATGCGCTCGCCACTGATCGACACCGAACCCAGCTACGCACCGGACGGCCAGTACCTGGTGTTCACCAGCGACCGGGGGGGCAGTCCGCAGATATACAAGGTGGCGGCCGACGGCGGCGATGCACAGCGCCTGACCTTTTCGGGAAGTTACAATATCTCACCCAAGGTCTCGCCAGACGGCCAGCAACTGTTGTACGTTACTCGAAGCAATGGCGCCTTCAGGCTCGCCACCCTTGGTTTGTTCTCAGGCACCGAGCAAATACTCACGGACGGGCCTGATGACCAATCCCCCAGCTATGCACCCAATGGCATGCAGGCACTCTATAGTGCTATCCAGAATGGGCGCAGCGTGCTGGCGGTCACGTCGATCGATGGACGCGTTCACCAGACTCTTTCAGTGCTCAACGGCAAAGTCAGTGAACCCGCCTGGGGCCCATTCACCCACTGATTTTTCCGTGTGACTCTTTCAAAAGGACTTCAAATGAGCTCGCGCATTATCCGGACCTTGACCATCGCCGCTGCTGTAGGGGCATTGGCCGCCTGCAGCTCGGTGCCGCTGGACGAAAACGGTGCCGGCAGCGGCATGGATTCGTCGGTATCCACCGGCCAGGTCATGGATCCATTCAACCCTCAGAGCCCCCTTGCGCAGCAGCGGTCGGTGTACTTTGAATTCGACAGCTATACCGTGCCCGACCAGTACCGGGGTGTCGTCGAAATGCATTCGGGCTACCTGACCAGCCATCCAGGGCAAAACGTGCGGGTCGAAGGCAATACAGACGCCCGGGGAAGTACAGAATATAATCTGGCCTTGGGCCAGCGCCGCTCGGATGCCGTGGCGCGCATGATGACGCTGCTGGGTGTCAATGCAAACCAGGTTGAAGCCATCAGCTTCGGCAAGGAACGTCCCAAGGCATTGGGCAACACCGAAGCCGATTACGCCGAAAACCGTCGCGCCGACTTCAACTATCTGCGTTGATCACGGTCGGGCAGCACTGGCGCCGCGGCAGTCGTGCTGCGGCGTTTTTCTTTGGAACCGACATGCTTACAGCCTATTTGCCCCTCTCCGCGCGAGCCAGCGTGCTCGTATTGGCCCTGTCCCTGCTCAGCCCGGCAGCCCAGGCGTTTTCGGACGACGAAGCACGCCGCGCCATCATCGAGCTCAGGGCACAAATCAAGCAGATGAACGAACAAAGCCAGCAAGCACGCATCCAGCTGTCCAACCAGATGGACCAGCTGCAGCAGGAAGTCGCTGCCCTGCGCGGCCGCATCGAGGAAATCGGCGGTCGGCCTGCTGCTGCGCAACGGGCCGCGGGCCCACAAGCGTCCGCAGGCGCAGACCCTCAGCAGCGGGCCGTCTACGAGGCCGCGGCCGATCTTTACCGGAATGGCCGCTATGCCGAGGCGGCCTCCGGCTTTGCCAGTTTCGTGGGTTCTTATCCCGATAGCCCCATGATCGGTGATGCACTGTTTTACCTGGGCAGCAGCCAGTACGCCTCGAAGCGCTTTGCCGATTCAGTCAAATCAATGAACACGTTGGTTCAGCAACATCCGAATGATCCCCACGCACCCGACGCGCTGCTGGTGGCGGCCATCAGCCAGATCGAGCTGAACGACATGAAAGGGGCCAAAGCCAGCCTGCAGCGTATCCTGGACGACTACCCGGGCAGCTCGGCCGCCGAAACCGCGCGCAACCGCATCAAGCTGCTTTGATGGCTTCCGGGTCCAGCGCACGACACGGGCCCGGCGCGGATATCGGCGAGGCCGTCCGGATCCGCACGCTGTCGTCGGGGCCCCTGCACTATGTCCAGGCCGGCCAAGGCGACCCAGTGCTATTGATCCACGGCTCTTTGTGTGATTATCGCTATTGGCGCTGGCAGATCGCGGCACTGCAACCCGGCCATACCATCATCGCGCCCAGTTTGCGCGGGTGCTGGCCCGCCGTCGGGCGCCATCCCCAGAAAGGCTATGGTGTCATGGCGCACGCGCGCGACCTGCAGGAACTCCTGCACGCCCTGGATTGCGGCGCCGCGCATATCGTGGGCCATTCTCGCGGTGCCGAGGTCGCCTGGGCCCTGGTGCGCCAGGCGCCCGGGCTCTGTCGCAGCCTCACGCTGGCCGACCCTGGCTTCCGGTTCGCCGACGAGCCGGAAAGCCCGCCCTTCTACGCGCAGACCGCCATCACCTTGCAGCAAGGTGATACCACAGCGGCACTGGCGGAATTCGTGGACACCGTGAACGGGGCCGATACCTGGCGCAAAATGGTGCCCTGGTTCAAGGAAATGGCCCAAGACAACGCCATGACCCTGCTGTCCCAGGTGCAAGAGCAACGCCTGGTGATCACGGATGCCGAAATGGCCCGGCTGGCCCTACCGGTCCTGCTGATCGGCGGCGCCCAGAGCCCTGCAAAATACGGGCAGCGGCTAGAACGCCTGGAGCG
Organism: Castellaniella sp.; assembly: GCF_041675725.1. Taxonomy (GTDB): domain Bacteria; phylum Pseudomonadota; class Gammaproteobacteria; order Burkholderiales; family Burkholderiaceae_B; genus Castellaniella. The sequence goes on along the minus strand of NZ_JBAYTI010000011.1, from coordinate 45,371 downwards.
GCTTGTGCCCAATGCCAGGCGTACGCGTATTGCCATGGCGGCGCACGGCATGAACCTGGCCAACCCACGCGCCTTCAACCGCGCGCTGCTGGGTTTTTTCGAGACAGCCCGCTGCCAGACATCGAGCCCGCAGGCGCTGCAGACCGCGCTGCCGGACCATTCCGGCGGTTAATCGGCCACACCCACGATGCGCACGGCGCAGTGTACTATGGGCCTCTCATGGGCATCTTGCCCATTAATTTCGATCGACAACCATCCACGACCTTCTTGCCATGGCTCATCCGCAACCGGTTCCCTGCATCACGCCCGAAGCATTCCAGGACCTGCTCGACCGGCAGCACCCGTTTTCGAAGATACTGCGTGCAGACATACAGGAAATCGGCCACGGATGGGCGCGGCTGCGCCTGCCGCCCAATCCGGACAACCAACGCCTGGGCGGGATCGTGGCCGGCCCCATGCTGATGGGCCTGGCCGACCTGGCCCTGTACGCAGCCATCGTAGGCGCCACCGGCGCCGCAGAAGCCGTGACGGCAAGCCTGACGATCAATTTCCTGCGCGGTGCGCCATCCGGAGGCATCGTGGCCGAAGCCCGGATATTGAAAACCGGCCGCATGACGGCCGGTGAGGCTCTGTTGTTGCCCGACGGGGGCGGGGATCCAGTGGCGCAGGTCATCAGCACCTGGTCGATCCCGCGCCCCCGGGGCGCCTAGCCCAAGTGTTCAGCTCTTGCGCTTAGCTCTTGTTGAGCTTGCCAACGACCCCTTCGACATAGTAGTCCATGGCATTCAACCCGTCGTCATCCAGGGCGCCTTCCGCCAATACCACGCGACCGTCATTGGTCTTGATCGGCGCGGCAAAGGGGTTGAGCTGACCGCTGGCGATGTCTTCTTCCATGGTCTTGAGCTTGGCCTGGAGATCATCGCCGACATCCGCACCAAAACCTTCCAGATCGACCATGCCTTCTTTGAAGCCCCCCCACAACTGATCCGGCTTCCAGGTGCCGTCCAGCACGGCCTGCGCGGTGCGGGTGAAATAAGGCCCCCAATGATGGGTCACCGCCCCCAATTGAGCGGTAGGACCGAACTTCTGCATGTCTGAATGATACGCAATAGCGCGCTTGCCCCGCTCTTCGGCAGCCTGGACCGTGGCCGTGGAGTCAGTGTGGTGGGTGACGATATCCGCACCCTGATCGAGCAGGGCCAGGGCGGCATCGCGCTCTTTGCCCGGATCAAACCAGCTGTTGACCATGATCACGCGAACTTCGGCATCCGGCTTGACGCTACGCAGGCCCCGCGTGAATGCGTTGATCCCCTGCAGGACTTCGGGGATCGGATAGGCGCCCACATAGCCGACCACGCCGGTATCGGTCTTGTGTCCAGCCAGGACACCGGCCATGTAGCGGGATTGATAGAAGCGGGCGTTGGTCGTGCCGACGTTGGGTGCCGTCTTGTACCCGGTCGAGTGCACGAACTTGACGTCCGGAAACTGCTTCGCCACCTTGATGGTGGGATTCATGTAGCCGAATGATGTCGTGAAGATCAGCTGATTGCCCTGCTGAGCCAGGTCGCGAATCACGCGCTCGGCATCGGCGCCCTCGGGTACGTCTTCCACGACCTGGGTGATCACGCGGTCGCCAAGCTGCTCGAGCATGTACTTGCGGCCCAGGTCCTGCTGCCAGGTCCAGCCGGCCTCGCCGATCGGGCTGACATACACGAAACCAATTTTGAGGGGTTCTTCGGCCATGGCCGGGCCGGCAGCCCACAGGCAGGCCGTGGCCGTGACGGCGGCTGCGAAGACATGACGCAAACGTAAGGATTTCATGAATGAGATCTCCGTAATGAAATGATCAGCGGTTGGGAATGAACGCGCGGCCCAAGGATGCGGGCATGTTGATACGGATCCAGTCCACATTGCGCGAAATGAGGACGAGCACGAGAATCGTGGCCAGGTAGGGCAGCATGGACAGCAGCTGCGATGCAATGGGCACCCCAAGTGCCTGCATGTGAAAGGTCAGTATAGTGATGCCGCCGAACAGATAGGCCCCCACCAGGACACGCATGGGCCGCCAGGTCGCGAATGGGGTCAGTGCCAATGCGATCCAGCCGCGTCCCGCGACCATGTTTTCAACCCACATCGGGGTATACACGAGGGACATGAACGCGCCCGCCAGGCCGCAGCACGCGCCACCGAACAGCAACGCGGCCAGGCGAATGCGCCGCACCGGATAGCCCAGGGCATGGGCCGACTCGGGCGATTCGCCGACAGCGCGCAGGACCAGACCGGCCCGCGTACGATATAGGAACCAGCTCAAGCCCACGGCCAGTGCGACGGTCGCGTAGACCAGCGGGTGCTGCTGGAACAGCGCCTTGCCCAGGAACGGGATGTCGGACAACCCTGGAACCGCCCATGACGACGCCTTGAGCGTGGCACCGACATAGGGCAGGCCAATAGAAGCCGACACGCCGACCCCGAAGATCGACAGCGCCAGGCCACAGGCGATCTGATTGGCACTGAGCCAGACGACCAGCCAGGCGAACCCGCCAGCCATGACGGCACCTGCCAGGGCCCCGGCGACGAAACCGGCAAGCACACTGCCACTTTCTACCGCCACGGCAAAGCCCAATGCCGCCGCAACCAGCATCATCCCCTCGGAACCCAGATTGATGACGCCGGACTTCTCGTTGACCAGCAGGCCCAATGCGGCGAGCATCAGGGGCGTGCCCGCCATCATGGCGGCTGCGATCAGTGGAGCCAGTGCATCCATGGCCTCAGGACCTCCAGCGCAAGCGTTGATGAATCAGCACGTCACAAGCCAACAGGGAAAACAGGAGAATCCCCTGGAAGATGCCGGTGATCGCACTGGGCATACCCAGCCGGGTCTGTGAGAGTTCGCCGCCGATATAGAAGAGAGCCATGATGAAGCTGGCAAAAATGACACCAATCGGATGCAGCCTGCCCACGAATGCCACGATGATGGCGGCAAAGCCGTAACCTGGCGATACCGACGGCGTCAGCTGGCCGATCGGACCCATGACTTCACAGGCGCCCGCCACCCCCGCCAGCGCCCCCGAACCCAGCAGGCAGCCCCACAGCGCACGGCGCGAAGAAAACCCGGCATAACGGGCCGCCAGCGGCGCCAGCCCCCCTACCGTGAGGCGAAAACCGGCCAGCAGGCGAGCGAGAAACAGCCACGCCCACAACGCCACCAGCCCCGCCAGGATAATCCCCACGTGCAATCGTGTACCGGGCAGGATGGGCAGGAGAAAGTCGTCATCGAACATGCGTGACTGCGGAAAACCAAAGCCATCCGGGTCGCGCATCACGCCATGTACCAAATAACTGAGGAGCAGTTCGGCCACATAGACCAGCATCAGCGACACCAGGATTTCATTGGCATGAAAGCGATCCCGCAGCCAGGCCACGATGCTCGCCCAAAAAGCGCCGCCGACTGCGCCGGCCAGGACGGCCAGCGCAATCATCAGCCAGCCGCCCTGCCCGCCGCTCCCGTCATCGAAAGTCAGGACAAAGGCCGACGCCGCGATCGAGCCCACGACCAGCTGGCCTTCGGCGCCGATGTTGAACACGTTGGCACGAAAGCACAGTGCCAAGCCGATGGCACACAATAAAAGCGGTGCCATTTTGACCCCGATCTCGGCCCAGCCCTGCAGGCTGGACAACGGAGCAACAAGCAGCACATGCAGCCCCTGGACGGGAGACTTGCCGACGCCGATGAACATCAGCGCACCGCACAAGGCCGTCAGCAGCAAGGCCAGCAAAGGCGACAGCCACAGCATGCGCCGAGAAGGCTCGGCACGCGGCACCAATTCAAGCATGCTGCACCCCGGGCGCCGCCGCACCAGATGAGGCGGCCAGGTCACCGGCCCCTGGCCACAGGCCACTCATCCACTGGCCGATCTGCGCGCGCGTAGCTTCGCTGCGGGACAACGCCGGCGACATGCGCCCCTTGGCCATGACCACCAGGCGGTCGGAGAGCTCGAGGAGTTCGTCCAGCTCTTCGGAGATCAGCAGCAGGGCACAGCCTGCCTCGCGCAAGGCCAGCAATTCATTGCGGATGCGGGCGGCCGCACCGACGTCGACCCCCCAGGTGGGCTGCGCGATGATCAGGACGCGCGGCGCCGCGATCACCTCGCGACCTACGATGTATTTTTGTAGATTGCCCCCCGAAAGACTGCCTGCCTGTGCCTGCGGCCCGGGCGCCTTCACGCCAAACCGCCGGATGACGTCCGTTGTGAGACGGTGCACGGCGCCCTCGCGGATCCAGCCGCGACGTACGGTGTTCGGCCCCTGATGGGTCAGCAGCAGATTACGGCCCAGACTGAGCTCGGGTACGGCACCCCGCCCCAGCCGTTCTTCGGGCACGAATGCCATGCCGTGTTCGCGACGCCAGGAGACTGGCCGCTGCCCCATGGCCTGACCATCGAGCACGATGCTGTCGGGCCGCGCTCGGGTGTCTTCGCCGGACAGCACCCCCATGAGTTCTTGCTGACCATTGCCAGACACGCCGGCAACACCCAGGATCTCGCCCTCATGCAGGCCGAAGTGGATGTGCTCGAGGCGGGTGGCGAACGGATGCGCGCGCTCGAGATCCAGCCCTTGCACCTGCAGGCGCAGCGGCCCGGGCGCGCGGCTCTGGCGCACAGGGACCGGCAGATCGGCCCCTATCATGAGGCGCGACAGACTGGCTTCGGTTTCCTCGCGCGGGTCGCAGACCCCGGTGACCTTGCCCGCACGCATGACCGTGCAGCGATGGCACAGCGCGCGGATTTCGTCGAGTTTGTGGCTGATGTAGAGGATGCTGCAACCTTCGCTGGCCAACTGCCGCAAGACGTCGAACAGGCGCTGAACGGCTTGCGGCGTAAGGACGGAAGTGGGCTCGTCCAGGATCAGCAGCCGCGGCTTGCCAAGCAAGGCACGTACGATCTCGACACGCTGCCGTTCACCGACCGACAAGGTATGCACATGTCTTAGAGGTTCCACTTCGAGCCCGTACTGGCGCGCCGTTTCAGTGATCTGCCCCGCCAGCGTGGGCAGCGGCGTACCGGGTGGCAGGCCCAGTGCGATGTTCTCGACCACCGTGAGCGTATCGAACAATGAAAAATGCTGGAATACCATGCCCAGCCCCAACGCACGGGCCGCTGCGGGATTGTCGACCTGTACGGGCTGGCCATCCCAGTGAATCTCGCCGGCATCCGGGCGCACCACCCCATAGATGATCTTCATCAGCGTGGACTTGCCGGCGCCATTTTCACCCAGCACCGCATGGATTTCCCCAGGTTCGACCGCCAGATCGACGGCGTCATTGGCCAGTACGGCAGGATAGCGCTTGCTGATGCGGTGCAGAGCCAGGCGAGGGGGCATGGATGGATCCAGGTGTCGTGCGGGACGGGAGAGATGGCCAATTCTACTGAGTGATCGCTGCGGCTCCAAAAGGGTTAACCCTGATTTCAGGCCGGCGCAGCGTGCAGATCGTGCCCTTGCCCATGCCCGAAGCCAGGCGCACGAAAAGGCCCCATGCCCACGCAAGACTGCCCTCAGGCGGCCTCGGACGTCTCCACCGAGCTGCGGATCAGGTAGTCGAAAGCAGCCAATGCGGCCTTGGCGCCTTCGCCGGCGGCGATGATGATCTGCTTGTACGGCACGGTGGTCACATCGCCCGCCGCGAAGACCCCGGGCACGGAGGTCTGGCCTCGCGCATCCACCAGGATCTCACCATGCGGCGACAGATCGACAACCCCCTTGAGCCACTCGGTGTTGGGCACCAGGCCAATCTGGATGAAGACCCCTTCGAGATCGACCTGATGCATCGCCCCGGTGTTGCGGTCTTTGTAGCTCAGGTGGGTGACCCGCTTGCCATCCCCGTGGATTTCGGTCGTTTGTGCCGACGTGAGGATCGTGACATTGGGCAGGCTGCGCAGCTTGCGCTGCAACACGTCATCGGCCCGCAGCGCGTGGTCGAATTCGATCAGCGTGACATGCCCCACCAGACCCGCCAGGTCGATTGCCGCCTCCACGCCAGAGTTGCCGCCACCGATCACGGCTGTGCGCTTGCCTTTGAACAGGGGGCCGTCGCAGTGCGGGCAGTATGCCACGCCGCGATTGCGGTATTCGTCCTCTCCGGGCACGTTGATCTGGCGCCAGCGCGCACCCGTGGAAAGAATCACGCTTTTCGCCTTGAGCACGGCGCCATTGGCCAGCTCGACCTGCACCGGCTGGCCAGGTATCAGCCGGCGTGCCTGCTGCAGGTTCATGATGTCCACCTCGTAGGCCTTGACGTGCTGCTCGAGCGCCACGCCAAACTTGGGCCCTTCGGTTTCGAGGATGGAGATGTAGTTTTCTATGGCCATGGTATCCAGCACCTGGCCGCCAAAGCGTTCCGCCACCACACCCGTGCGGATCCCCTTGCGTGCGGCATACACAGCCGCCGCCGCGCCTGCGGGGCCGCCGCCGACGACCAGCACGTCGAATGGCTCGCGTGCATTCAGCGCCTGGACCTTGGCCTCGTCATCACCCGCATCGAGCAGGGCCAGCAATTCTTCAACCCCGGCGCGCCCCTGGTGGAACAGCGCACCATCGAGGAACACGGCTGGCACGGAAAGAATCTCGCGAGCCTGAACCTCGTCCTGGAAATGTGCGCCATCGATGGCGACGTGCCGGATGCGCGGGTTGATGACCGACATGGCATTCAGGGCCTGCACGACATCCGGGCAATTCTGGCAGGACAGCGAAAAGAAGGTCTCGAAGTGGTAATCGCCCGGCAAGGCCCGGATCTGCTCGATGACGTCGTCGTCCAGCCGGGGGGGATGCCCGCCCACTTGCAGCAAGGCCAATACCAGCGAAGTGAATTCGTGCCCCAGGGGAATGCCGGCAAAACGCACGCCGATGTCGGAGCCTGCGCGCGCGATTTCGAACGAGGGCACCCGACCATCGGGCGCCTCGGCCTGCACCAGCGTGATTTGGCCGGACAGCGCTGCAATCTCTTCGAGAAAGGCCTGCAGCTCGCGCGAACCGGCATCGTCACCCAAGGCGGCACGCAGTTCGAGCGCCTGAGTGACGCGCTCGAGATACGTGGCTAATTGTGCTTTCAGATTGGCGTCCAGCATGGCGGTCCCCTTTGTATAAATATGGCTGACTTAGATCTTGCCCACCAGATCCAGCGACGGCTTCAGCGTCTTCGCGCCCTCTTCCCACTTGGCCGGGCATACTTCACCGGGATGCGCCGCAATATACTGCGCCGCCTTGACCTTGCGCAGGAGCTCGGAGGCGTCACGGCCGATGCCGTTGTCATGGATTTCGAGCACCTTGATTTCGCCGGCCGGATTGACCACGAACGTGCCCCGCAGCGCCACGCCTTCTTCTTCGATCAGAACATCGAAATTGCGCGACAGCTGGTGGGTGGGATCACCGATCATCGGATAGTTGACCTTCTTGATGGCTTCGGACGTGTCGTGCCAGGCCTTGTGCGCGAAGTGCGTGTCGGTGGACACCGAGTACACCTCGACTCCCATCTTCTGGAATTCGGCGTAATGGTCGGCCAAGTCTTCGAGCTCGGTGGGGCAGACGAAGGTAAAGTCGGCCGGATAAAAGACGAATACGGACCACTTGCCGGCGACCGTTTCGTTGCTAACGTCCACAAACTTGCCGTTATGGTAGGCAGTGGCCTTGAAGGGCTTGATGGTGGTGTTGATCAGAGACATACAGTGCTCCTTGAAAACGTTGAAAAAGGCCGCGAGGGCGACAGGAGCCAGTGTAGGCAAAGGCGCTCAATAAGTAAAATTGATTGTCTCAATTTCTGCGATAGTTATTAACTATCGTAGGAATTCCTTATGTGCGCTGATCATGTATACATGGCTTCATCCGGTCGCCAAGGGACACTGGCATGCTTGAAGAATGACCTGGGCGTCGTATCCGCCATTCGTTTAAAGGCGGTACAAAACGTCGAGGCATCTGCGAAACCCGATTCCCACGCTGGCAAATCCCGGAACGCTTTGTGGTGCTCCTGGAACTGCCCAAAGGTTCCACTGGCAAGGTGGACAAGGTCCAGCTCAGGGCCTTGGCGAAAAATACGGCGCAGAAGGAGGGTCACGCCTGATGTTCGGCCAGCGGGCAGTCCGCGTGGACGAATGAGAATATTGCCAAGGTACCCCTTGAAATTCAGAAAATCGTCCTTATAATTAGCACTCGATGGGGTTGAGTGCTAACAACGCCCCTGAATTTCCAACAATGTCTACCTACAGGAGTTCCTCCATGGCACTGCGTCCTTTGCACGATCGCGTGATCGTCAAGCGTCTGGACAACGAGCGCACCACCGCTTCGGGTATCGTCATCCCTGACAGCGCGGCTGAAAAGCCCGATCAGGGCGAAGTTCTGGCCGTTGGCCCAGGCAAGAAGACTGAAGACGGCAAGGTCATCCCAGTCGACTTGAAAGTCGGCGATAAGGTGCTGTTCGGCAAGTATGCCGGCCAGTCCGTCAAGGTCGACGGCGAAGAAGTCCTCGTCATCCGCGAAGAAGAAGTTCTCGCGGTGATCCAGTAATCTCAGATCCGTTTCACTCCAGGGAATTTCAAAATGGCTGCAAAGCAAGTTTATTTTGGCGATGACGCCCGCTCGCGCATCGTGCGCGGGGTCAATGTTCTGGCCAACGCCGTCAAAACCACCATGGGCCCGAAAGGCCGCAACGTCGTACTCGATCGCTCCTTCGGCGCCCCCAACGTCACCAAGGACGGGGTGTCGGTTGCCAAGGAAATCGAACTCAAAGACAAATTCGAGAACATCGGCGCTCAGCTGGTGAAGGAAGTCGCCTCCAAGACGTCCGACAATGCCGGTGACGGCACCACCACCGCCACGGTGCTGGCCCAGTCCATCGTCGAAGAAGGCCTGAAATATGTAGCGGCCGGCATCAGCCCGATGGACCTCAAGCGCGGCATCGACAAGGCCGTGGCTGTCGTGGTGGACGAGCTCCACAAGTTGTCCAAGCCCTGCACCACCAGCAAGGCGATCGCTCAGGTCGGCTCCATCTCGGCCAACAGCGACGAGTCCGTGGGCGAAATCATCGCCAATGCGATGGACAAGGTCGGCAAGGAAGGCGTGATCACCGTCGAAGACGGCAAGTCGCTCGAAAACGAACTCGACGTGGTCGAGGGCATGCAATTCGACCGTGGCTACCTGTCGCCCTACTTCATCAACAATCCCGACAAGCAGGTGTCGGTGCTCGAAGATCCGTACATCCTGATCTTCGACAAGAAAATCAGCAACATCCGCGATCTGCTGCCGGTGCTCGAGCAAGTGGCCAAATCCAGCCGTCCGCTGCTGATCGTGGCCGAAGACGTCGAAGGCGAGGCCCTGGCCACCCTGGTGGTCAACAACATCCGCGGCATCCTCAAGACCACGGCCGTCAAAGCACCTGGCTTCGGTGACCGCCGCAAGGCCATGCTCGAAGACATCGCCATCCTGACGGGGGGCACGGTGATCTCCGAAGAAACCGGCCTGTCCCTGGAAAAAGCCACCCTCGAACTGCTCGGCCAGGCCAAGCGCATCGAAGTGGCCAAGGAAAACACCACCGTCATCGACGGTGCCGGCCAGGCAGCCAACATCGAAGCGCGCGTGAAGCAGATTCGCACGCAGATCGAAGAAGCCACGTCCGACTACGACCGCGAGAAGCTGCAAGAGCGCGTGGCCAAACTGGCCGGCGGCGTGGCCGTCATCCGCGTGGGTGCGGCCACCGAAGTCGAAATGAAGGAAAAGAAGGCCCGTGTCGAAGACGCCCTGCACGCCACGCGCGCGGCCGTCGAAGAAGGCATCGTCCCGGGCGGCGGTGTCGCGCTGATCCGTGCCAAGGCCGCCGTGGCCAAGGTCACGGGCGCCAATGCCGACCAGGATGCCGGCATCAAGCTGGTGCTGCGCGCCATCGAATCGCCCCTGCGCACCATCGTGAACAACGCCGGTGAAGAAGGCAGCGTCATCGTCAACGCAGTCGAAAAGGGCGAAGGCAATTTTGGCTACAACGCCGCGACGGGCGAGTACGGCGATCTGGTCGAGCAAGGCGTGATCGATCCCACCAAGGTCACCCGCACGGCCCTGCAAAATGCCGCATCGGTTGCCAGCCTGCTGCTGACCACCGAGGCCGCCGTGGCTGAAATCGTCGAAGACAAGCCCGCAGCCCCGATGCCCGACATGGGCGGGATGGGTGGCATGGGTGGCATGGGCGGCTTCTGAGCCCGGTCGCACCGTCTCCGACAACAGCCCACGCCCAGTGGGCTGCAAACCCCCGCCTGGGCCAGACCCCCAGGCGGGGGTTTTTTCTGCTGGCCGCTTGAATAAACCCATCCAGCTGCCTATGATCCTCGATATTCACGAGACCACTATGGCGCGCACCTCTTTCGACAAAAGCACCGGGCCCGTTTCCCGCATCATGCAGGCCTTCGGCTTTTCCATGCAGGGGCTGGGCGCCGCATGGCGCCACGAAGCCGCCTTTCGGCTCGAGGTCCTTCTGGCGGTGGTCTTCATGCCGTTGGCGATCTGGCTGGGGCGCAGCACCATCGAACAACTGCTGCTCGTGGGCAGCATCGCCCTCATGCTGATCATCGAACTCGTGAATTCAGCAATCGAGGCGCTGGCCGACGCGATCAGCACCGAACATCATCCCCTGCTCGGACGCGCCAAGGATCTCGGCAGCGCCGCCGTTCTGCTGGCTACGGTGCTCGCAGCGGCCATATGGGCCAGCCTGCTGCTGCCCCGCTGGTGGCCTGGCTGACAGATCGCCATGCCAGCCTGACCGCATCCGGGACACGCCCACCCCGATCCATTTTCCTGACTCAGACTTCGTGTTGCCATGAATTTCATCGACAAGCTCAAAAACGCCTGGGCCGTCCAGGATTCCCTGCTCATGGTGGGCCTGGATCCCGATCCGCGCAGGTTTCCCGCAGAACTGGCAGGCAGGCCCGATGCCATCAAGACATTCTGCCAGACCATCATCGATGCCACCGCCCCCTATGCGTGCGGCTTCAAGCCACAGATCGCCTACTTTTCCGCCCATCGCGCAGAAGACCAGCTCGAGGATATCTGCCAATACATTCACGAACACTATCCCCACCTGCCGGTCGTCCTGGATGCCAAGCGCGGCGACATCGGCAGCACCGCAAGCGAATACGCGCGCGAGGCATTCGAACGCTACCGGGCAGACGCGGTCACGGTGAATCCCTACATGGGCCGCGACTCGGTCCAGCCCTACCTGGACTACGGCGACCGGGGCGTGATCATCCTGTGCCGAACCTCCAACGTGGGGGGTGCGGACCTCCAGGACATGCGCCTGGCCAACGGCACGCCCCTGTACCTGCACGTCGCCGACCAGGTGGCCCGGGTATGGAATACCACCGGCCAGTGCGCGCTGGTGGTCGGCGCCACCTTTCCAGAGGAAATCGCACACGTACGCAGGCGCGTGGGTGACATGCCCCTGCTCATCCCGGGCATCGGGGTGCAGGGGGGTGACATATCGGCCACCGTGGCGGCTGGCCGCACGAACAATGGCACCGGGATGATGATCAACTCGGCACGCGCCATCCTTTATGCGGGGACGGACAGCAACTGGGCCCAGGCCGCCGCCAAAACGGCCCGGGTCACGCGCAGCGCGATACGTGCCGCGCTGGATGCCTCGACGAAGCCAGTGGGCGGATGATCAGGCAGCGATGTCGCCCAGCGCCCATTGCAGCGCATGACGCACCGATGCCATGCGCACGGCATGCCGGTCGCCATCGAAGAGCTGGACGTCGGCGCGTGTGACGATGCCGGTCGGTGTGCGCCGGGCCAGCCCGAAACACACCATACCGACCGGCTTGCCGACCGTTGCGCCGTCGGGCCCGGCAATCCCGGTGGTCGACAGGGCCAGGTGCGCGTCAGGCATGGCCAGCAGGGCACCCGAAGCCATTTCGATCGCCGTCTCCTGGCTGACCGCCCCGTGGCGCTCGAGGGTATGCGCCGACACCTGCAAAACCCCGATCTTGGCCTGATTGGAATAGGTGACATAGCCGCACTCGAACCACTGACTGGATCCGGGGACCGCGGTAATGGCCCCGGCCAGCAGACCCCCGGTACAGGACTCGGCCGTCATGCACCGCATGCCGGCACGGTGCAGACTGGCCCCGAATCCGGACGCCAGCGCCAGGATATCATCGTCGATCATGGAAATACCCCAAAATAGGTCAACACGGCCATGACCAGAATGGCGTACAACGCGGCCACCAGATCATCGACCATCACCCCGAAACCATTCTTGTAGTGTGTGTCCAGCCACCCCACCGGCGGCGGCTTGGCGATGTCGAAGAACCGGAACAGGACGACGGCGGCGCCTTGCGCCCAAAAACCGCCTGGCACCCACCAAAGCACAAGCCATATGGCGACGATTTCGTCCCAGTTGATGCCGCCATGATCGGCCACGCCGAGATCCTGCCCGCAGCGCTGCGCGGCCAGGCAGCCGACCCCGAAAGACGCGATCAGCAGTATGACCAGCGGGATCGTGCCCAGCCGCTGCAGAAATGCAGCCCACAAGGCCCAACCCAGCAAGGTGCCCCAGGTGCCTGGCGCCGGCGTGATCAGCCCGGACCCGAAGCCGAACGCCAGGATACGCTCTGGCCGGGCGAACACCCAGGCCGGTGTCGGGTGGACAGGGTGTGTTCCTGTGGCCGTCGGCGCCCCCGGTTTCATGGCGCCACCCCGGGCGGCGCGTCTTGTTCGGACGCGGCAAAGTGATCGAACCCCGCTTGCCGTACGACCATGGGCCGGCCGTCGGCATCGAGCACCTGCCACCCGGCGCCGGGTTCCAGAGATCCGATGCGGGTCAGCGCCACGCCGAGACGCTGCCCCAGGGCCTCGATATGCGCCCGCTGCCCCACAGGCGCCGTAAAACAGAGTTCGTAGGCGTCCCCCCCAGCCAGCACGGCGTGTTGCACGAGATCCGGGGCCAGCCCCTGCAAGGCTGGGTGAACCGGAATCGCGTCGAACCAGATGCGCGCAGCACACCCGCTGGCCGCCAATACATGCCCCAAATCCTGCAACAGGCCATCGGAAATATCGATGGCCGCGTGCGCGAGGCCGCACAAACCCTGCCCCAGGGCCAGACGCGGCTGTGGCCGCTCGAGGGCCGAACGCAGCGGCGCCAAACGCCCCGAGGGGTCGGGCAGCTGCCCCTGCAACCAGCGCAACGCAATATCCGCCGCCCCCAGGGCGCCGGATACCCAGACGTCGTCGCCCACCCGCGCCGCATCGCGGCGCAGGGCCAGCTCGGGGCGCACCTCGCCCAGCACTGTCACACACAGGACCATGCCCTGTCCGCTGCGCGTGGTGTCGCCCCCCAGCAGCGGGCAGTGCGCCGCATCGGCCAGGGCATGAAAGCCTTGGGCAAAGCCTTGCAGCCAGGTGTCATCCACGTACGGCAGGCCCAGCGCCAGCGTGCAGCCCAGCGGGCGGGCACCCATCGCCGCCAGGTCGGACAGATTGACCGCCAGCGCCTTGTGTCCCAGATCGACGGGATCCGACTGCGGCAGGAAATGCCGCCCTTCGAGGAGCATGTCTGTGCTGACGGCCAACTGATGGCCCTCGCGGATCGGCAACAGGGCGCAGTCATCGCCCACCCCGAGGAAAGGCGCGGGCACCGGACGGCTGAAGTGGCGCCGGATGAGATCGAATTCGCCGCCCTGTGCCATGCGGCCCCCGGCTCAGGCCCGCGTCCGGGCCTGGAATTCTGCGGCCCGGACTTCGGCTGCCAACCGGTCGAGCACCCCGTTCACGAACCGATAGCCGTCGGTGCCCCCGAACGATTTGGCCAGCTCGACCGCTTCGTTGATGGCCACGCGGTAAGGGACCTCGATGTGATGAATGAGCTCGAAACTGCCCATGAGCAGAATGGCATGCTCGATGGGAGAAAGTTCAGCCAGCGGCCGGTCGACGTACGGCAGAAAACGCTCACGCAAGGCGGGGGCCTGCCGTACGGCCCCGAGCAGCAGTGTTTGATACCAACCCCCGTCCGCTTGGTCGAAATCGGTGCCGTCGCGCACGTGGGCATCGATGGCGCCCAGTTCCTGGCTACCGTCTGCACCCTGCAGCAGCCAGGCATAGATACCCTGCAGGGCGAATTCACGCGCCATGCGCCGGGCACTGCGCGATGTCACGCGCGCCGCGGCACGCGGCGCACGTGATTCAGTCATCGTCATCGTCGTTTTCGTCGTCATCGAAGTCGTCGTCTTCGTCTTCGTCGAAATCGTCTTCATCGAGCTCGGGCTCGAGCGCGGCCACCAGATTGGCCATTTCGACGGCGGCCCGCGCGCAGTCGCGCCCCTTGTCGGCGGCACGGGCCAGCGCCTGCTCGTCCGTGTCGGTGGTGAGCACCCCATTGGCCACCGGGATCCCGGTTTCGAGCGCCACCCGGCTGATGGCCGAGGCCGATTCATTGCTGACGATTTCGAAATGATAAGTTTCGCCCCGGATGACGGCACCCAAGGCGATCAGGGCATCGAATTCGAAGGTTTCCGCCATTTGCGCCAGCGCCGTACCGATTTCGAGGGCACCGGGCACCGAAACCACCATGACATCGCGCTCGTCTACGCCCAGGGTGGCCAGTTCGGCCAGGCAGGTTTGCAGTTCGGCCTCGCCGATTTCGGCATTGAACCGTGAACGCACGATGCCAATGTGCAGGCCTTCCCCGTTGAGATCGGGGGTCATCACGTAGGGGTTCATATCTGGGTATCCTGATCAAGTCGTGGCGTCGGATTCGCCGGTTTCATTATGGTAACCCGTAATGGTGAGAGAAAACCCGGCCACGTTGGGCATTTTGCGCGGCCTGGCCAGCAGGCGGGCCTGCCCCACCCCCAGATCGCGCAGGATTTGCGCGCCGATGCCAAACGTGCGCAAGCCATGACGCTCGCCCGCCAGTGAGGATTCGGCCTGCGGGTCTTGTTCTTGCAGCTGCTGCCAAAGTGCAAACTGTGCGAATATCTGGTCGGCGGACCCCTGGCAATTGAGCAGCACCAGGACCCCGCTGGCGGCTGCGGAAATGGCCCGCAAGGCTTCTGGGATGGACCAGCTGTGCTGGGTGTCGCAGTCGCAGAGCAGATCGATCACGCTGGTGGGTTCGTGTACCCTGACCAGGGTTTCGTGGTCGGGCTGGATCTTGCCGTGCACCAGTGCCAAATGGGGCGCATGAGAGGCCCGGTCTCGGTAGGCCACGGCCGTGAAGGCGCCCCAGGGCGTGTTCACGGGGCGCGCCACCAGCCGCTCGATCATGGATTCGTGCTCGCTGCGATACTGGATGAGATCGGCGATGGTGCCGATCTTCAGGCCGTGCTCGCGGGCGAAGACCATGAGATCGGGCAAACGCGCCATGGTGCCATCCGGCTTGAGGATCTCGCAGATCACCGCCGCCGGCGTCAGGCCGGCCATGGCGGTGAGATCGCACCCCGCTTCGGTGTGACCGGCCCGCACCAGCACCCCCCCCTGGACCGCGCGCACGGGAAAGATGTGTCCGGGCTGCACGAGATCGGCCGGTTTGGCATCGCGCGCGACCGCGGCCTGAATGGTGCGCGCCCGGTCCGCTGCCGAGATCCCTGTGTCCACCCCATGGGCCGCTTCGATCGACACGGTGAAGTTGGTGCCGTAACGGGTGCCGTTCTGGCTGGCCATCATGGGCAGCTGCAACTGTTGGCAGCGGTCTTCGGTGAGCGTCAGGCACACCAGGCCACGCGCATGGGTCACCATGAAATTGATGGCCTCTGCGGTGACGAAATCAGCCGCCAGGACCAGGTCGCCTTCATTTTCACGATCTTCTTCATCCACCAGGATGACCATGCGGCCGGCGCGCAATTCGGCCACGATCTCTACCACGGGGGAGATGTTGAACATGGGCGACGCAGTGGCCGCCGCCCCTTTTGAAATACTCATGACGTTGTCCAGCCTGTCGAAAAAGTCCGAATGACGCCATTTTAATGCCAAAGGGGTTTCACCCCTGGCCGAGCAGGGCCTCGGCGAACTCGTCGGCCACGAAGGGCTGCAGATCCTGCATGCCTTCGCCCACACCGATCCAGTACACCGGGACCGGGCGTACGCCCTGGCTACCCGCCGCCACCGCAGCCAGGGTCCCGCCCTTGGCCGTGCCATCGAGCTTGGTGACCACCAGCCCGGTGAGCCCCAGCGCAGCGTCGAAGGCGCGGATCTGCGCCAGCGCATTCTGGCCGGTATTCCCATCGACCACCAGCAGTACTTCGTGCGGCGCATCGGCCATTGCCTTGCCGATGACGCGACGGATCTTCTTGAGTTCTTCCATCAGGTGCAGCTGCGTGGGCAGGCGCCCAGCGGTATCGACGATGACGACATCGGCGCCCCGCGCCTGCCCGGCATGCACGGCGTCGAAGGCCACGGCCGCGGGATCCCCGCCTTCCTGGGCGATCACCGTCACCCGATTGCGCGCCCCCCAGGCCTGCAACTGCTCACGGGCCGCCGCCCGGAACGTGTCGCCCGCAGCCAGCAGTACAGAAGCCCCGCGCGCCTGCAGGGCATGGGCCAGCTTGCCGATAGACGTGGTCTTGCCAGCGCCGTTGACACCGGCCACCATGATCACCATGGGATGCGTCTCACCCACCACGAACGGCTTCTCGAGCACGCGCAGATGATCCGCCAGCAGGCTTTGCAGGGCCCTGCGCACCGCTTCGGCCTGCTCGAGCCGCTCTTTGCGCACCCGCTGGCGCAGCGCTGACAACAAGATCTGGGTGGCGTCCACCCCGGCATCCGCCATGATGAGCGCCGACTCAAGTTCTTCGAACAGGTTTTCATCGACTGGCACCCCCACGAACAGGCCACCCAGGCTGGTGCGTGCCAGCCCGCTGCGCAGGCGCCCGAGCCACGAGCGCTTTTTTTCTGCGGAGGCCGGATCCCCAGACGGCTGCGCCACCATCGGCGCGGCCGCACTGGCCAGCGGCGGCGCGATGTCCGCCTGTGATACGGACGGTTCCGGCGGCGCGATGGATCCATCCGGCGGTGCGGCGGCCACGTGCGCGTCCGCCGGGTGCGGTGTATCGTCCGGCACCGAAGAAGGCGCGTCATTTTTAAGTTCTGCCGGACTCTTTTTCTTAAAAAATCTGAACATGGGCTTTACACTGAAAGTTGATGCGAACGGCCACCCCTGAAACCTGCACCGTGCCCGAAGCGCTCGGGCAGGGGCATGTCGCTTTCGCGTGAGTGCAGCGCATGAAAAAACACCAGATCCGTATTGTAGGCGGTACGTACCGCAAGACGCCGATACCGGTGCCGCCATCCGATCACCTGCGCCCTACGCCCGATCGGGTCCGCGAAACCCTGTTCAACTGGCTGCACCACCTGTGGGGCGGCCGTTTTGCCGGGCGGCGCGTCCTCGATCTGTTTGCCGGTACGGGCGCCCTGGGATTCGAGGCCGCCTCACGCGGGGTGGCCGAGGCCTGTCTGGTCGAGTCCTCCGCGGTCGCCCTGAGGGGTCTGCGGGCCACGCAGGCCCGGCTTCAGTCGCCCGCTATCCGGATCCATGCCGGCGACGCCCTGGCCTTTCTGCGGCACCAGGCCCAGCCGCGCTTCGATCTGCTGCTGCTGGACCCACCCTTCGGGGCGCATTGGCTGGAACGGACACTGCCGCTGGCGGGGCGGGCCCTCGTGCCGGGGGGGCTGATCTACCTCGAATCCGAAGCGCCACTGCCCGTCGCACCGCCGCGCAGCGAACTCGTGCGCCACGCCAAGGCAGGGCGGGTGCACTATGGCCTGATTCAGTTTGCTGCATTGCAAGAAAACAGGAATAATGACCCTGGCGAACCGGGTCCCCCCACCATCCATCCATCGGAGGCTGAATGATCACTGCTGTCTATCCGGGCACTTTCGACCCCCTCACGCGCGGGCACGAAGACCTCGTGCGACGTGCGGCCAGCCTGTTCGACCAGGTGGTCGTGGGGGTGGCGCACAGCCAGAACAAACGGCCATTCTTCACGCTGCAGGAAAGGCTGGAAATTGCCGATGAAGTCCTGGGGCACTATCCCAACGTGCGGGTGCGCAGTTTTGCGGGCCTGCTCAAGGATTTCGTGCGCGAACAAGACGCCCGCGTCATTGTCCGCGGTTTGCGGGCGGTCTCCGACTTCGAATACGAGTTCCAGATGGCAGGCATGAACCGCCACCTGCTGCCTGAAGTCGAAACCCTGTTCATGACGCCATCCGATCAGTATCAGTTCATTTCAGGCACCATCGTGCGCGAAATCGCCATCCTGGGCGGGGACGTCAGCAAATTCGTGTTTCCGTCCGTCGAGCGCTGGCTGCACGCCAAGGCCAAGATCTGGCGCGAGCAGCACTCGCAAACACCCGACTGATGCAATACCGGCCGGCCTGGCCGGATGCGTTCAGGGCCAGCGAACGGCAGCGGCTTCGGGGTGAATCTTGACCAGCCGGCAGGGCTGCCCCAGCCATTGCTCGAACCAGGCGGCCGCGATATCCCCTTCATCCACGGCGCGCACGGATTGCCCGGCCACCTGCACGACACATTCCACGTCGGGGTCGTCTTCGATGACCTCCAGCGGTATGTCCAGGCGCAGCATGCCGGGCGCCCGCAGTGCCAGATAGCCAAACCGCAGTTGCAGGTCCAGGCCCGACAAACCCGGGGCCTGGTGCGCGTCCAGCCAGTTCAGGCCGGCATCCACCACCAGCCAGCGGCGATGCCAAGGGCCGGCGGCCTCGTCTTGCAGCATCGGCCCTGACGCCAGAGGCTGAAAGCCCGGCTGATCCGTTGTGTCCGGTGTATTCATGGTTCCCTCAACTTATTTCCCCAACAGACCCTTGAGGGCCTTTCCGATGCGCTCGACCGGATCCGGCGCCGACTCGGCCGGCAGCCCATCGCCATCCACCTCGGGCAGCTGCGCCTGGTCGAGCGGATCACGCCCTTCGAGTAAATCCATCAACCCCGTCTTCACCACCTGCTGTACCGCCTGGTTGCGTACATCCGACCAACGCACCGAATACGCAGGATCCCCCCAGGGCCCCTCGATGCGGATCGGGATGGTGGCGCCCGCGAGTGGGTCGAGGGCGCCCTTGAGCGCTTTGGGCAACTTGGCCGCCACCTGCACCCGCAAGATGAGGTCCAGCGTTCGGCCCGTCAGGCTGATCCGCGCCGGATCCCCTTCGGTCACCCGCAACAGGTTGGAGGCCAGCACGAAGCGTGACACGACACCTTGCCCTTGACTCAGGTCGAGATGCCCGCTCAACTGGCTGAAGGGTGTGCGACCCTGGGGGTCGAAGGGCGAGGATACAGCATCCAGCCGACCCTTGAGGACGTTGGACAAGGAGCGCGCGACCTCGGTCAGCGTGCGCTCGGCGTCTACGCCATGCACCGCCCCGTCGGTCATCCGCCAATCTGCGCGCCCCCCCAGGTTGGCCAGCATGGTGTCCCCGGTATTGCCGGCCGTGTTCAGGTCGACCCCCAGCCCGAGGGTGCCCGACACGGGCTGCCGGCCCATGGCGGCCTGCAGCAAAGGGCCCACCGCCACCTTGGCCAGATCCACCTTGGCGCTGAAATGATGGTCTGCCGAGGCTGTCAGGTGCCCGGTCAGCGCCCCGCCATACAGGCCCGCCTTCAGGCCCGAGAGCGCCAAGGTGCCTTTTTTGGCCTGCAACCGCCCCTGCACCTTGCTGAGCTGAACGCCATGCGCTCGCAGATCGGCCACCGCGATCTCGCCATCCAGGTCCAGATGCTCGAGAAACGCCAGATCGAAACCGGGGTTTCGCGCTGAATCGGCCGGCTGCGGCGACGGGGTGCCGGCGGCCGCACCCGGCGTGCCGGAATCGGCCTCCGGACCCGCTTCGGAAGACGCCGGCGTGGCCAGCCAGGGATCGAGATCCAGGCGCTCGGACTTCAGGGCAAAGCGCGTCGCCAGCGCCTGCCACCCCGCAACGTGGGCCTTCAGGCTGGTCTGTGCGCCGTCGATCATTGCACTCAGGTCGGCATCGACCTTGGCCGCGGCCGCGTCTACGTGCACGCTGCCAATCATGGGAACGGAATATTCCTGATCCGGCTGCTGCTGATCGCGCAAAACCACGTCCCCTTTCAGGGCGGTCAGGGCCCCCTGCTGTTTCGCCATGTTCCAGTTCAGCGGCGATGCGAGCTTCAGGCTGACCAGACGAGAACCGCTGCGCACGGCGCCGTCGAGCTTGAGCGTACGAAAGCGCCATTCTTTGACGTTGCCCGACAGGCCTTCGAGGCCCAGCGACCCCACCACGGCATCATTGGACCCGCTCTTGAACGTCGCGGATACCGGCTCGGCTTCGGCCGTCTGCTCGGACAGCTTGAGTGCCGGCGCCTCGAGGGCCAGCTCGAAGGCTTGCCCCTGCCGCTGGCCACTGGCCCGCAGGCTCAGGCTGTCGACGGCCCAGTCGTCGCCGGGCGCCCCCAGGCTCAGCCGATCGGCCGTGAGCTGCGCCTTCAAGCCCTGTATGGCGCCCGCGCCCAGCATTTCACCCTTCAGCGACCATTCGAGGCGCTGGGCCGAAAACCGCTGTTCGCGGCCGTCCCAGGCGACATTACCGGCCAGCGTGATGTGCGCCTGGTCCAGATCGCCCAGGCGCCCCTCGAGGCCGACACGGATTTTCTGCGCCTCGTAGCGGTTCGCGGAGGGATTCAGGCTGAGCAGGGCCTGGGCCTGCAAACGGGCCGCATGGACGGGCTCGGCGCCGGAGAGCAAGGCTTTGAACGAGACTTCGAAGGGCTGATCGTAGGTCACCCGGCCGGTGCTGGCATCGATCTGGGCCAGCGTGCTCGACAGACCCGTGCGCTCGTCGATGTACCGGATTTCGCCATCGCGGATATCCAGGCCCGCGATATCCACATGCAAGTCCTCGCCGGGTGCGCGTGCTGCGCCCGCTGCGCCCGCCGCCGTCTCGGTGGCGAGGTCCGCGGGCCCACCCCCGGCCGTCGGCGGTTCGATCCGGCGTACCAGCAGGTCATCGAAATTGAAATGCCCTTCGGCGTCCTGCACGACACGCACCCGGACGCCCGAAAGGGCGACGTGATCCACCACCAGGCGATTGGACAGCAACGGCCAGATCGCCACGGCAAAGCGTGCGCTGTCCACCGAAATGAACGGCTCGTCGGCCTGCACGCCGGATAACGACACCTGACCCACCGACAGGCCGATGCGCGGAAACAAGGACAAGCCGATATCGCCTGCGATCGTGAGCGTGCGGGCGGTGCGTTCGTGCACCAGCGTTTCCAGCCTGTCTTTGTACGCGTTGGGGTTGAAGGTCAGCAGGAAGATGCCCAGACCGACCACGGCCACCAGCAAAACCAGCACCAGGCCGAACAAAACCCGTTTGAACCACACGCTCATGTTGTAACCTGTCCCGTAAAATCCACGTTCACATATCCATCAATGAACCAGCTGAATGCTAACTCATGACGGATGATTGCACGAGACCAGCGCACCAGAGAACCACTATCCTTGTTGCACAAGCCCCTCTTTCGTAGAAGAATGCCTGCAACACAACCCTTGGGAGATATCATGAATTGCCCATACAGCCACCGCAAGCGATGGAGCCCGACATGCAGCTAGGGATTCCGCAAGAAACGCTGCCCGGTGAAACCCGCGTCGCGGCCACCCCCGAAACGGTCAAGAAACTGGTGCAGGCAGGGCATCACGTCATGATCCAGGCGGGCGCGGGCCTGGCCGCCCGGTACCCGGATGGCGACTATGAAAAAGCCGGGGCCACGCTGTGCGACGCCAAGGCCGCGCTCGGCTGCGAGCTGGTACTCAAGGTCCGCCGCCCCAGCCACGAAGAGCTCCAGGGCATGCGGGCCGGCAGCGTACTGCTGGGCATGCTCGATCCGTTCGATGCCGATGGCCTGCAAGCCATGGCAGGCGCAGGCCTGACGGCCTTCGCGCTCGAGGCCGCCCCTCGTACCACGCGCGCCCAAAGCCTGGACGTGCTGTCCTCGCAGGCCAACCTGGCGGGCTACAAGGCCGTCCTGCTGGCCACACAGCACTATGGGCGCATTTTTCCCATGATGATGACGGCCGCGGGCACGCTCAAGGCGGCCCGGGTCGTGGTGCTGGGTGCCGGGGTGGCCGGCCTGCAGGCGATCGCAACCGCGCGGCGGCTGGGCGCCGTGGTCGAAGCATCCGACGTGCGCCCTGCCGTACGCGAGCAGATCGAATCCCTGGGGGGCAAGTTCATCGACGTTCCCTTCGAAACCGACGAAGAGCGCGAAATCGCCCAAGGCACAGGCGGCTATGCGCGCCCCATGCCCGCCAGCTGGATGCAGCGCCAGGCCACCCTGGTGGCCGAGCGCTGCAAGCAGGCCGACATCGTCATCACCACGGCGTTGATCCCGGGCCGGCCCGCACCGGTGCTGATCCAGCCCGACACGGTGGCCGCCATGCGGCCCGGCTCGGTCATCGTCGACCTGGCTGTCGAACGGGGCGGCAACTGCCCCCTGTCGGTCGCGGGCCAAGTCGTAGAGCACGCCGGCGTGACGCTGGTGGGGCTGACGAATCTCCCGGCCCTCCTGGCCACGGACGCGTCGGCACTCTATGCGCGCAACCTGCTCGACTTTCTGAAACTCATCATCAACGACCAGGCACAGCTCGCCTTGCCGGAAGACGACGACATCGTCAAGGCCTGCCTGGTCTGCCACGATGGACAAGTACTGAGGAACCCCTGATGGAAGCCGTCAATCCTACCCTGATCAACATCATCATTTTCGTACTGGCGGTCTACGTGGGCTATCACGTCGTCTGGAACGTGACCCCGGCCCTGCACACCCCCTTGATGGCCGTCACCAACGCCATCTCGGCCATCGTGATCGTGGGTGCCATGCTGGCCACCGGGCTCACCGAAGGCACTCTGGCCCAGGTCATGGGCATCGTGGCGGTCGCCCTGGCCGCCGTCAACGTATTCGGCGGCTTCCTGGTCACCCAGCGCATGCTCGAGATGTTCAAGAAAAAGGACCGCAAGGGGGGCCAGTCATGATCTCGGCCAACGTCGTCACCCTGCTGTACCTGGTCGCGTCGGTATTTTTCATCCAGGCGCTCAAGGGGCTGTCGCACCCGACCACCTCGCGGCGCGGCAACGTGTTCGGCATGGTGGGCATGGCCATTGCGATCCTGACCACCGCGGCCCTGATTTTCGAGCTGTCGCGCGACGGCGCGGCCGGCCTGGGCCTGGGGCGCATCGTGCTCGGCCTGCTGATCGGCGGCAGCTTTGGCACGGTTCTGGCACGCAAGGTGCAAATGACCAAAATGCCCGAGCTCATCGCCTTCATGCACAGCATGATTGGCCTGGCAGCCGTGGCCATCGCCTTCGCCGTCGTGGCCGAACCCCATGCCTTCAACATCGCGGCCGCCGGTGCGCCCATTCCCACCGGCAACCGGCTCGAGCTGTTCATCGGCACCTTTGTCGGGGCCATTACCTTCTCCGGGTCCGTCATCGCCTTTGGCAAATTGTCGGGCAAATACAAGTTCCGCCTGTTCCAGGGCGCCCCGGTGGTGTTTGCCGGCCAGCATATGCTCAACCTGCTGCTGGCCCTGGTGATGCTGGCCTGCGGCATCTGGTTCATGGTCACGCAGTCGTGGCTGCCTTTCGTGCTGATGACGGCGATTGCCTTCGTGCTGGGCGTGCTCATCATCATCCCGATCGGTGGCGCGGACATGCCCGTGGTGATCTCGATGCTCAACAGCTACTCGGGCTGGGCCGCGGCCGGCATCGGGTTTTCACTGGAAAACCCGATGCTGATCATCGCCGGATCCCTGGTGGGTTCATCGGGGGCCATTCTGTCCTACATCATGTGCAAAGCGATGAACCGCTCGTTCTTCAACGTGATCCTGGGCGGGTTCGGCGCCGATGTTTCAGCGGGTCCGGCCGGCGCCCAAGAGCAGCGCAGCGTGAAGTCCGGCAGCCCCGACGATGCGGCCTTCCTCATGAGCAATGCCGATACGGTCACCATCGTGCCCGGCTATGGCCTGGCCGTGGCCCGTGCCCAGCACGCGCTCAAAGAACTGGCGGGCAAGCTGGGCGAGCAAGGGGTCACCGTCAAATACGCCATTCACCCGGTGGCGGGGCGCATGCCAGGACACATGAACGTGCTGTTGGCCGAGGCCGAGGTTCCCTACGACCAGGTGTTCGAGATGGACGACATCAATGGCGAGTTCGGCCAGACTGACGTGGTGCTCGTACTCGGCGCCAACGACGTGGTCAACCCGGCGGCCAAGAACGACCCCCAGTCGCCCATCGCCGGCATGCCCATACTCGAGGCCTACAAGGCGCGCACGGTCATCGTCAACAAGCGCAGCATGGCGGCCGGCTATGCGGGGCTGGACAATGAGCTGTTCTACATGGACAAGACCATGATGGTCTTTGGCGATGCCAAAAAGGTACTCGAAGACATGGTCAAGGCGCTCGAATGACACCGCGGGGCGGGCGCAGGCGCGCCCCGCCTCCCAGGCACGGGGCCGTCGGCGCACGGGCCTGATTCTTTCACCTACGAGAAGGCAATTCATGGACAACGAATTCTGGCTGCAGCGCTGGCAACAAGGGCAAATCGGCTTTCACCAGGGCCGCGTGATGCCGCTGCTGCAGAAACACTGGCAGTCTCTGGGCCTGCCCGCCGGCAGCCGCGTGCTGGTCCCGCTGGCCGGGAAATCACTCGACATCGCCTGGTTGGCGGCGGAAGGCCACGAGGTGCTGGCCGTCGAGCTCTCCTCCGTCGCCGTCGAGCAGTTTTTCAATGAACACGGGATACAACCCACCATCCGGGCCGCGACCCAGGGCACTTGGTACGAAGCCGACCGCATCCGCTTTTATTGCGGCGACATCTTCGAGCTGCAGGCCGACGAGCTGGGTGCCTGCGTGGCCAGCTACGACCGGGCGGCCCTGATCGCCCTGACGCCCGAGCTGCGGCAACGCTATGTACAGCGGGTCTATGGCGCCTTGCCGGCCGGTTGTCAAACCCTGCTGCTGGGCCTGGATTACCCCCAGGAACAAATGGACGGCCCACCGTTCTCGGTGCCCGAGGCAGAAATCCGGCAACTGTTCGAGCCCCGCTGGCAGGTCCGCCTGCTCGAAACACGCGACGTCCTCGCACATGAACCCAAATTTGCCGCGCGGGGCGTGACGCGCATCCACACCAGTGTCAGCCTGTTGACGGCGCGGTCGTGACCGCCGCGGCGCAGGCCACCGCCTGCATCCTGTTTTCCCGGTCCGCGTACCGGGTCTTTCGGAGTAATCAATGAAGACTTCCCTGCTACGGTTCAGTGTGCTGGCTGTGCTGCTCTCGGGTATTTCGTGCCTGGCCCAGGCACAGGTCAAGATCGGGGTGGTGGCCTCGGCCACGGGTCCAACGGCCCTGGTCGGCATCCCGCAAATCAACACGGTTCCCTTGCTGCCCACTCAGGCGGGTGACCTGACCATCGAGTACATCGCGCTCGACGATGGCAGCGACCCGACACAAACCGTCACGGCCTTCAAGAAACTCATGGCGGAATCCCAGGTCGATGCCATCATAGGCCCCACCGGTTCGCCCAATTCGATGAGTGTGCTGCCGTTCATCGCAGAAAACAGTACGCCCATGCTGGCGCCCGTGGGCGCAGCCGCCGTCGTCCTGCCCATGACCGAGCAGAAACGCTGGGCCTTCAAGACCACGCAGAACACCGACATCATTGCCCGGGCCCTGATCCAGGA
The DNA here is from genome assembly GCF_041675725.1 of Castellaniella sp. Lineage (GTDB taxonomy): Bacteria > Pseudomonadota > Gammaproteobacteria > Burkholderiales > Burkholderiaceae_B > Castellaniella. The sequence goes on along the minus strand of NZ_JBAYTI010000011.1, from coordinate 19,637 downwards.
CATGAAGCGTCGCGGCATCAAGACGGTCGGTTTCATCGGGTTTGCCGATGCCTATGGCGACGACTGGCACCAGGTGTTCAGCACCCTGGCCAAAGAAAACGGCATCGACCTCATCATTGCCGAACGCTACCAGCGCACGGACAGCTCCGTCACCGGGCAGGCGCTCAAGATTCTTTCAGCGCGCCCCGATGCGGTATTGATCGCCGGAACCGGGGGCGCCGCCGCACTGCCACAAACCACGCTGGCGTCACAGGGCTATCAGGGGCAGTTCTACCAGACCCATGGGGCCGCACTGCCAGCCTTCCTGAAATTCGCGGGGCCATCGGCCGAAGGCACCATTCTGGCAGCCAGCCTGATGCTGGTATTGCCAGAGATCCCCGACAGCAACCCGTCCAAACCGATCGTCGAAGACTATATACAGCAGTATGAAGGGCGGTACGGTGAAAAACCCGCGACGTTCGGGGCCAACGTCTTCGATGCCGGCCTGCTGCTGCAGCAAGCCATCCCGCTGGCGGCCCAGGCCGCGCGCCCCGGCACGGTCGAATTCCGCAGTGCGCTGCGCGATGCCCTGGAACAGACCACCGAGCTGGTGGCCACCCAGGGGGTATACAACATGAGCCCTGCCGACCACAGCGGGTTCGACGAACGCGGCCGCGAGCTCATTACCGTGAAAAACGGCCAATGGGTCTTGCTGCGCTAGGGCGTCAGCGTATCGAATTTTTCCTGGAGAACCGCCAGGGGCATGGCCCCATTGATGCGGCTGCCATCGGCGAAGAACAGGGCTGGGGTGCCCTGCACATTGAGCTTGCGCCCCAGTGCGAGATTGCTCTGCAGCGGCGTCTCGCATTCGGCGACGGCGGGCTGCTTGCCATGCACCATCCAGTCGCGCCAGACCTGGGCCGGCTGATCGGCACACCAGATGTTGCGTGAACGGGTTCTGGAATCCGGGCTGAGTATGGGGTAGAGGAACGTATAGACCGTGATGTCGTCTATACTTTCCAGCGTTTTGTGCAACTGCTTGCAATAACCGCAGTTCGGATCTTCGAATACGGCGACCTCGCGGGCCCCCGAACCTTTCACCTGCTTGATGGCGTCATGCAGGGGCAGGCTGTCGAACGCCACCTGCTGCAGGGCCTCGAGCCGCTCGGCCGTGAGGTCGCGACGCGCACGGGCATCGATCAGCGAACCCTGCAAGACGAATTGCGCCTGCGCGTCTGTGTAGACCAGATCCAGCCCCACCTGGACTTCATAAAGGCCATCGAATGGCGTGGGCCGTACCGCCTCGGCCTGAATACCGGGGAAGCGCTGCTCGAAAGCGTGCTGAATGCCGGCCAGCTGATCAGGCGAAACGGTAGCCGCCTGAGCGGCCTCGCCAGTGGCGGCGGGTTGGCTGGGCTGCGATTGCGCAATCGAGGTGGCTGCCGACAACACGAGGGCAGCCCAAAAAACGGCTTTCATGAAAAGATTCCCGGGTCGACACCCTGATGCAAAAAAGAAGGTAACACGATGGTCGATCTGCCGCATCGAATCCGGCCCATCAACCCGCTGCCGCCCGGATCAGATGGCGCTTGATGAACGGGAGATCATCGACCAGCCGGAGCCCCTGGTTGCGAATCCAGGCAGCCGGTGCACAGTGCGCGCCGAACAGACGGTGCAGGCCGTCCGTGACGAAGCCCATGGCATAGACAGGCTCGAGACGCCGGCGCCGATAGCGCGCCAGTACACGGCGGTCGCCTGGATCATGGCCGGCCTCGCGCCCGGCGAGCACCTGCAGCAGGGTCTGGACGTCGCCCAGGCCCAGATTGAGCCCCTGGCCGGCCAGCGGATGCACCCGATGCGCGGCATCACCCACCAGCGCCACCCGCTGCCCGACCATGTCCGAATATTCGAGCGTCAGTGCAAACCCACGGGGTGGCGTGCGCAGGCGCAGGCGGCCCAACCGGGCCCCCGTAATGGCCAGCGCGCGGCTTGCCAGCCACTGCTGGCGGGCATCGGCGCCCAGCGCCTGCCAGGCCATTGCCTGGCCATGGGGCATGGACCAGACCAATGAAGCCTGCGGCCCCTGATCCGTATCGGGCATAGGCAGCAGCGCGAACACCGAATCGCCCGTGAACCATTGGCAGGCTCGATTCTGGTGCGGTATTTCGATGTCGACGTGCGCCACCACGCCCTGATCCCCATAGGGGGCGTATCGGTGTGTCACCCCGGCCGCCAGCCGGACTGGCGAGCGAGCCCCGTCGGCCCCGACCAGCAGGCGGGCCGACAGCACGTGACCGGCTTCGGTATGGACGCGGATTTCATCTGCCGAAGCGTGCAGCGATGCGAAACGGTCTTCGTGCCACGTCACCCCCATGACCTGCACGGCCTGGTGCAGCACGCGTTCGAGTTCGCCGGATTCGACGATCCAGGCCAGGGCCTGGCGCGCGTCATGCCAGGCCGACAAATCCAGGAAGCCATCGGCATCGCCGTAGATTTCCATGGTTTCCACCGGTGTGATGCGCCGCGCGTCCATGAGCCGCCAGACGCCCAGGTGCTCTAGCAGTGCCCGGCTGGCGGGCGAGAGGGCATACACCCGCGGATGATAGGCGTCATGTTCGGGCACCGGCGGTGGTGTGCGCGGCCCGAGGATCGCCACCGGCCGGCCGGCACGCGCGACCCCCAGGGCACAGGCCAGGCCGGCAATGCCAGTACCGCAGACCAGGATCGAGCTGTGCGTGTTCATGACCGTTCACCTTGCATGTTCATGATCGTTATAGTACCCGGCCTGCGAAGCGACCGGTGGATCAGCGAGCAGTCGGCGCGCCGGCAGAGACAGGCCAGAGCAGCCACACGTGGCCCTTCTGCTTCATGCGCCCTGCGCGCGCGCCGGCTTCATCGCCCGTACCCCAGTAAAAATCGACACGCGCCGGCCCTTGGATGGCCGCGCCCGTATCCTGGGCGAACACCAGGCGCTGCAGCGGCCCGGTGCCCCCCGGTTGCTGAGTGGCCAGAAACAGGGGCGTGCCCAGCGGCACGTAGTCGGCGTCGACCGCGACCGCCCTCTGGCCGATGAGCGGTACCCCATAGGCGCCACGCGGACCGAGTTCAGGATCCACAATCGTCTCCGCCCTGAAGAACACCATGGCTGGATTGACCGACAGAAGCTCGCCCAGCCGTTCGGGATGGCGACGCGCCCAGGCCTTGATGTTCTGCATCGATGCCTGCGCCAGGGGCATTTCACCTTGTTGTGCGAGCCACTGCCCAATGGATGCATACGGGCGGCCATTATGGTCGGCGTAGGCCAGCCGGATCGTGGAGCCGTCGGGCAGGCGGACCCGCCCAGAGCCCTGAATCTGCAGAAAAAACGCTTCGATCGGGTCATCGGCCCAAACGATGGCGGGCGGTTGGCGGTCGGGGTGGGCATCGATCTGGGCGCGGGTATCGTAGGGCACCACCCGGCGCCCCTGCAATTTGCCGCGTACCCGCTTGCCGGCCAGTTCTGGATACACCGCCCCCAGATCGATGGTCAGCAAATCATCCGGCACCGCATACAATGGCCACTGATAATCGCCCTGCCGCGTCCTGGACGCACGGATGAGCGGCTCATAATAGCCGGTGACCAGGCCGCCGGGACCTTCCAGGCGCCAGGGCCGCAAGTGCCCCTGGAGGAACTCGCGCACCGCAGCAGGGTCCTTGTCCAGACCGTCGTCCAGCGCCCGCCGGCACACCGGCTGCCACACCCTGGGCGCCGCACGGGCCGGCAACGCCAAGGCGCCGGATGTCGGGCGCATCAGACCGCGGCAGTTATTGATGAACGCCTTCCAGACCTGGTCGAGCCCATCGGCGGACCAGCCGGGCAAATCGGCCCATGGCACGGCCCGATACGACCCCTTGAGCGGACGCGGTGCGGTATCGGGCAGCGCCGACAGCGGCGGCACATCGAACAAAGTGACCTCTGTGATGTCTTCTGGGGAAACGGCCAGACCGTCTTCGTCTTGCAGGGGCGCTGTAGAACACGCGGCCAGGAAGGCCAGTAGAACAAGCAGGGAGGACGGCTTTCTCATTCGGGGTCCCGGCCATTGCAGTGCACTAAAATAGTGCTTGATCCAAAACTGCCATGATGACATATTCCACCCCATGAACGCCATGCCCGCCCTGCCCACCGCCCGTATCGCACCCAGTCTGCTGTCTGCCGATTTTGCCCGCCTGGGCGACGAAGTCGCAGCCGTGATGGCCGCCGGCGCCGATTGGATCCATTTCGACGTCATGGACAATCACTACGTGCCGAACCTGACCATGGGGCCCATGGTGTGCGCCGCGCTGCGCCCGCACCTATCGGCGCCGATCGACGTCCACCTGATGGTCGAGCCCGTGGATGCGCTGGTACCCGCATTTGCCCGGGCCGGGGCCGACATCATCAGCTTCCATCCCGAAGCTTCGCGCCACGTCGACCGCACCCTCGCCCTGATCCGCGACCAGGGCTGCAAGGCGGGGCTGGTGTTCAACCCGGCCACGACTCTGCACTGGCTGGATCACGTCATGGACAAACTGGACCTGATCTTGCTGATGTCGGTCAATCCGGGCTTTGGCGGGCAGTCCTTCCTGCCGCGCACGCTCGCCAAACTGGCCGAGGCACGCCGCCGCATCGATCAATGGCAAGCGCAGGGGGGGCAGGCCATCCACCTGGAGGTGGATGGCGGGGTCAAAAGCGACAACATCGCCGAAATCCGCGCGGCGGGGGCCGACACCTTCGTCGCCGGTTCGGCCATTTTCGGCCAGCCCGATTACCCGGCCGTCATCCAGGCGCTGCGCGCCGGCATCGCGCAAGGCGACGCCCAGCGCCAGGCCGCCTTCACGGCGGCCCGATAGGCGTCGCGATGCTACGATGACGCCCAACCCGAACCGATTGGCAGCCCCTGGCTGCCGCATGCACATGCCATTGAATGCCGTACACTTCGACCTCGACGGAACCCTGCTGGACACGCTGCCGGACATCGCCGCCGCCATCAATGCGATGCGCCAGGATTTTGGCGAGCCGCCCCTGGCACAAGACACCATCGCGGTGCACGTCGGCAAGGGCAGCGACACCCTGGTGGCCCGCATCCTGGGGCTGGGGGGCCGCCACCCCGGGCCCCTGCAACAGGCGCGCGCCCTGGACCGCTACCTGGCCCATTATGCACGGCTCAATGGCCGCGAAGCCCGCCTGTATCCAGGCGTGGTCGCGGGCTTGCGCCTGTTTCGCGACCACGGTTGCGCCATGGCCGTGGTGACCAACAAGCCGACCGCCTTCACCCATCCGCTGCTCGAGCAGTTCGAACTGCTCGATTATTTCGACGCGATCGTGTGCGGCGATACCTGCGCCACCAAGAAACCGGATCCCGCCCCCCTGCTGCATGCCTGCACCCTGTTGAATGAGCCGGCCGAAAACACCTTGTTCATCGGCGACTCGATCAACGATGCCCTGGCGGCCCAGGCCGCCGGCATGCGCATGCTGGCCCTGCCCTATGGGTACAATGAAGGCCGTTCCGCCCATACCCTGCCCGCAGACGCCGTCGTCGATACGCTCGAAGACGCAGCGGCCTGGGCCCTGGATACCGCCATGCAAGGCAAAGTACCATGACCGAAATCGAATTCAACGCCCTGGCTGCCCAAGGCTACAACCGCATCCCGCTGATCGCGGAAACCTACGCCGATCTCGACACCCCCCTGGCCATCTACCTGAAACTGGCCCACGCCGGGCCCGAGGCCGGCCGCAACAGCTGCCTGCTCGAATCGGTGGTCGGCGGCGAGCGCTTCGGGCGCTATTCATTCATCGGCCTGCCGGCCAAGACCCAGATCCGGTCCATGGGCACCCACACCGAGGTCATCACGCGCGGCGAGGTGGTCGAAACCCACGACGGCGACCCCCTGGCGTTCATCGAAGCCTACCAGAAGCGCTTCAAGGTCGCCCTGCGCCCCGGCATGCCCCGGTTTGCGGGCGGCCTGGCTGGTTACTTCGGCTACGACACGGTGCGCCACATCGAGCCGCGCCTGGGGCCGAACGTCAAGCCATGGCCGTCGGGGCAACAGACGGGCACGCCCGACATCCTGCTGCTGCACATCGACGAGCTGGTCATCGTCGACAACCTGGCGGGGCGCACCTACCTGATCATCTATGCCGACCCGCAACAGCCCGAAGCCTATGCGCTGGCGCGGCGGCGGCTCAAGGCACTGCGCGAAAAGCTGCGCACCCCGGTGGTCATCCCCTACGCCTACGCCAGCATGCAGACCCCAACCGAACGCGATTTCAAAAAAGAAGACTATCTCGCGGCCGTGCAAAAAGCCAAAGACTACATCGAAGCCGGCGATCTGATGCAGGTCCAGGTGGGTCAGGTGATCGCCAAACCGTTTCGCGATTCACCGCTGTCGCTGTACCGCGCCTTGCGCTCGCTCAATCCGTCGCCCTATATGTACTACTGGAATTTCGATCATTTCCACGTGGTCGGGGCATCACCTGAAATCCTGGTGCGCAAGGACCGCGAGGAAATCCAGGGCCAGTTGCGCGAAACCGTCACCATCCGGCCCCTGGCTGGCACGCGCAAGCGCGGCGCCACCCACGAAGAAGACCTGCGCCTCGAAGAAGAACTGCTGGCCGACCCCAAAGAGCGCGCCGAACACGTCATGCTGATCGACCTGGCCCGCAACGACATCGGCCGCGTGGCCAAGACAGGCAGCGTCAAGGTCACCGACACCATGACCATAGAGCGCTATTCGCACGTCATGCACCTGGTCTCCAACGTGTGCGGCGAACTCGACGAGGGCCTGAGCAACATCGACGTACTGCGCGCCACGTTCCCGGCAGGCACCCTCACCGGTGCGCCCAAGGTACGCGCCATGGAGATCATCGACGAGCTCGAACCCGTGCGACGCGGCATCTACGGCGGGGCGGCCGGCTACCTGAGCTACGGTGGCGAGATGGACCTGGCAATCGCCATCCGCACAGGCATCATCCGTGACGGCATGCTGTACGTTCAGGCAGCCGCGGGGGTCGTGGCCGACTCGGATCCCGAAAAAGAATGGCTCGAGACCGAAGCCAAAGCCCGCGCCTTGTTGCGCGCAGCCGAGCAGGTCCAGTTCGGTCTGGATGACCCCATCTGATCCGCGGCCCAGGCCAACGGAACAGCAGGCCCATGCAGGCTTGGCATGCATACTGGTACTTTCCCTTCTCGACATGTCTTTCTTCGGCACAGTACAATGCCGCACATGACACAACCAGAGAACCCTCACGTATCCACTTGGTGGCGCCTCTTCTAGGGGCGGCATGCTCGTGCGTGGTTCATCGCAACTTGCCGCCGTACTGGCGGCAAGTTTCTTGATCGATTGTCCCCAGCACGGTGGTTCCAGGAAAAACCATGAAGCTGCTGATGTTGGACAATTATGATTCCTTCACGTACAACCTGGTGCAGTATTTTGGCGAACTCGGCGCCCAGGTGCAGGTCGTGCGCAACGACCAGATCGACCTGGCGGGGGTCCAGGCGATCGCCCCTGACCGAATCTGCGTCTCACCCGGGCCTTGCAGCCCGGCCGAGGCCGGGATCTCGATCGAACTGATCCGCCATTTCGCGGGCACCATTCCCATCCTCGGGGTCTGCCTGGGCCACCAGGCCATCGGTGCGGCCTGGGGGGGGCGCATCGTACGGGCCCGTCAGCTCATGCATGGCAAGGTGTCCGAGATCACGCACCGGGGCAGCGATGTATTCCGCGGGCTGCCCTCGCCATTCACCGTCACGCGGTACCACTCGCTGGCCATCGACCGCAGCAGCCTGCCAGACTGCCTGCAGGTGACGGCCGAGACGGCCGATGGTGAAATCATGGGGGTCGCGCACGAATCCCTGCCCGTGTACGGGGTGCAGTTCCATCCCGAATCCATCCTGAGCGAGCACGGGCATGCCCTGCTGCGCAATTTTCTCGAAGGATGACGGCCTGTTGCCCGGTTCCACGCCTCGCCCACGTTTCAAGGAAATCGATTCATGTCCCCCATCACACCCACCGAAGCCCTGGTCCGCTGCATAGAGCACCGTGAAATCTTTCACGACGAAATGCTCTCGCTGATGCGCATGCTCATGCGCGGGGAAATGTCGCCGCAGCTGGCCAGCGCCCTGCTCATGGGGTTGCGTGTAAAAAAGGAAACCGTGGGCGAGATCACCGCGGCGGCCGAGGTGATGCGCGAGTTCGCGCTGGCCGTGGATGCGCCCCGGCCTGAAGACCTGCTGGACATGTGCGGAACCGGCGGTGACGGTTCGCGCACCTTCAACATCTCGACCGCCGCCATGTTCGTGGCGGCGGCCGGTGGCGTGCGGGTCGCCAAGCACGGCAATCGCAGCGCTTCGTCCTCATCGGGCAGCGCCGACGTACTCGAGGCACTGGGCGCCTGTATTACCGCCACGCCAGCCCAGGTGGCCGAATGTCTCGAAGCCACCGGTATCGGCTTCATGTTCGCACCGGCGCATCATGGCGCCATGAAAAACGTGGCCGCGGTGCGCCGTGAACTCGGTGTCCGCACGATTTTCAACATCCTGGGGCCGCTGACCAATCCTGCCAGGGCGGGCAACCAGCTGCTGGGGGTATTCCACCCGGATCTGGTCGGAATCCTGGTTCGGGTGCTGCAACGGCTGGGTTCGCGCCACGTGCTGGTCGTGCATGGCAAGGACGGCATGGACGAGGCCTCGCTGGGCGCCTCTACCCTGGTGGGCGAACTCAAGGACGGCCAGATCCAAGAGTACGAAATCCATCCCGAAGACTTCGGCATGGCCATGGTCTCGAACCGCAGCATCAAGGTGGCCGATCGCGAAGAATCGGCCCGGCTGGTGCGCTGGGCGCTCGATAATCACCGGGGTGCCGCGCGGGACATCGTGCACTTCAATGCCGGCCTGGCGCTGTACGCCGGCAATCGGGCCGAAAGCATCGAACAGGGCATCGCCCAGGCCGGCGACCTGATCGCATCGGGGGCCGCCCGCCAGAAGCTCGAAGAATTCTGTCAGTACACACAAAGGTTTGCCGCATGAACGACATCCTGGCCCGCATCCTCGAGACCAAACGCAGCGAAGTGGCCGCGGCGCGCCAGATGCGCAGCGAAGCCGAAGTCCTGCGCGAGGCTCAAAATCGCAAGGACATCCGTGGCTTTGCACGCGCCATCGAAGACAAGATCGCGCAGGGCAAGCCCGCCGTCATCGCCGAGATCAAGAAGGCCTCGCCATCCAAAGGGGTGATTCGCGCCGACTTCAACCCGGCCGCCATCGCCAGCAGCTATGCCTGTCATGGCGCCGCCTGCCTGTCCGTGCTGACCGACGTGCAGTATTTCCAGGGGGGCTACGATCACCTTCGCCAGGCCCGGGCGGCGTGCAGCCTGCCCGTGCTGCGCAAAGACTTCATGGTCGATCCCTACCAGGTGATCCATGCCCGCGCCCTGGGGGCCGACTGTATTTTGCTCATTGCGGCCGCCTTGCCGGCGGCCGATTTAATCGAGCTCGAGTCAGTCGCGCTCGAGCTGGGCATGGACGTGCTGATCGAAATCCACGATCCAGACGAGCTCGAAGCGGCGCTGGCACTGCAAACCCCGCTGTTGGGGATCAACAACCGCAACCTGCGCACCTTCGAGACCCGTCTCGACACCACCCTGTCCATGCTCGAGCAGCTGCCGCCCGGCAAGCGGGTGATCACCGAAAGCGGCATCCTCACGCCCGAAGATGTTCAACGCATGCGAGCGGCCGACGTGCAGGCGTTCCTGGTGGGCGAAGCCTTCATGCGCGCCCCCGATCCGGGCCTGGCCTTGCGCGCGCTGTTCATGGAACCGCATACTGCCTGAGCCCATCGCCCCAGGCTAGTGCACGGCGGCGTACATGATGCGCTCTTCGGTGGCGTTTTCGCGGGTGAATTCCTCGACCACGCGACCTTCGCGGCTTACCAGCACCCGGTCCGACAAGGTGAAAATCTCGGGCAGATACGAAGAAATCACCAGAACGGCCAGGCCGCTGTCGGCCAACTCATTGATCAGCTGGTGAATTTCGGCAATCGCGCCGACATCGACGCCGCGGGTCGGTTCATCGAAGATGACCAGGCGCGGCCGCTGCAGCAGAGACTTGGCAATCACCACTTTTTGCTGATTGCCGCCAGAGAGTTCGATCACGCGGGCGTCATTGCCGATCGCCCGGATATTCAGCCGGGCACGCCAATCCTTGGCCAACGCCTGCATCTGTGCCATGTTGACCCTCTGCGCGGCCCGGTGGGCGGCCATCTGGCCCACGTACAGATTTTCCGCAATCGACATGGTCTCGAAGAAGCCCTCGATCTTGCGGTCTTCCGTCACATACACGATACCGTCGCGTATGGCCTGCTTTGGGATGCGGTAGCGGATCGGCTTGCCCATGAGCCGGATCTCGCCCCCATGAAGAAAATCCCGCTTGAGTGCGCCCGCGATGATTTTTGCGGTCTCGGTGCGTCCGGACCCCACCAGGCCGAACATGCCCGTGATCTGGCCGGCATAAATGGAAAAAGAATTGTTCTTGACCATGCTGCCCATGGACAGGTTCTGCACGCTCAGCACGCGGGCGCCGCGCGCACGCGTGGATCGCCCCGCCGATGCGTGCCCATAGAGCTCATTGGAGAGCGTGCGCCCCACCATGGCGGCAATGATCCGGTCGCGATCCAGCGCTGCCGCCGATTCTGTCAGCACGTGTTCGCCATCGCGCAGAATCGTGATGCGATCGGCAATTTGCAGCGCCTCTTCGAGCGCATGCGAGATGAAAATAATGGACACGCCTTGTTTGCGCAGACGTTCGACGAGCGAGAAGAAATACCGCTTTTCCTCGGGAGTCAGCGAGGCCGTGGGCTCGTCGAACACCAGGACGCGCGCCTTGTGATGCACCGCCCGGGCGATCTCGACCAGCTGCTTCTGCGCAGCACCCAGCGACGAGACCAGATGCGCGGGATCCACCCCGAAATTGAGCGATTGCAGAAACGTCTGGGCCGAAATGTACAAGCCGCGCAGCCGGTTGAAGAGTTTTTCGTTACCCAGGTACAGGTTCTGGGCGACCGTCAGCGTCGGTACCAGGCTGGTTTCCTGGAATACCATGGCCACCCCGTGGGCCAAGGCCTCGGACGGCTCATCGAACGTGACCTCGCGCCCCTCGAGCACGATGCGCCCGGATGAGGGCGCGATGATTCCGGCAATGATCTTGGTGAGGGTCGACTTGCCCGCGCCGTTTTCACCCAGCAAGGCATGCACCTCGCCACGCCGCAAGTCGAAATCGATATCCTTGACCGCGTATACCCCCCGGTAGGATTTGCTGACACGCTCGAGCGAAAGTATCGTGTCCATCAGGGCTCCATGGCGAGAATCATGTCGCCGCCACGGCTGGCGGCATACAGCGTACCCTCATGCTCGAGCAGGCTGGTGATGCCATGGCGCCGGCCATCGGCACGGCTGTGCTTGCCGTGCACGGGGTTCAGGTCCGCATCCAGATACAGGGCCAGCCCATAGGACCGGGACGGCGCCCACGGCTTGAGGATGCCCATCTGCTTGAGGCCGCCGCGCTGCAGCGGCTCTTTGAAGCTGCGCTTGCCTGACAGCGCCGGGCAGATCCAGTGATCGCGCTCGAGTTCCCGGAGCATGTCGTTGCGATACCGGGTTTCGCGCAGGACCAGTTCAACCAACTGTGAACGCGGTGCGTACAAGGCCAGCCAGAACCCGCCCTGGGGGCCGGGTACCAGCCGCCCAGGGTACGCGGGCAGATCGCCCAGGACCTCGGCCGCTGCAACGCCAGGCTGCGCCGGCAGGCGGATCACACGGTGGCGCCAGCTCTCGGAGACCAGTACGCGCCCCTGGCCGTCCCCGGCCAGCCCCGCCGGCCAGGCCAGGCGGTCGGCCAGTTGGGTGGCCTGGCCCGTATCGAGATCGAGGCGCCACACGGAACCCAGGGCATTCCTCTGCATCAGGTCCAATTGCCAGTCGGCCGGCGCATTGCGGCTGGATCCCTCGGCAACGAGCACCGTACGGGCATCCTGCAGCCACAAGGCCGTCGGGCACGCCATGGGCCGGCCGGCCGCCCAGTGCGTATGGCGCGTGCCGTCGAGCGCCCCGGCACACACCAGGAGACTGCCGTCCGCCAATCCGGCGAGCAGCGTTTCGTCGCCCCAGGCCGCCAGACAGGCCACCGGCGCCGGCAGGCGGTGCAGCGGCGCATCCTGGCCCACGCGCCGGATGTCCGGCCCCGACGTATACAACAGCCCCCCCTGCCAGCGCACGAGGTTGTCCGGTTCGAGCGCCGTCTCCAGCACCCGCGCCTGATCGAGCAGCGTATTCGGCTGCAAGGCGCCATCCATGGCGGGCACCGTCACCGCGCTTTCACCGCGCCCGAGCAACCGATCGGCCAACCGCCGCCAGAACGGGATCATGTCGCCGCCCCCCAGTAGCTGCCCTGGCTCGTCCAGGACGTATCCGCCCCCGGAATCCGGTAACGGCCGATCCGATTGTTGAACACCCCGCCCAGGTATAGATAGCCCTTGTGTTCGCGTGGAGAGGTGATCATGGGGTGGTTTTCGCCGCTGCGATCCCAAAGCGACTCGACCACGCGGCCCGCCTCGTCGAACTTCAGAACGCAGCCCGTATTGAGATTGGGAAACAGCAGCTCATCCTGGGCGACCCGCCGTGCCATATGGCGGCGAAACGAGGGACGCCGCAGAGCCAGCTCGAGCGAGGGCGTGCGCATGCCCATGATCGCCAGCCAATAGCAGCCATCGGAGGCCCGGTTGATGTTGTCCGGATAGCCCGGCAGATTCTCGATCACGCGTTCGACGCGCCCGGCCCGCGGCCCGGCAAACCAGTAGCGGCTGATGCGGCACGCCCAGGATTCGGCAAAGAAGAAGGATTGGCCGTCATGGGACATGCAGATGCCGTTGGGAAAGACCAGACGGCGCAGGATCGTGCGCGTGCTGCGGTTGCGCGGATCGTAGCAGATGATGCGGCCGTTGCCGCGGCTTTCGAGTGCGTCCAGCGGCCATTCATGCATCTCGTAGCGCACCGTGGCCTCGCTGAAAAACACCCGGCCGTCCGGCGCGATGTCGAGGTCGTCGGCCAGGCGCAGGCGCGAGTCATCGTTGATGGACCACGGCGTACGGTTGGTTTCGTCGGTGAGCTTGAGGAATTCGCCTTGTGGATCGATCTGGTACAGCCCCATGCCGGCATCGCACAGCAGGAGATTGTCGTCCCGATCCATGGCAAAGCCCAGCGGCGTACCGCCGATATGTGAAAAAATCTCCATCTGCCGGTAGTCGGGCGCCAGGAAGCGGACCACGTCGCCGTGGCGCGAGCCGGTGTACAGGTGGTCGTGGCGATCGAAGATCATGTCTTCGGGCCCCTCGATCTGCCCCAACCCGATCAGTTCCACGTCTTTCAGCCGGTCGTTGATGGCATAGGGCGAATCGGCGTCGGGTTCGGTCGACGGGGCCGGCGGCAGCGCCAGGTACGTGGGCGACACATAGACTTTCGCCAGCAGCTTGTGCCGGTTCTTGAGCCAGCGCACGTCGATACCCACCGCCAGCAACAGGATCAGCCCCAGCACCAGCGAACTGGAGCCGCTGAGCAGGCCTAGCCGCACCAGGCCGTCGGTGACCAGCAATACCGTGACGGACCCGATGAAGGCCTTGGGCACGGAACCCTTGCCCCCACCCAGACTGTTGCCCCCCACTACGGCGGCCGTCAGGGCCATGACCTCCATGCCCACCCCCGTGGCCGGGCCGGCGTTATTCAGGCGGGCCGCATAGAGGATTGCGGATACCCCGCACAGGATGCCGGACATCACGTAGGTGCTGCATACGGTGCGCGGCACGGCAATGCCCACGTTGTAGGCGGAACGCCGCGAGCCCCCAATGGCCATGATGTGCCAGCCGGGCCGGGTGCGGCTCAGGAACAAGTGCGCGGCCACCGCAAATACGGCAAACAGCCAGAAGCCGAACGGCACGCCCAATACCGTACCCATGCCGACGAATTCCCAGGCGTCATCATCCAGGAAAACGGACGACACTGCGGCCGCCTGCTGCATGAGCAGTACGTCGACGATGGCCCGCACGATGATGAGGGTGACCAGTGTCGTCAGGAAGGCGCGCAGCTTCAGGTAGCCGACCAGCACCCCGTTGACCAGGCCCACCAACCCACAGACCAGCAGAACGGCCGGCGCCATGAGCCACACGGACCATTCGGCGACGTTCATGAGATAGAGCGCCGTGATGTTGCCCAGTGCCACGATCGAGCCCACGCTCAGGTCGATCCCGCCGGCCACCATGACGATCATCATGGCGCATACGACAAAGCCGAACTCGCCCAGCATGCGCAGAAAATCGACGATGGATCCGGCGGAGAAGAACTTCGGGATCTGCCAGCCCAGCAAAGCCATGACGATCAGCAGGCTGGCCACTGGAATGGCGTTTTCTATCCAGCGCTTGGCCAGCACCTCGCCCAGCAGGTGATCCGGCACCAGCCGGTAGCGCCACTGCAGATAGCGGTCATAAAGCGAACGACTGGCCACCCCATTCTCCCGAACCCGGCCCTGGCTGGCGCCAGAACCGGGAATTGCCCGACGGTCCGATCATTGCTGGTAATCGTTGAGGTCCCAGCAGGATTGGGGGGTCAGATTGTCCTTGTCGATCACGTCGAGCTTCGAATACAGATAGAACTGGCCCGTGCCCACGTCGAGCTTCTGTTGCAGGATCGTTTTCAGCGCCGAGCTGAGGTCGTGCCCCTGCAATGGTGCATTGAAGCTCACGTAGTGGGTGAACACGCCTTTTTTCACGTTGTCGCAGGCGCTGGTGGCGCCGCCGCCCGACGACACCACCGTGACCGGCTGAGCGGGCTTGGCATCGAGCACCGCATTGCCGATGCCAACGTCCATGCCGTCCCAGAAGCCCGTGATACCGCAGAGGTCGGGATGCTGGCGCAGGATGGTCGTGGTAATGGCGTAGGCCTTGGAGGAATCCCAATCGGCCGCCTGATCCGACACCACCGTGATTTCCGGATGCTTCTCCAGCACGTTGTTCACGCCTCGGAGTTGGTAGGTGCTGGCCGGATCGGTGACGGCCCCCTGCATGATCGCCACCTTGCGCGACGTGCCTTCGCCGCAGGCTTTGACCAGGGTCTCGGCGGCGCGTTCGCCGATTTCCGTCCAGTCGACGCCCACATAGGCCGACGACGTGTAGATCGCCTTGGTGTTCAGCTGCACCACCGGGATGCCGGCGCTTTCGGCGCGCTTGATGAGGCGCGCAAACGAGGTGACGTCCACATTGTGCACGACCATGATGTCGGGCTCTTCGGCGATCATGCTGGTCAGCGCCTGGGCGCCGACATCCGGTTTCCAGCTGTAGTCGCGCACGTTGATCTTTACCCCAAGCGGCTCGAGATCGCGCCGGATCGTGGATACCCAGGCCTGGCTGAGATCCAGCCCCATGGTGGCCACGGCGATCGATATGGTCTTGTCCTTGAAGGCGTCGTAGTAAGGTTGGCGCCCCGGGTCGACAATGCCGTCTTTCTGGGCAAACGCCAAGGTGCTGAGGGCGCTCAGGGCCGCAACGGCCAAAACCTGTTTCAGTGTTTTCATCTCATCCTCCTGCCTTCAAAGAGGCAATCTCTGGCGGGGCGTCATCAGATATCCCCCTGTTGCGCAGTCTGTTCGTCGCGTGGATTGAGGACGCTGTCGACTACGATGGCAATCAAGAGGATTACGCTCTTGATGATGTTCTGTGTGGTGTATTCGAGATTCATGATGGTCATTCCATTAATCAGAATGCCGATCAGCAGCGTGCCCACGATCACGTTGCGCACGCCGCCCTTGCCGCCGCTGAGCCCGATACCGCCCAGCACCACCACCAGGATGACGTCGTAGACCAGCGATGAATTGGCCACCCGCGTATTCATAGTGGCCACGGTGGCCGCCGTGACGATGCCCGCCAGGTAACCGATGGCCGCCGAAAGCACGTACTGCAGGCAGATCACGGGGCGTACGCCTATGCCGGTGAGCCGGGCCGTCTGGGGGTTGTCGCCTATGGCGCGCACGTACAGCCCTGCCCGCGCGTAACGCAGGAACAGCCATGCCAGCAGCGCGACGAGGCAGAACACCACCACTGGCATCGGGATGCCCAGCAGGCTGCCCGTCCCCAGAAACTGGACGCCCTCCCATTGCGTGGAAAGCGGGATGATTTCCTGGGACAGCAGGGCGAACATGCCAAAGCCATAGATGACGGCCCAGGTGCCAAGCGTGGCAAACAGAGCCGATATTTCGACATAGGCAATGAGAATGCCGTTGATGATGCCCACCAGCAGCACCAGCGCCAGCCCCATCAGCAGCGGCCCGGTGGCGCTTTCATCCGGCCGCGCCAGCGACAGGGCCCAGGCCACGGCGATGACCATGGTGGCCACCAGGGAGAGATCGATACCCCGCCCGATGATCACCAACGCCATGGCCAGGCCCAATATGCCGAGCACGGACACGTTGCGCAACAGGGGCAGCACGTTGTCGACCGTGGCAAAACCCGGCAGGGTGGCCGAAAACACCGCAAACAGGAGCACCGCCAAGAGAAAAACGATGCGCTCCTGCGTGAACCCACCATGATGCACCAGGCGTCTGAGGCGGTCGGTGGATGGCATGGTGTCTCCGTGGGCGGGGGGGCCGGGTCGGCCGTATGATATAGGTTGAAAACAATATACTGTATTCAATTTCCGTGATGTACGGAAGGGGCGAATTGGCAAGCGGGTGTTTCAAAACCCCAAGAGCAAAAAAAAGGTGCCTCGAAAGGCACCCTTTTTTTAGTGGAGCTCAGTGCGACCGGCGCCCCTGGCTGAACTTGCGCGCAGCCGCAGCCTGCGCGGCCAGCATCGCCAGTTCGGCCTCGACCACCGCCATGTCGGCCTTGTCTTTCGTGTTGCGCAGGGCCTCTTCGGCGCGCTCGCGCGCAGCCAGGGCCTTGGCCTCGTCCAGGTCGGCCGCACGGATGGCCGTATCCGACAGGACCGTCACCCCGTTGGGCTGCACCTCGAGGATGCCGCCAGCCACGAAGATGTTTTCTTCGGTGCCATCGGCCAGCTGGATTTTCAGGGTGCCGGGACGGACGCGTGAAATCAGTGGCGTGTGGCCGGGCAGGATGCCCAGGTCGCCGGATTCTCCGGGCAGGGCCACGAAGGTGGCCTCGCCCGAATAAATCGAGGCTTCCGCACTGACCACTTCGATATGCAGAGTCGCCATGGGGGTTCCTTATTGAAGCGTCTTGGCCTTCTCGAAGGCCTCGTCGATGGAGCCGACCATATAAAAGGCCTGCTCGGGCAAGGCGTCGCATTCGCCTTCGACGATCATCTTGAAGCCGCGCAGGGTTTCGGCCAGCGGTACGTACTTGCCGGGCGACCCCGTGAAGACCTCGGCCACGTGGAAAGGCTGCGACAGGAAACGCTGGATCTTGCGCGCCCGGGCCACGGCCTGCTTGTCTTCGGGGGAAAGCTCGTCCATGCCCAGGATGGCAATGATGTCGCGCAGTTCTTTGTAGCGCTGCAAGGTTTGCTGAACAGCCCGCGCCACGTTGTAGTGCTCTTCGCCCACGATCTGCGGATCCAGCTGGCGGCTGGTGGAGTCGAGCGGATCGACCGCCGGGTAGATCCCCAGCGCCGCGATGTCGCGCGACAGCACCACGGTGGAATCCAGGTGCAGGAAGGTGGTGGCGGGCGACGGGTCGGTCAAGTCGTCGGCCGGCACGTACACGGCCTGGATGGACGTGATGGAACCCGTTTTGGTGGACGTGATGCGTTCCTGCAGCTTGCCCATTTCTTCGGCCAGCGTCGGCTGATAGCCCACCGCGGACGGCATGCGGCCCAGCAGCGCCGATACTTCGGTACCCGCCAGGGTATAGCGGTAGATGTTGTCGACGAAGAACAGCACGTCGCGGCCTTCGTCGCGAAAGCTTTCCGCCATGGTCAGGCCTGACAGCGCCACGCGCAGGCGGTTTCCGGGGGGTTCGTTCATCTGGCCAAAGACCATGGCCACCTTGGACTCGGGCAGGTTGTCCAGCTGGATCACGCCCGCATCGGACATTTCGTGGTAGAAGTCATTGCCTTCACGGGTGCGTTCGCCCACCCCGGCAAACACCGACAGGCCGCTGTGCGCCTTGGCGATGTTGTTGATGAGTTCGAGCATGTTCACCGTCTTGCCCACGCCGGCACCGCCGAACAGCCCGACCTTGCCGCCCTTGGCAAAAGGGCACACCAGGTCGATCACCTTGATGCCGGTCTCGAGCAGTTCGACCGAAGGGGACAGTTCGTCGAACTGCGGGGCCGGCTGGTGAATGGCCCGACGCTCGGAGGTGCTGATGGCGCCGCGCTCGTCGATGGGGCGCCCCAGCACGTCCATGATGCGCCCCAGAGTGCCCGGGCCGACCGGTACGGATATCGGCGCACCGGTTGCCGCCACCGACATGCCGCGGCGCAGGCCATCTGAGGAGCCCATGGCAATGGTGCGCACCACGCCATCGCCCAGCTGTTGCTGCACTTCGAAAGTCAGGCCTTTTTCGGCGAAGTCGGATGACTCGTCGGCCAGGGTGAGCGCGTCGTAGATGTTGGGAATGCTGTCGCGGGGAAACTGAATGTCCACCACGGCGCCGATGCACTGAACGATGGTACCGTTGCTCA
The DNA here is from genome assembly GCF_041675725.1 of Castellaniella sp. Taxonomy (GTDB): domain Bacteria; phylum Pseudomonadota; class Gammaproteobacteria; order Burkholderiales; family Burkholderiaceae_B; genus Castellaniella. The sequence goes on along the minus strand of NZ_JBAYTI010000011.1, from coordinate 961 downwards.
TGTTTAGTCCTATAAAGATCCGTTTTGCGTTGCGCGCGTCGATCAGACCGCGGCCGCACCGCCCACGATTTCCGAAATTTCTTTGGTGATGGCCGCCTGACGCGTCTTGTTGTAGACCAGCTGCAGGTCGTCGATGACCTTCTTGGCGTTGTCCGAAGCCGCCTTCATGGCGACCATGCGCGCCGATTGCTCGCTGGCCATGTTCTCGGCGACCGCCTGATAGATCAGGCCCTCGACGTAGCGCAGCAGGAGGTCGTCGATGACGGTCTGCGAGTCGGGCTCGTAGAGGTAGTCCCAGCCATACTGGGTGTGCAGGGCACCGTCCTCTGCGGCGTCGGCATCGGCCTGGAAGGGATCTGCCAGACCGCTGGGCAGGGGCAGCAGACGCAGGAAGCTGGGCTCCTGGCGCATGGTGTTCACGAAGCGGCTGGTCGCCAGGTAGACGGCATCGATCTTGCCGCTGACGAAATCATCGAGCTGCACCTTGATGGCGCCGATCAGGCGTTCGAGATTGGGGGCGTCGCCCAGCTGGACCTCGGATGACACCACGTCGACACCGACCCGGTTGAGCAGGCTCAGGCCCTTGGAACCCAGCGCGGTGGCCTGCACCTTGATGCCCTGAGCCTCGAGGGCCTTGATCTGGTGCAGGACCAGGCGCGAGATGTTGGTGTTCAGACCGCCGCACAGGCCCTTGTCGGTGGTCACCATGATGACCCCGACGGCCGACAGTTTCGCGGGTTCTACCATATAGGGATGGGTGTAATCGGGGTTGGCCTGCATCAGGTGCGCGGCAATGGCGCGCACCTTGGTGGCGTACGGCCGGCCTGCGCGCATGCGGTCCTGCGCCTTGCGCATTTTCGCCGCCGCGACCATCTCCATCGCCTTGGTGATCTTGCTCGTGTTTTGCACGCTCTTGATCTTGGTTCGAATTTCCTTGATTCCAGCCATGGGCTCAATCCTT
>NZ_JBAYTI010000010.1:0-59179 GCF_041675725.1 Castellaniella sp. | reverse complement strand
CTCGCCCTTCAAGACGATGCGGTGCGCCTGCGCGAGCAGGCGATCGAGCATGGCATCGGCCAGGGCCGGGTCGCCGATCCAGGCGTGCCAGTGATCCACAGGCAACTGGCTGGTCACGAGCGTCGCGCGGCAGCCGGCGCGATCATCGAGTAGTTCCATCAGGGCTTCGCGGGTCATGGCGTCCAGCCCAACCAGCCCCCAGTCATCGAGCACCACGACCTCGGTTTTGGCCAGCTGGGCGAGCCACCGGGTGTAAGTGCCGGCAGCCTGCAGGGTGCGCAATTCTTCCGCAAGGCGTGGCACCCGCAGATAGCGGGTACTGTGCCCTCGGCGGCAGGCGTACTGGGCCAGCGCACAGGCCAGCCATGTTTTGCCACAGCCCGTGGCGCCGGTGAGGATCACCGTCTGGCCGGCGGCGATCCACTCGCCCAGCGCCAGACTCATGAAGCGGGCGCGCTCGATGCCACGGCCAGCGACACCCTTGGAGATGCCCAGCGCCTGGGCATAGCGCCGCTGGGACTGGCCCTGCATATTTGATTTCAAAGGTGTTTTGCGTGTGCCGTCGCTAACGGGTTCGCCGATTTTACTGTGAGAAACTGAGAGCGAAAGGGGGTCGAACAGACCAAAATGGAGGCCGTAGACAGGCCCTCGTAGCATACGCGGAACCGCAAGAGCCGCGCACTGCGCGGGGTTTCACCAAGGCAAAACGCCCGACGGAGGACCGTCAGGCGTTTGATGTGGTGGAGACGATGGGGATCGAACCCACGACCTTCGCATTGCGAACGCGACGCTCTCCCAGCTGAGCTACGTCCCCGAAAGACGGGCATTCTAGCACATATAAAAGCTTATTTGGCGCCTTTGGGCAAGCGCCCCATGAGATAGAACTCTTCGTTGGGGCGCATGGACATGAAATTGACCATGCGGTTGCTCAGCCCAAAGAAGGCCGCGATGGCGGCGATGTCCCAGATATCTTCGTCGCTGAAACCGTGCGGGTACAGCGTTTGATAGTCGGATTCTTCGATTTCCTGTGCGTTCAGTGAAATTTTCAGGGCAAAGTCCAGCATGGCCCGCTCGCGGGGGCTGATATCGGCCTTGCGGTGGTTGATGGCCACTTGATCGGCGATCAGCGGGTTGCGCGCGCGTATGCGCAAGACGGCGCCATGGGCCAGCACGCAGTACTGGCAGTCATTGGCCCCCGAGGTGGCGACGACGATCATTTCGCGTTCGGCAGGGGTGAGGCCGCCGTCTTTTTCCATGAGGGCGTCGTGGTAGGCGAAGAAGGCACGGAACTCTGCCGGACGGTGGGCCATGGCCAGGAATACGTTCGGGATGAAGCCGGCTTTTTCTTGCACGGCTTGAATGCGATCGCGTATGTCGGCGGGCAGGTCTTCGAGCCTGGGGATAGGGTAGCGGCTGATGGGGAGCGGATTCATGCGGCGTCCTGTCGAGTGAGGGATCCATGGAGAATGAAGCGCTGGGCCAGGCGCTGGAGCCGTGCGGTTGGCACCATGGGGCACCTTAGCATAATCCGTGGCCTGGGCGGATGCTGTTTCGGCCTGAAGCCACCCGGTACCGTTTAGGTAAACCGACATCCACGATCCATGAAATCGCGCGACATTCGGACGAATATTTTCTTTTTCAATCCCTTTTTTGATGTCATACTAAAAATTTTGCGATCGCAGCATCGTGTCTTCAGGAGATTTCGCATGGCAGACTCATTGGAGCGTGGGCGCACCCGGGTTCGCGGCTTTGCCGACCCGGAAATGGATTTCCAACTGATACGCCAATTGGGCGCAACCCGCTACGGGGGGGCTTCGGTGGGGGAATGCCTGGCACTGGCAGCGCGCATCGACGATGCGGATCCGGTGTCCTGGGTCCAGGCGTTTGCCGCGGCAGGGCAGCGCCAAGAAGCGGATGCCGGCGCCCGGGCTGCCAGGGGGCATGCCATCAGTGCGCGTGACCAATATCTCATTGCCTGCAACCTGTACCGCGCCGCCGAGTATTATGCGCCTGTTCTGGATCCGCAACATCGCGCGCTGGGCCTGGCCAGCCGGCGCTGTTTCCTGTCCGCCATGCATTGCGGGGGCGTGGCCTGTGAAGAATGGTGGTTCACGCTCGATGACCAGCAGCTGCCCGCCTACCACGTGCGGGCGGCGCACAAACCGTCCAACGGGGCGCCGGCCCGCATGCTGGCCATCATCAGCGGTTTCGACGGCACGTTGGAAGAGTCCTGGCTGGTCTACGGGGCGCCGGCCCACGAGCGCGGCTACGACGTGCTGCTGTTTGCCGGCCCGGGTCAGATGGATGCCTGGCGTTTCAACGCCCAGAGCCATTTTCGCCCCGATTTCGAGCGCATCGGCCATGTCGTGGTCGACCGGGCGCTGGCGCTGCCTCACATGCAGGGGGGGCACGTGGCCCTCATGGGGATCAGCTTCGGCGGCTATTTTGCAACCCGCATTGCAGCGCACGAGCCGCGTCTGGGGGCACTGATTCCCAATTCGCCTATCACGGACCTGCACGCGTACATGGTGTCATTTGCAGGCCTGGATCCTGCCGAATTGCCAGACGAAGAGAATTTCGGCCCAGATGACCTGGCGTTCATACCCGACCACGTCATGAATGCCCAGATGCGCGCCATGAGCGGCAACATCATGCTGCGCATGGGCCAGCCATCGTTTCGCGACACCTACCGCTATCTGAAGCGATTCCGTGTAGAGGACGCCGAACTGGCGCGTATCGCCTGCCCAAGCCTGGCGCTGGTTGGCGAGGGCGAGGGGGCCAACCCTCTGCAGCAGGCCGAGCATTTCGTGGCCCGGGTCGGCGGCCCGGTGACGCGCTACGTGTTCACGGCCGAAGAGGGGGCCGATGGCCACTGCCAGAGCGCCAACCCAGGCTTTTCGGCCGCGGTGTCCATGGATTGGCTCGACGAGACATTTGGCTGACGCCTTCTTGGGCACCCGAACGCTGGGCGCCCAAACGTCGGGCGCACCCAGGGGGCTGGGGCATCAGGAACGATATAATGCCCGATTGTCGATATTTCCAGGACCATCGGGACACCCCATGAGCGCAACGATTCTAGAAAACCTGCCGATCGGGCAGAAGGTGGGCATCGCCTTTTCGGGTGGGCTGGATACCAGCGCTGCCTTGCTGTGGATGAAGAACAAGGGGGCCTTGCCCTATGCCTATACCGCCAACCTGGGGCAGCCCGACGAGTCCGATTACGATGAAATCCCGCGCAAGGCGCTGCATTACGGGGCGCTCGGCGCGCGCCTGATCGACTGCCGCGCGCAGCTGGTGGCCGAAGGGATCGCAGCCCTGCAATGCAATGCGTTCCATGTCGCCACGGCCGGTGTCACGTATTTCAATACCACGCCTATCGGGCGGGCCGTTACAGGCACCATGCTGGTGGCGGCCATGCAGGAAGACGACGTCCATATCTGGGGTGACGGCAGTACCTTCAAGGGCAACGATATCGAACGGTTCTATCGCTATGGCCTGCTCACCAATCCGGCGCTGAAAATCTACAAGCCCTGGCTCGACCAACAGTTCATCGACGAACTGGGCGGGCGTGCCGAAATGTCGCAGTACCTGGTCGAAAACGGCTTCGACTACAAGATGTCGGCCGAAAAAGCCTATTCCACCGACTCGAACATGCTGGGCGCCACGCACGAGGCCAAGGATCTCGAACATCTCAATGCCGGCATGCACATCGTGCAGCCCATCATGGGGGTGGCTTTCTGGAAGCCCGGGGTCCAGGTCGCGCCCGAGGAAGTGACCGTGCGTTTCGAAGAAGGCCGGCCGGTCGCCCTGAACGGGGTCGAATACGCGGACCTGGTCGAACTCATGCTCGAAGCCAATCGCATTGGCGGGCGCCATGGCCTGGGGATGAGCGATCAGATCGAGAACCGCATCATCGAGGCCAAGAGCCGCGGTATCTACGAGGCACCGGGCATGGCCTTGCTGCACATTGCCTACGAGCGGCTGGTCACCGGTATCCACAACGAAGACACGATCGAACAATACCGCATCAATGGCCTGCGGCTGGGCCGGCTGCTGTATCAGGGGCGCTGGTTCGATCCCCAGGCCATCATGCTGCGCGAGACCGCCCAGCGCTGGGTGGCCCGTGCCATCACCGGCGAGGTGGTGCTCGAATTGCGCCGGGGCAACGACTACTCGTTGCTGGATACGCGTTCGCCCAACCTGACCTATCATCCAGACCGCCTCACGATGGAAAAGGGCGAATCGATGTTTTCGCCGCGCGACCGCATTGGCCAGCTCACCATGCGCAATCTGGACATCGTCGATACCCGCGACAAGCTGTTTACCTATACCCGGGCCGGGTTGCTCAGCAAGATCGATGCGGGCGGTATCCCGCGCCTGAAAGACGAATCCACTTGAGGGCGCTGGATCAGGCCCGACGTCTCATCAAACGGGGCCTGTGGCGCAGCCTTTGGGCCTCAGGCAACCCCCGCCTTGGGGGTGAATGCAGGTGTCATGCCCGCGGGGTTGGCCGGGTCGCTTGCGTCGCTGGGCCGTTCGGCCGTGTCTGTGGTCTGCAGCTGGTTGCTTGCCGCGAACTCGCACACGAACTTCCAGGCCAATGGTTCCAGATCGCGCAGCCGGTGATCGACCACCACGCATTTCACGCCATCCAGCGTACGCGGGATGGCGTATGGCGAATAAGACAGCGGATTGTACAGAGAACCCGGTGGCCGGAAGCGCGACAGGACCCCGGCCAGCCGCTCGGCCCAGTCACTGGGCCTGAACCGCTGGCCCTGCAGGGTTTTGCCGTGGATGATGAAGTAAAGAGGGGGCTGGGGCATACGGGTTCCGTGGCTGGGGCAGGCCCGGTTGGTGCGGCTGGCTGCCTGCCCACGTGGCGCATTGTATCCGATTGCCATTTTGCGCGAGCTGCGCAGGCAGAGTAAGATGCGGCTTTTGCACTGAGTATCTCATGTCCGCTGCCCAAAACCCCGGGCCTTTGCGCCATTTTTTGCAGTTGCGTGACTTCTCTGCCCAAGAGATTCTGTACGTCCTCGATCGGGCGCGCCTCATCAAAGACAAATTCAAGCGCTACCAGCCCCACCATACCCTGCATGACCGCAATCTGGCCATGGTGTTCGAAAAGGCCAGCACGCGGACCCGGGTCTCGTTCGAGGCGGGCATGTACCAGCTGGGCGGTTCAGTCATCTACCTGACGACAGAAGGTTCCCAGCTGGGGCGCGCCGAACCCATCGAAGACACCGCGCGCGTGATCTCGCGCATGGTCGATCTGGTCATGATCCGCACCTTCGAGCAGACCCGCATCGAGCGCTTTGCCGCGCACTCGCGGGTGCCGGTCATCAACGGCCTGACCAACGAATACCATCCCTGCCAGATCCTGGCCGACATCTTTACGTTCATCGAACACCGGGGCGATCTTGCCGGCCGAACGGTCGCCTGGATCGGCGATGCCAACAACATGGCCTACACCTGGTTGCAGGCCGCCGAACTACTGGGCTTCACGTTGCACGTGTCGGGCCCGCCGGGCTACCGGCTCGATCCGTCGCTGGTGGGCGACACCGGGCCTGGGGTATTGCGCGAATTCGACGATCCCCTCGAGGCGTGCGCGGGGGCAGACGTGGTGACGACCGATGTCTGGACCAGCATGGGCTATGAGGCCGAAAACGAAACCCGCCGCCGGGCCTTCGCCGATTGGTGCGTGGATACCCGCATGATGGCGGCGGCGCGCCCCGAGGCATTGTTCATGCACTGCCTGCCGGCGCATCGCGGTGAAGAAGTCAGCGCCGAGGTCATCGACGGCCCGCAGAGCGTGGTCTGGGATGAAGCCGAAAATCGGCTGCACGTGCAAAAAGCCCTGATGGAATTCCTGCTGCTGGGGCGGCAGGCCGCATAGAAAAAGGTGCCGCTCGGCACCTTTTTTTACCCCGCAAGAAAAAGAACGGCTGCGGCTTAGACCATGGCTTTGATGGCGGCCGACAGGCGGCTTTTATGGCGTGCGGCCTTGTTCTTGTGGATGATGTTCTTGTCTGCCACGCGGTCGATCGCGCTGGTGGCCTTCTGGAAGACCTGGTTGGCGGCGGCCTGGTCACCCTTTTCAATGGCTTGGCGTACGCGCTTGATGGCTGTGCGCATCATGGAGCGCATGCTGGCATTGTGTTTGTTGAGGGCGACAGCCTGGCGGGCGCGTTTGCGTGCTTGTGCAGAGTTGGCCATAAGTGTGTGACTAAATCCGGGGTCATTGAAATAAAGCAGGCATTCTAATCTATACAGGCTTTTGTGTAAAGTCTTTCAGCCTGAATCCACAGACGATCAACAGGGCGAAATAGATCAGGGCGGCGGCGCCCACCACCGCCATCAACCAGGCGGCCCGTATTACCGGCCTTACCCCCAGCGCCACCCAGTCGGAATGGTCCTGTATCCAGAGCAGGAAGGCGATCAGGGCGGCCAGCGCCGGCAGTATGCGCAGCAGGAACTGGGGCCAACCCGCCTGCGGCTGGTACAGCTTGCGCCGCCGCAGCAGAACCACCAGACAGAGGGCATTGGCGCTTGCGCCCAGGCCGATGGACAGGGCAAGCCCGGCATGAGCCAGCCAGGGGACGAACACCAGGTTCATCAGCTGGGTAAAGATCAACACGAAAATGGCGATGCGAACCGGAGTGCGGATGTCCTGCTTGGCGTAGAAGCCCGGTGCAAGGATCTTGATGGCCAGCAGCCCCAGCAGGCCGACCGCGTAGGCCATGACGGCCAGGCGGGTCTGGGCCACGTCGGCCCCTGTGAACGCCCCGTAATTGAATAGTGTGGCCACCAGCCCGTCGGCCAGCAGGGCGAGCCCCACGGCGGCCGGGACCCCCAGCAGCAGCACCAGGCGCAGCCCCCAGTCGAGCAGCGCGCTGTAGGCATCATGATCCTGGCGGGCATGGGCGGCCGACAGGGTGGGCAGCAATACGGTGCCCAGGGCCACGCCCAGCAGGGCGGTGGGAAACTCCATCAGGCGATCCGCGAACGAGAGCCACGTCACGCTGCCGGGTGTGAGCCAGGTGGCGATATTGGTGTTGATCAGCAAGGAAAGCTGGGCCACCGATACCCCGAGAATGGCCGGGATCATCTGTCGCATGATGCGATGCACGGTACTGTCGCGCCAGGCCACCAGCACGCCGACCGGACGCGGCAGCAGCCCGAGTTTGGCCAGCGCGGCCCACTGCACCCCGAACTGCAGCAGCCCGCCCAGGATGACGCCGATCGCCAGCGCGTGGATGGGCTGGTCGACGTGCTGCGCCAGCAGCAGGCTGGTGGCCATCATGGAAATATTCAGCAGTACGGGTGTCAGGGCGGGGACGGCGAAACGGCTGAACGTGTTCAGGACCCCGGATGCGAAGGCGACCAGCGACATGCAGATGATGTAGGGAAACATCAGCCGCGTCATCCAGACGGCTTCGTTGAATCCTTCGGCGCGCCCGGCTTCCCGCATACCGGTTGCGATGGCGGTTACCACCCAGGGGGCGCCCACCATCCCCAGTAGGGTGACGGCGCATAATGTGGCAAACAGCAGGATGGCGACGCGATCCAGCAGCTGCTGCAGGGCCTCGTCGCTGCCGCGGGCGTGCACTTCACCCAGGATGGGCACGAACGCCTGGGAAAATGCGCCTTCGGCGAACAGCCGGCGCAGCAGGTTCGGGATGCGAAACGCAACCCAGAATGCATCGGTGATGGCCCCCGCACCAAACAGGCTGGCGATGATTACATCGCGCAGCATGCCGCTGATGCGGGAGATGAAGGTCAGGCTGCTGACCGTTGCAGCCGAACGCAGCAGCCCCATCGAGCCTTATTTGGGGGCCATGCGGATGGCCCCGTCGAGACGGATGGTTTCCCCATTGAGCATGTCGTTGTCGAGGATCGTCAGCACGAGCTTGGCGTAATCTTCGGGGCGGCCCAGGCGCGATGGAAAGGGCACACTGGCGGCCAGGGAATCCTGGACTTCTTGCGGCATGTTGAACAGCATGGGCGTGCCAAAAATGCCCGGGGCGATCGTCATGCAGCGGATGCCGCTGCGCGCGAGGTCGCGGGCAATCGCCAGGGTCATGCCCACCACACCCGCCTTGGAGGCGGCATAAGCGCTCTGCCCGATCTGACCATCGTAGGCCGCCACTGACGCCGTGTTGATCAGCACGCCGCGTTCGCCCGTGGCCTGCGGTTCATTGCCCACCATGGCCTGCGCGGCCAGGCGGGACATATTGAAGGTTCCGATGAGGTTGATGTCGATCACCTTGCGAAAAAGCGAGAGATCGTGTGCGCCCTGCTTGCTGACGATGCGGGCCGCCGGGGCGATCCCGGCACAGTTGACCAGGCCGCGCAGCGTTCCCATGGCAACGGCGGCCTCGACCGCCTTGCCGGCATCCGCCTCGGAGGTGACGTCGCAGTGCACGTAGGTCTGGCCGAGTTCGCTTGCCAGGGCCTGGCCGGCCTCGTCCTGGACGTCGGCCAGCAGCACGCGGGCGCCTTGTGCCACGAGTGCTCGGGCCGTGCCAGCGCCCAGACCGGAAGCGCCTCCGGTGACCAGTATGACTTGATTTTGAATATCCATGCGTATTGACTCCTGTGTCAGGCGGATTGGCGGGGACGCAAGATGGCGAGGATGCGCGAGCGAATCTCATCCACGCCGCCGACCCCGGAGATTCTTGCGTAGTGGGGGGCCTCTGCCGCCCCGGATGCGGCCCATGCGGAATAGTAATCGACCAGCGGACGGGTTTGCTCGCGGTACACCGAAAGCCGGTGGCGTACCGTCTCTTCGCGGTCATCGTCGCGCTGGATCAAGGGTTCGCCGGTTTCGTCGTCGTGGCCTTCGATGCGTGGCGGATTGAAGCGCGTGTGGTACGTACGGCCACTGGGCTGATGGACCCGGCGCCCGCTCATGCGCTCGATGATGTCGGTTTCCGGGACGTCGATCTCGATCACGTAGTCCAGGGCGATGCCGGCCGCTTTCAGCGCGTCGGCCTGTGGAATGGTGCGCGGAAAACCGTCGAACAGGTAGCCTGCCTGGCAGTCGGGCTGCTGCAGCCGATCGCGCACCAGGCCGATGATGATGTCATCCGACACCAGGGCACCGCTGTCCATCACGGCCTTCGCTTTCAACCCCAGCGGGGTCTCGGCCTTGACGGCGGCACGCAGCATGTCGCCCGTGGAGATCTGCGGGATGCCGAAGGCCTCGGTGATGAAGCTTGCCTGAGTCCCTTTGCCTGCGCCGGGGGGGCCGAGCAGAATCAAACGCATGATTTCCTCCGATAGCGTCGAGTCCAAGTTCCGGATTATGCCGCAATGCAACAAATTGTGCATGCTTTTATTGCCTGGACCCGGGTTGTGCAACGTACCGAGTTTAACCGGGCCCGTGGGCCGTGTTGGCGAGTGTCTGGCGTACCCGCTCGAGATCTTCAGGGGTATCGACCCCAGCCGCCGGCATCTGATCGACGGTGTGCACGAGGATCGTATCGCCGTGTTCGAGGGCGCGCAGCTGCTCGAGTGACTCGAATCGTTCGAGGCAGCCTGTGGGGCGCTGCGGAAATTGCCTCAGGAAGCCGGCGCGATAGGCATACAGGCCGATGTGATGCCAGGCGGGCAGGCCAGGGGCCAGGCATTTTTCACCCGTTGCCAGGGCATCGCGCGCCCAGGGGATCGGCGCCCGCGAAAAATACAGGGCGCGTCCGTCCGTGGCGCACACTACCTTGACGACGTTGGGGTTGAACAGGGCTCGGGCATCGGCGATGGGTGCCGCGCAGGTGGCGATGGCGGCCTCGGGGTGCGCCGCCAGCAATTGAGCCACGGCGTCGATGAGGGTGGGATCGATCAGGGGTTCGTCGCCCTGCACGTTGACGACGATGCTGTCTTCGGGCAGGTGCAACCGCTGGACGACTTCGGCCAACCGGTCGGTGCCGGTGGGATGGTCGGGCCGCGTGATCATGCATTCGATCGCGTGCGCCTGGGCCGCTGCGTGAATGGCGGGGTGGTCGGTGGCCACCAAGACCCGTGCGGCCTGCGACCGGGCTGCTTGCCGTGCCGTGCGCACCACCATGGGCAGGCCGCCCAGATCGAGCAGAGGCTTGCCGGGCAGCCGGGTGGAGGCGGCCCGTGCCGGAATGACGACCAGGAAATTCATGCTGGCGTATCAGAGCCAGCCTGTAGTGAACGGGCCTGGCGCGCCAGCAGCACAGGCACCCCATCGGCGATGGGATAGGCCAGATGCTCGGCGTGGCAGATCAGTTCGTCGTGTTCGCGATCGTGGTGCAGGGGCCCTTTGCAGGAGGGGCAAACAAGAATCTGCAACAGGCGGGTTTCCATGGCAGGTACATGAACGCCAAAATAGCGTATCCAGAGGCAAAGTGGACATTCTAATGCCTGGGCGGGCGATTGGGGGGCACTGGCCAGCCAGCGTGGCCGCTCAATCCGTGCCCGACGGCGCCCGGGCCAGCTGCGTGAACAGATCCGCCATCCAGGATGCCGGAGAAAATACCGCCTGCGCGTGCACCATCCACAGGCGGCCGTCGTGGGGCGGCCGGCACTTGATCGCATCTTTGGCGGTCAGCAAGACGGGGCCGGCGGGTAGCCGTGCCAGGGTCGCAGCTGTCAGCCGCCCGTGATCCGGCAGTGCCACCGTATCGTGCAAAGCCAGGCCCTGCGCCTGCAGCATGGCAAAGAACCGCGCTGGCTGGCCGATGCCCGCTACGGCGCTGACCGGTCTGCCGGCCTGTTGTTCGCGCCAGGCTGCCCACGGCTGTACGGTGCCGCTGCCCAGGTGTTCCACGTGGGTCGCTTGCAGGCGCATGGTGACATGCCGGCCCGCGGCCGCCTGGCTGGCCAAGGCGGCGGATGGATCGCCGAACCGTGCCGTCTCGCGGACAGCCGGCCCCTCGCGGGGGCGGGCGGAAACGTGGGTGACCAGCCAGTCCGCCTGCTGCAGCCGTGCGGGGGACTCGCGCAGCGGGCCGGCCGGCAGGCGCCGGCCATTGCCAATGCCGCGCTCGTCCTGGACGATGATTTCGATGTCGCGCGCCAGGGCGCGATGCTGCAGGCCATCGTCGGCCACCAGCACGTCCACTTCGGGGCAGGCGGCCAGCAAGGCCTGTGCGGCCAGGACGCGCCGTGGGTGCACGGCCACAGGCACCTGTGTGGCCGCGTGCAGCAAAGCGGGCTCGTCGCCCAGCCAGCGGCTGTCCTGGGCGTCCTGGCTGAGATGGGGGCGCGTTCCGATGCGCACGCCATAGCCCCGGCTGATCAGCCCCGGGCGCCGCCCCTGATGTTGCAAATAGGCGCACAGGGCCTGGGCCAGCGGGGTCTTGCCCGTGCCCCCGATGAGAATGTTGCCGATCACGATGACGGGTACGGGCGCCCGCCAAGCCCCGTGCGACTGGCGCCGGAGGTGGGCATCCGACAAGCAGCCGTATAGCCACGACAGCGGCAGCAGCAGGGTGCTGACCGGACCGCGCCCGCTCCAGACCCGGTGCAGGACGTCTTCTGCGCGCTTCACGGTTGGGTCTGGGTGAGGAACTGGATGCGTTCGATGTGTGCCAGCCGGGCCGCCTCGAGCGCCCGCACCACGGCCGCATGCCGCGCCTGGCCGTCGGCCGCCACGCGCAGGGTGGCATCGGGGCGTTCGGCCAGCGCGCGTTGCAGATGATGGGCCAGGTCCTCGTCCGAGCGGATGTCGAGCGCATGGTTGTCGAGCGCATACAGGCCGTCCGGACTGATGTCGAGCTCGATGACCGGGGTCGGGTCCAGCGCTTCGGCCTGAGCCTGGGGCAGGATGACTTCCAGCCGGGTCTGGCGCGAGAACGACGTGGTGGCTGCCAGGAAAATCAGTATGACCAGCAGCACGTCGATCAGGGGGATCAGGTTGATTTCCGGAGAATCGTGTTCTTCGCGATGGCTGAAGTTCATGGCGTGGCGCGCCGGCTGATGAGCCGGTTCAGGGTTTCGGCCTCGCGTTCCATTGTATGCAGGAAGTATTCGACGCGTGAGCGGAAGTAGCGGTGAAACGCCAGGGCCGGGATGGCAATGAGGATTCCAAAGCCGGTGTTGTAGAGCGCGATCGAGATGCCACGCGCCAGCTGACTGGGGTCGCCGCCGCTGGGATCGTAGGAGCCGAAGATTTCGATCATGCCCACGACCGTGCCGAACAGCCCGAGCAGTGGCGCGATCACCGACAGGGTGGCCAGGGCCGGCAGGTAGCGGTTGAGCCGCCAGGACACATCCCGGCCCACGGATTCGATGGCCGACAGGCGCCAGGCGTCTTCCTGGTGGCGCTGCGCGGCCACTTCGGCGAGGATGCGGCCCATGGGGCTGCCGCGCGCCAGGCGCAGAATGGTGTCGGGCTCGTCTTGTTGGCGGCGGACCAGCTCGAGCACTTGTTCGGGCAGGCCTGCCGGCATGATCTGGCGTGTGCGCAAAGCCATGAAACGTTCGATGATGATGGCCAGGGTAATGACTGAGCAGGCCACCAGCAGCCAGATCGGCCAGCCGGCTTCGTCGATGATGTCAAGCACCTTTGGATGTCCTTGTGGTCGGCGCCGTCTCACGGCGTACGGGGCCATTTTATAGGCACCGCGTGCCTGTGTGTCATGCGCGGCGTGTCTCTGGGCTCATTTGCGCGGAAGAGAGGGGCAGGTATCCACAGAATCTGTGGATAATTCTGTGCACAAGCTCGTCAAAAGGCATGATTCAAGCCATCTGCTGGTCGATTGGTTATTTATTGAGCATTTTGTGATGTTTTTATCACTTCATATAAATCAATAACTTATGAACGTTAATTTAGAATTCACATGACCATTTGCCTTGATTGGCTTGTGAATCCACGGGTTTGACAAATTTCGGTTCTCTGTGGACAGGTGGGCCCGGGCGCGACGGGATGTATCCGGGTGAGAGTGCGCGATGGCGGGCGTTTCGGCGATGATCGGGCGTGCCGGGGGTCTGCCGTCAGACCCGCCGGCCGGTGTGCGGGCCGGTGTGCGGGCCATTGGGTGCGGCGTTCAAAATGCGTTAGACTTGAAGAAGTTTGAACCCGTCAGAAGGAACCATCATGGCTTTTACTTTGCCCGCTCTTCCGTATGCCCTGGATGCGCTTGTACCGCACATCTCGAAAGAAACGCTCGAATACCATTACGGCAAGCACCATCAGGCATACGTCAACAATCTCAACAAGGCCATCGAAGGCACCGACATGGCGGCACTCAGCCTGGAAGACGTCATTCGCAAGTCCAGTGGCGGCGTCTTCAATAACGCAGCCCAGGTCTGGAATCACACGTTCTACTGGAACAGCCTGTCTCCCAAGGGGGGGGGCGAGCCCTCGGGCGCGCTGCGCCAGGCGATCGAAGCCAAGTGGGGCAGCGTAGATGCCTTCAAGACCGCTTTCAGCCAGTCTGCGGCGGGTAATTTCGGTTCGGGCTGGACCTGGCTGGTCAAGAAGCCCGACGGTTCGCTGGACATCGTCAACACCAGCAATGCCGGCACCACCGTCAACACAGACAATACCGCGCTGCTGACCTGCGATGTCTGGGAGCACGCCTATTACATCGACTACCGCAATGCGCGGCCGAAATACCTGGAAAGCTTCTGGCAGCTGGTCAATTGGGACTTTGCGGCGCAAAATCTCGGTTAAGGGCCCCCGGGCCAGAGGGTGTCGGGGGCACGGACGGTATCTTGCCGATGGGGTCCCCAACCCGTATGCCATGACGCGCAAACCAGCCCTGGTTCATTTCCAGCGCTTGGTTGGCGGGGTACGCCGAACAATGGCTCTCCGTGGTGAGCGGTTGCATGTCCTGGATGTCGACGATGCGCTGTTCGTGGATGAATGCAATCGACAACGGGATCAAGGTATTCTTCATCCAGAAGCAGAGCGTATCGGTCGCGTCGAATTCGAACAGCATGCCGGCATCTTCGTCTAAATCGTGACGGTACATCAGGCCCTGAGACTGGGTGTAGGGGGTATCGGCCCGTTCGACCCGTATGGTGTGCGGCCCGACCCGCAGCGCCTGCTCGGGCAATGGGTTTTGCGCCACGGCGGGGGCGGCCGCCGCGATGGCGGCCAGCGTCATGGCCCGTGTCAGCCTGGGCAAATAGGATGTCGTCATCCGCATGGTGGGCTCTGGCGTCGGGGGGTTGGGGTCGTGGCCGTGCATCACGGCGTTCCGGCCATGCATGAAAAGCCGTTCAGGGCCTGCGGGGGTGCAAATGCACAGCCACAGGCCCTGAATGATTATAAAATCAAAAGGGATTCAACCAGACAGGATACAGCGTGTTCAGGCAGCCGAGATATTGAGTGCCTGCTTGCCCTTGGGGCCTTGCGCAATATCGAAGACGACCTTCTGGCCTTCTTTCAGGGTTTTAAAACCATTCATCTGGATGGATGAAAAGTGTGCGAAAAGATCTTCGCCCCCGTTATCTGGGGTGATGAAGCCAAAACCCTTGGCATCGTTGAACCATTTGACCGTACCGCTGATTTTCTGCGGGGTTTCGGTGCTTTCGACGGATTCGGACATGCAAACTGCCTCTCGACTATAGTATGGGGTGGATACGGTACCCGGTTGCCAGCAATGGTTTGCGGGGCACCCAAATCATGCTGAATTCAATATCATTCAGTCAACTATGGAAACCACTAGGTTGGGCGTGATGTCGACCGATTTACAGCTCCCGCAGGTCACCGAACCCGTATCCGTTCGGCTTGCCCCGCCGCCCATGTACCAGGTTCTGCTGCTGAATGACGATTACACGCCCATGGATTTCGTGGTGCGCGTCTTGCGCGTCGTTTTTCACAAGGGCCTCGAAGAGGCCGAACGCATCATGTTGCAGGTTCATTACGATGGCCGGGGCGTGTGCGGCATTTATACGCGCGACGTGGCAGCCACGCGGGTCGACAGGGTGTTGCGCATGGCGCAGGCCGGCCAGCATCCCCTGCAATGCCGCATGGAGCCGGTGCCAGCCTGCTGATCGGCCATTTCGCCGGCCCGTATCGCGAAGCCCGCATCGTAAATATCGTGGCGTGTTTTCATGGCGGGTTTTCACTGAAGCCGACGACAGGCGGTTTTAGTCATAGAATAGAGACAACGGATAGATTCATCCGCTCCGATGCGATGGAGGAAGCGTGATTTCCGAAGAACTTGAAGTCAGCCTGCACATGGCTTTTGTCGAGGCCCGCGCGGCCCGGCACGAATTCATCACCATAGAACATTTGCTGTTGTCCCTGCTCGACAATGCGTCGGCGGCCGAAGTCCTGCGCGCGTGTGGCGCCGACATCGAACTCCTGCGCCAGGATCTGCGCAAATTCGTCGTAGAGAACACGCCGGTGTTTCCTGGCACGGGCGAGGTCGACACCCAGCCCACGCTGGGGTTCCAGCGGGTCATCCAGCGTGCGATCATGCACGTGTCCTCCAGCGGCGCCAACAAGGCGGCGGTGACGGGGGCCAACGTGCTGGTGGCCATGTATGGCGAAAAAGATTCACACGCCGTGTATTTCCTGGTCCAGCAGGGGGTTTCGCGCCTGGATGTGGTCAATTACCTGTCTCACGGCATTACCAAGACGCCAGACGAACCCGCTCCCCCCCGGTCGGTCCGCAACGAGCCGCCCGGCCCCGAGCCGCGCGACGCGCAGAAGTCGCCGCTCGAAACCTATGCCACCGACCTCAATGCAGAAGCCCTGAAAGGGCACATCGACCCGCTCATCGGCCGCGAAGACGAGGTCGAGCGCGTTATTCAGATCCTGTGCCGCCGGCGCAAGAACAACCCGTTGCTGGTGGGCGAGGCCGGGGTCGGCAAGACCGCCATTGCCGAAGGCCTTGCCTGGCGCATCACCAAGGGCGACGTACCGGACGTCCTGCTGCCCACCCGCGTGTATGCGCTCGATATGGGGGCGTTGCTGGCGGGTACCAAATACCGGGGCGATTTCGAACAGCGTCTCAAGCTGGTCCTGAAGGCACTCAAGGACGACCGCGATGCCGTGCTCTTCATCGACGAAATCCATACCCTGATCGGGGCCGGTTCGGCATCCGGCGGCACGCTCGATGCCTCCAACCTGCTCAAGCCAGCCCTCTCGACCGGGCGGCTCAAATGCATCGGGGCAACCACCTATACAGAGTATCGCGGGATCTTCGAAAAAGACCACGCGCTGGCGCGGCGCTTCCAGAAAATCGACGTGCCCGAACCCACGGTCGAGCAGACCATACGCATTCTGCGCGGCCTCAAGGGCCGCTTCGAGGCGCATCACAAGGTCCGGTATTCGGGTGCCGCCCTGTCGGCTGCCGCAGAGCTTTCGGCGCGCCACATCAGCGACCGGTTCCTGCCCGACAAGGCCATCGACGTCATCGACGAGGCAGGGGCGGCCCAGCGCCTGCTGCCCAAATCCAAACAGAAAAAACTGATCGGCAAGCCGGAAATCCAGGCCACCGTGGCGCGCATCGCGCGCATTCCGCCACAAAGCGTCTCGACCGATGACCGCAACCGCCTGGCCACGCTCGAACGGGATCTCAAAGCGGTGGTATTTGGCCAGGACAAGGCGATCGCCGCACTGGCCGCGGCCATCAAGATGGCGCGCTCGGGGCTGGGGCGCCCCGACAAGCCCATCGGCAGCTTCCTGTTTTCCGGGCCCACCGGCGTAGGCAAGACCGAGGTCGCGCGGCAATTGGCTTTTGTGCTGGGCATCGAACTGCTGCGTTTCGACATGTCCGAATACATGGAACGGCATACGGTTTCACGCCTCATCGGTGCGCCTCCGGGGTATGTTGGTTTCGACCAGGGCGGCCTGCTCACCGAGGCGGTCACCAAGCAGCCGCACTGCGTGCTGTTGCTCGATGAAATCGAAAAAGCGCACCCCGACGTCTACAACATCCTGCTGCAGGTGATGGATCACGGCACGCTCACCGACAACAATGGGCGCAAGGCGGATTTCCGCAACGTCATCATCATCATGACCACCAATGCAGGCGCCGAGGCACTGAGCCGTCCCACCATCGGTTTCGCCAATACGGCCCAGGTGGGCGACGAAATGGCCGAGATCAAACGCCTGTTCACGCCCGAGTTCCGCAACCGGCTCGATGCGATCATTGGGTTTGCGTCCCTCCCGCCCGAAGTGATCCTCCAGGTGGTCGACAAGTTCCTCATGCAGCTCGAAGACCAGTTGCACGAAAAACGGGTCGAGGTGCAGTTCACGCCGGCGCTGCGCGAGTACCTTGCCCGGGAAGGCTTCGATCCCACCATGGGGGCCCGGCCCATGCAGCGGCTCATCCAGGACACCATACGGCGTGTCCTGGCCGATGAACTCCTGTTCGGGCGCCTGGCGCAGGGCGGGCAAGTCTGCGTCGATCTCGACGCCCAGGGGCAGGTCGTACTGCGTTTCGATGACGCCAGCCCCCATGGGCACGTGGCGCGGGCGCGCCCCGAGCCTGAACTCGTCGATTGATGCAGGCCCGCCAGCCGCTCATCGCCTGTCCGCATTGCGATACCCTGCACGTGCGCCTCGATCCGGGTACGCGCGGCAGGGCGTTTTGCCGCTGCTGTTCGGGGCTGCTCTACCGGCGCGGCTGGCTGACGCCCGCTCAATGGATCGCGATGGTCTGGACCTGCCTGATCGTCTTCGCCATCGCCCAGTGGTTTCCGATCGGGACGCTGACGCTCATGGGGCTGGAAGTCCAGGTGACATTCTGGCAGGCTTTGCGGCTGGCCTGGGACCGCGGCTACTACAGCGTCTCGATCATGACCGGGCTCGTGGGCTTCTGGTTTCCGCTGCTTCTGATTGCACTGACGCTGCGCGTGCTGCACGCCATTGTGTCGGGGCGGCAGCCTTTCAGGCAGGCCCTGTCCTTACGGCTGATCCACGCGCTGTCGCCCTGGTCCATGGCCACCGTGCTGATTCTCGGAATTCTCGTCTCCATCGTGAAGATGGCCGATCTGGCTCATTTACACGTCGGGCCGGGCCTCATCGGGTTTTTCCTGCTCAGCTTCCTGCTGACCGGGATGGGCCGCTGGAATGCCCACAATCTGTGGCGCCGTGCCGAGGACGCCGGCCTGGTTCCAGTGTCCGGGCAGCATGGGCAGGGTACGGTCTGCGAAGCATGCGGTTTCGTGCAGGCCCCCTCGGCAGATGACCATTGCCGGCGTTGTGCCGCCCGTCTGGGCAGCGGGCGCCGCGGCCAGCCAAACGAAGTCTGGGCCCTGGTGCTGGCTGCTGTCATTTTCTACATACCGGCCAACACCCTGCCCATGATGGAGTTTCAATCGGTGCTGGGCAACAGCAGCCATACGATTCTTGGCGGGGTCGTCGAACTCTGGCAGATGGGGGCGCTGGACCTGGCCGTGATCGTGTTCGTGGCGAGCGTGATGGTTCCCGTCACCAAACTGATTGCGCTGGCGTATCTGCTCTTGCGAACCCGCCCTCGCGGCGTGCCCGTGCAGCGCATGCGCACGCGCCTGTACACCATGGTCGAATTCATCGGCCAGTGGTCCATGCTGGATGTCTTCGTGGTGGTGCTCATGGCCGCCATGGCTAATTTTCCGGGCCTGTCGAAAATCGATATCGGGCCGGCTGCGCTGAATTTCGGCGCGGTGGTCGTGCTGACCATGTGGGCCGCCATGCGCTATGATCCGCGTTCAGGCTGGGACCGGCTCCGAGCCAGCACACGGGATGAAGAACGGCATGACAGACTCTGATCGGTCGGGCACGGGGGCGCCCTCAGAAGACCTGTTACCGGGGGGCGGCCCGCCTGCAAGCGGGCCGGAGGGCCCCGGGTCCGTCCAGACGCCAACGATCCGTCCAGGGCGCACGTTGCATTGGTCATGGGTCTGGCTGGTGCCGCTGCTGGCCCTGGCCGTGGGGCTGTCGCTGCTGGCGTCGGTGTGGGTGCGCAGCGGCCCGGTCATCACCATCAGCTTCGACACGGCCGCGGGCATCGAAACGGGGCAAACCAAGCTGCGCTACCGCAACGTGGTGGTGGGCGAGGTCTCGGCGGTCCGGGTGGCGCCCGATCGCGAACACGTGTTGATCGACGTGCAGCTGCAACGCGAGGGCTCGGGGTACATCACCCAAGAGGCCGCCAAATTCTGGGTGGTCGAGCCGCGAGTCAGCATTTCGGGGGTGTCGGGGCTGGACACCCTGATCTCAGGCGTGTATCTCAGTGTGGATGCGCCGCTCGAGCGCTCGGACGACAAGCCCGTGTTCGAATTCGAGGGCCTTAAAAACCCGCCCGAGGTCATCAGCGGCCAGCTGGGTACGCGCTTCACGCTGACCTCGGGTACGCTGGGCTCGCTGCGCGTGGGCTCGCGCGTGTACTACCGGCGCATCGACGTGGGGCGGGTGGTGTCGTACGCCCTGGCCGACGACGGGCGCTCCGTTCAGATGCAGATTTTCGTCGAAGCCCCATACGACGCCTATGTGACGTCCGATTCGCGTTTCTGGAATGACAGCGGGATCGACATGACCATCTCGGCCAACGGGGTCGAACTGCGCACCAGCGGCCTGTCGGCGATTCTGGATGGCGGCATCTCTTTTGCACCGGCCGATGAAGCAAGCACTTTCGATGGCGTCGCGTCGCGCGAGCCAGCGGCGCCCGGCACGCAGTTCGAATTGTTCGAAACGCGCAAGAAGGCGCTCGCAGAGCCGGATGGCATCCCGCTGCCCATCGAAATGCGTTTTGCCCAGTCGGTGCGGGGCCTGCAGGTGGGGGCGGGTGTCGAATTCCGGGGCATGCCGATTGGTCATGTGCTGGACATCGATCTGGAATATGACGCACGCCACCGACGTTTTTATACGCGGGTGCGAGCCAATCTGTACCCCATGCGCTTCGGCCAGCTGTATCCAAAACTGGTCAAGGCCGCTGGCGACGCCCGCAGTGCCTCGCTGATCGATCCATTGGTCGAAAATGGCTTGTGCGCTCAATTGAAGACGGCCAACCTGCTGACGGGGATTCAATACGTTGCACTGAGTTTTTGTTCCAAGGATGAGATCCCCGAGGAAACTCCGGGCGATGAACCCCCCATGGCGACCCTGGTGCCGACCATTCCCGGCGAGTTCGACCGGCTGCAGCAGCAGGTCGGCAGCATCGTCACCAAGCTGGATGCGTTGCCGCTCGACGACATCGGGCGCAATCTGGCCGACAGCCTGGCCTCGCTCAACACGCTGCTGGGCCGACTGGACACGCAACTGGTGCCCGAGGCATCCGACGCCCTGACGGCGGCCCGGCGCTCGCTCGACCAGGTGGGCGCGGCGCTGGGCCCCGAGGCACCCGTCATGGGCAGTTTGCACGCGACGATGGGGGGGCTGCAGACCACGATGCAACAAGTGAGCCAGGCGGCGCGGGCATTGCGGGTGCTGGCGGATCTTCTACAGGCCCACCCCGAATCTCTGCTGCGTGGTTTGCCGCGTGATACCCTGCGTTGATGAGAGACCGTATGCCGATCTGGCCCATCCTGTTGTTCCTGTGCGTGCTCAGCGCCTGTGCCACCGCGCCCACCCGCTATTACAGCCTGATCCCCGTGCAGGACGCTGAATCGCCGCGCGCGCCGGCCATGCCAGCCAATGGTTCCGCCGCCGCGGACCCGCTGGCGCCGCATGGTCTGCGGCTGGATGTGGTCGAGGTGCCCGCGCAAGTCGATCGCCTGCAGTTGGTCGTGCGGGATCCCCGGCATGATCCGGCCGGCGAAGTTCAGGTGCTCAATGAATCGCTGTGGTCCGCCTCGCTCGACAGCCAGTTGCAGGCGGTATTGTCCGCTCGGGTCAGCATGGGCCTGGGCCTGGTGGATCTGCAGCGGCTGCCGATGGCGTCGGGCCGCCCCGCTCGCAGCATCGAGGTGCGGCTGACCCGGTTCGACCTGGTCTGGGGCGAATTCTCCCGTTTGGCGGCCATCTGGGTGGACCAGGCGCCAGGCAGCGAGGCGCCGCGTATCTGTGAAGCCGACATTCAGGTTCCGGCAGGCGGCAGCGTGCCCGACCTCGTGCAGTCGCAGCGTGATGCGGCGCGCCTCTTGTCCGAGTTGATCACCGAGGCGGCCACCGGGTTAACCACGGGTTTACAAGGTTCTTATCAAGTGTCAAAATTTGGTTGTACCTAAATAGACATCTGGTTTACTTATTGGCGATATGGCGACTGTCACCTTAGGCGTCAAAGTCGATGAATCCTTGCGCGAACGCCTGCGCAGTGTGGCGGATTCCATGGGTTGCACGCCGCACTGGCTACACAAGCAGGCGTTGCTGAGCTATATCGAATCCATAGAGCGCGGCCAGGTGCCGCCCGAACTGCAGCGCCAGCCAGGCGGCGAAGGCGCGCCGCCCGAACCGGCGCCAGAGCCCGAATGGCAGCCGCCTTTTCATGAATTCGCCCAGGAAGTCCAGCCACAGTCGGTGCTGCGCGCAGCCATTACGGCGGCGTACCGGCGTCCCGAGCCGGATTGCGTCCGCATGCTGCTCGAACAGGCGGAATCGGTACAACCCGATGCGGTGCAGGCATTGGCCCGGCGCCTGGTGGTCGCCTTGCGCGGCAAGCGCCGGGGGGGTGGGGTCGAGGGGTTGATCCAGGAATTCTCCCTGTCCAGCCAGGAAGGCGTGGCATTGATGTGCCTGGCGGAAGCCTTGCTGCGCATTCCCGACCAGGCGACGCGCGATGCGCTGATCCGGGACAAGATCAGTCAGGGTGACTGGCGTGCCCACTTGGGCGAATCGCGGTCGCTGTTCGTGAACGCAGCCACTTGGGGGCTGGTGGTCACGGGTAAACTGGTCAGCGTCAACAGCGAGCAAAAACTGTCGCAGGCGCTCGCCCGTCTGATCGGGCGGGGCGGTGAACCGCTGATTCGCCGTGGCGTGAACATGGCGATGCGCTTGATGGGCGAGCAATTCGTGACGGGGCAGACCATCTCGGCCGCGTTGGCCAATAGCCGCAAATACGAGGACGCGGGCTTTCGGTATTCGTACGATATGCTGGGTGAGGCCGCCACGACCGCGTACGACGCCGAGCGTTATCGGCAGTCGTACGAGCAGGCCATCCACGCCATCGGCAAGGCGGCCCAGGGCCGCGGCATTTACGAAGGGCCCGGCATTTCGATCAAACTGTCCGCACTGCATCCACGCTATGAGCGCGCCCAGCGCGACCGGGTCATGGCCGAGCTCTTGCCGCGCCTGGCCGACCTGGCCGTTCTGGCGCGCCAATACGACATCGGCCTGAATATCGATGCCGAAGAAGCCGATCGCCTGGAGCTTTCACTCGATCTTCTCGAGGCGCTCTGCGTCGACACGCGTCTGGCCGGCTGGAATGGCATTGGTTTCGTGATTCAGGCCTACCAGAAACGGGCCCCGCTGGTGATCGATTTCATCATCGACCTGGCCAGGCGCACGCGGCATCGCCTCATGATCCGCCTGGTGAAGGGCGCCTACTGGGACAGCGAAATCAAGCGCGCGCAGGTGGACGGCCTCGAGGGCTATCCAGTGTATACACGCAAAGTGCATACCGATATTTCCTATCTCGCTTGCGCCCGACGGCTGCTTGCCGCCCCAGAGGCGGTCTATCCGCAGTTTGCCACCCACAATGCCCAGACTCTGGCCTCGATCTATTTTCTCGCCGGCGAAAATTACTACCCGGGTCAATACGAATTCCAATGCCTGCACGGCATGGGGGAACCCCTGTACGAAGAAGTGGTGGGTCCGGTATCCAAAGGGCGGTTGAACCGTCCGTGCCGCGTGTACGCGCCCGTGGGTACGCATGAAACGCTGTTGGCCTACCTGGTCCGGCGCCTGCTCGAAAATGGCGCAAACACGTCGTTCGTCAACCAGATCGGTGATATGGGTATCCCGGTCGATACGCTCATTCAGGATCCCGTTGTCAGGGCACGCGGCGTCCAGCCGCTGGGTGCGCCCCACGAGCGCATTCCCTTGCCCCGGGATCTTTACCAGGCCGGGCACCGGCTCAATTCGCAGGGCGTCGACCTGACCAGCGAGCACCGCCTGGGGTCGCTGGCTGCGGCCTTGCTTGCGGGGGCGGATCGGCCCTGGCGGGCAGCGCCGGCTGGCCGGGGCGAAGATGAGCCTGGACAGCCGGTGCTCAATCCCGCCGATCACCGGGATGTCGTGGGGCAGGTGTTCGAGGCCGGTGACGACGACGTGCGGCGCGCCCTGCGCCAGGCTGAATATGCGGCACCGATCTGGCAGGCCACTGCGGTGGCAGAAAGAGCCCACTGCTTGCGGCAGGCCGCACAACTGATGGAAGACGAAATGCAGTTGTCGATCGGCCTGATCGTGCGCGAGGCAGGAAAATCCTACCCGAATGCGATCGCCGAAGTGCGCGAGGCCGTCGATTTTCTGCGTTATTACGCACAGCAGATCGAGGCCGGTTTCTCGAACGACAGCCACCGGCCGCTGGGGCCCGTACTGTGCATCAGCCCATGGAATTTCCCGCTGGCCATCTTTACCGGCCAGATCAGCGCGGCGCTGGCCGCTGGCAATGTGGTGCTCGCCAAGCCGGCCGAACAGGCGGCGTTGATCGGCGCCTACGGGGTATCGGTGTTGCACCGGGCCGGGGTGCCATCCGACGCGCTGCAGCTGTTGCCGGGCCGGGGTGAAACCGTCGGTGCCGCGCTGGTGGCACACCCCGGCATTCGGGGCGTGTTGTTCACCGGTTCCACGGAGGTGGCGCGGCAGATCGCTATAACGCTGGCGGCCCGCCTGGATGAGACCGGTCACCCCATTCCGCTCGTCGCCGAGACAGGGGGCCTGAATGCGATGATCGTGGATTCGTCCGCGCTCACCGAACAGGTGGTCTACGACGTGCTCGACTCGGCATTCGATTCCGCGGGCCAGCGTTGTTCAGCCTTGCGCATCCTGTGTGTTCAGGAAGACTGTGCCGACCGCACGCTCGACATGCTCAGGGGTGCCCTGCTCGAACTGCGTGTCGGCCGTCCAGAGCTTCTGGCCACCGACATCGGTCCGGTCATCGATGCCGAAGCACGCGCTTCGATCGAGGCGCACGTGCAGGCCATGCAGGCGGCTGGCCACGAAGTGGTGCGCTATCCGCTCGACCCGGCGCTGGCCCGACGGGGCACGTACGTGGCGCCCACGCTGATTTTCATCGACGACGTGGCGCAGCTCGAACGCGAGGTGTTCGGTCCGGTGCTGCACGTACTGCGCTACCCCAGAGAGGGCCTGAATACGCTGATCGAGGCCATCAACGCTCGCGGCTACGGGCTCACCTTCGGCGTGCACACGCGCCTGGACGAAATGGTGCGCCACGTCACCACCCGCGTGCGGGCAGGCAACATGTACGTCAACCGCAACATCGTGGGCGCCACCGTGGGGGTCCAGCCATTTGGCGGCGAAGGGCTCTCCGGCACGGGCCCCAAGGCCGGGGGGCCGCTATATCTGCATCGTCTGCTGGCCAGCGGGCCCGCCTGGCTGCCGACGAAACCGTCGTCCACCGAAGCGGCCGGCCTGTCATTGCCCGGCCCCACCGGCGAATCCAACCACTACCACCTGAAGCCGCGTGGCACGGTTCTGTGCCACGCATCCAGCGCGCAGGGGGCCCAGGCCCAGCTCGAGGCCTGCACGCGCACCGGCAATGCGATGCTGTGGGTGGATCACCCCGACGTCCGCGCCTGGCACGCGGCAGCGAATACGGCAACGAATGCGGCGACGGGCGGCGGCGGGCTCCAGTGGGTGGCCGCCGAAGCCCTGGATGCAGCCAGCTTCCAGGCCGTGCTGTTCGAGGGCGACAGTGACGCGTTGCAGGCCTTGACCCTTGCCGTGGCTTCGCGTCCGGGGCCCATAGTTCCGGTCGTGGCGCTCAACCATGACGAACTGGCGGCCGGCCGGGCGTATCCGCTCGAAATGCTGGTGCGCGAATTGGCCGTATGTATCAATACGGCGGCTGCGGGCGGCAACGCGTCGCTGATGATGGTTGGCTGAACAGCACGGCCCTTGGGCGGCCATGCCGCCTAGAGGGTGCCTGTGCTGCCAAACCCGCCGATGCCGCGGCGGGTCGTGGTGTCGAACGCGTCGACCATATGCAGATCGACCAGCACGACTGGCTGGAACAGCAGCTGCGCAATGCGTTCGCCCGGCTGGATTTCGTAGGCCTGCTCGCCCTCGTTGCTCAGGAGCACCTTGATTTCGCCGTGGTAGTCGGCATCGATTACGCCGATCCCCTGGGCCACCCGAATGCCGTGCTTGAGCGATAGGCCGGAGCGAGAGGCGACGATGGCCACCAGGCCGGGATCCATCATGTTCAGCGCCAGCCCGGTGCCGATGGGCAGGCGCTCGCCCGGAAGCAGGACTTGGGGTTCAGGCAGGCAAGCGCGCAGGTCGAGCGCGGCCGATCCATCGGTGGCATACGTGGGCAGGGCGATTTTTCCACCCAGGAGTGGATTGACGATGCGGGCCTGGATGAGACGTCGTTGCATGGCAGATCCAGCTTCAGAGGGGCGCCGTGGCGACGCTGGGGGCGGGCGGCAGCCGCCGGCTGATTTCGAGCACCAATTCGCGCGCCGCCTGCAGTTTGCCCTGTCGGGGCAGGGGATGGGCCCCCTGATCATCAAACAGAACGAGTTCAGTGTCTTCGGCGCCCATGGCCTCTTGTGCCAGGTTGCCGACGATCAGCTCAACCCCCTTGCGCAGCCGTTTGGCCTGAGCGTGCTCGTGCAGGTGCTCGGTTTCAGCCGCAAAGCCCATGCACCAGGGACCGCCGGGCAGGGCGGCAACATCTGCCAGGATGTCGGGATTCGGCACGAACTGCAGCGGTGGCAGCGGCGCCTGGGCGGATTTCTTCAGCTTTTGTGCAGAGGGGTTGGCAACGCCCCAGTCGGCTACCGCTGCAACCGCCAGGAACAAATCGACCGTGGCGGCCTGGCGCATGACCGCCGCGTGCATCTGGCGGGCGGAGTCTACCGCGATGCGGGTCACGCCGTCGGGACAGGGCAGGCTGACCGGCCCGGAAACCAGGGTGACGCACGCTCCGGCTTCAGCACAGGCGCGCGCCAGCGCATACCCCATGCGTCCGGATGACCGGTTGGTCAGGACGCGTACTGGATCGATGGTTTCGCTGGTGGGGCCGGCGGTGATCAGGACGGTTCGACCGGCCAGCCGCTTGGGCTGAAAGAATGCGATCAGGGCGCGCAGGATCTGGTCGGCTTCCATCATGCGCCCCGATCCGGTTTCACCGCAGGCTTGCTCGCCTTCTGCGGGCCCAATCAGCTGTACGCCGTCGGCCAGCAATTGCCGCGCGTTGCGCTGGGTGGCCGCGTGAGTCCACATTTCGTGATTCATGGCCGGCGCCACCAACAGGGGGACCGCCCCGCGGGCCACGCACAAGGCGGTGAGCAGGTCGTCGGCCAGGCCGTGCGTGATGCGGGCGAGAAAATCCGTACTGGCCGGGGCCACCAGAATGGCATCCGCGCTCCGCGCCAGGTTGATGTGCGCCATGCGATTGGCCATGCGGGCGTCCCAGGCGTCCACCCAGACGGGCCGGCCGGACAAGGCCTGGAAAGTGGCTTCGGTGATGAAACGGGTGGCGGCTTCGGTCATGACCACATCGACCTTCGCCCCTTCGTCTTGCAGGCGTCGCAGCAGTTCGGCCGACTTGTAACAGGCGATGCCGCCCGTCAGGCCCAGTACGATGCGTTTACCAATGAGATCAGGCATGGCGTTACCTCGGCTTTCTGGCGCGCGCGCGCCAACTGTGCTGCACTTCTTCGTAGATCAGCATGGCGGCACCGACCGTGATGGCGGCATCCGCCACGTTGAAAGCCGGAAAATACCATGCATTCCAGTAAAACAGGAAGAAGTCCGTCACGTAGCCCATGTCGATACGCTCCCAGGCGTTGCCGGCGGCGCCCCCGAGGATGAGCGCCAACGCCGTGCAATGAAACTTGTTGCCGGCATCGCGATAAATCCAGAACGCGATGACCGCGATCGCCACGATCGCGACGGCTGGCAACAGCCAGCGGTTTTCGCTGCCCACGCCGACGAGGAAACCGAAGGCGATGCCTTCGTTGTAGCGCAGCGTCAGGTCGAAAAACGGCAAGACGGGGATCCGGTCGTCATAGTGCAGATGGCGGATGATCCAGGATTTTGTGATGAGGTCGATGACCAGCACCAGAACGGACAGCATCATCCAGCGAAACACCTGCAGGCGGCGATCAAAGGCCAGGACGTCTTCGACGCGTTCTTCAGGCATGGTGACGGGCTTCTCCTTGGTGATACAGGTTTTGCACACAACGCCCACAGAGTTCCGGGTGCCCGGCATCGGCGCCGACGTCGGGTCGATGGTGCCAGCAGCGCGCGCATTTGGCGTGCGTGCTGGCCTGCACCTGGATTTCCAGAGAACCCGGATGGGGGTGCACGCCGGCGCGCGAGACGAGCATCACGAAACGCAGATCTTCACCTAGGGACTGAAGCAGAGCGCAATCGTCCGGGCCCGCCTGGTAATCGACTTCTGCGGCCAGCGAGGCGCCGATTTCGCCGCGCGAGCGCACCGTTTCGATCTCGCGCATGGTTTCGGCACGAATCGCGCGCAGGCGGGCCCAGCGTGCCATCAGGGCATCCGCATCGTCGAAGGCCGGCAGGGCATGATGCAGTTCGGTAAAGAGGCTGGGCATGACCTGGCCCGGATGCAAGTCGGCCCAGGCCTCTTCGGCGGTGAATGAAAGAATGGGCGCCAGCAGCTTGAGCAGGGCATGCGTGATATGGTGCAGGCCGGTTTGGGCCGAACGCCGCGCAAGACTGTCGGCGGCCGTCGTGTAGAGGCGGTCTTTGAGGATGTCGAGGTAGAAGGCGCCCAGGTCCTCGGAGCAGAAGATCTGCAGGCGGGCCACGGCCGCGTGGAATTCGTAGGTGTCGTAGGCGGCCAGCACTTCAGCCTGCATGGCGGCGGTCATGGCCAGCGCATAGCGGTCGATTTCGAGCAAGCGACCTGGCTCGACGGCGTTCTGCCGGGGGTCGAAATCGGCCAGGTTCCCCAGAAGGAACTTCAGCGTGTTGCGGATGCGCCGGTAGGATTCGACCACCCGGTCGAGAATCTGGCGCGAGATGGACAGTTCGCCCGAATAATCCGTGGCGGCCGTCCAGAGGCGCAGAATTTCAGCGCCCAGTGTATTGGCCACTTCTTGTGGGTAGACGACGTTGCCCACCGATTTGCTCATTTTCTTGCCCTGGCCATCGACCACGAAGCCATGCGTGAGCAAAGCTTTGTAGGGCGGTCGGCCATAGAGCATGCAGCCCGTCAGCAAAGACGAATGGAACCAGCCGCGATGCTGGTCCGAGCCTTCGAGATAGAGGTCGGCGGGCCAGGCCAGCGCCTCGGTGTGCGACCCCTTGATGGCGTGGTCCAGGCCGCCCATGACCGTGGCATGCGTGGTCCCCGAATCGAACCAGACATCCAGCGTGTCGCGGTTCTTTTCATATTGATCGGCTTCGTCGCCCAGAAAGTCGCGCACCGACACGGCCTGCCAGGCTTCGATGCCTTCTTTTTCTACGCGTTGGGCCACTTGCTCGAGCAGTTCCGGTGTCCGGGGGTGCAGCTTACCCGTTTCCTTGTGCACGAAGAAGGCCATGGGTACGCCCCATTGGCGCTGGCGCGACAGGGTCCAGTCGGGGCGGCTGGCGATCATGGCGTGCAGACGGGCGCGGCCCCAGGCCGGGTAGAACGCCGTATCGGCGATGCCCTTGAGCGCCATTTCGCGCAGTGTCGGGCCTTTTTTCGGGGGGATGTCCATGCCGGCGAACCACTGGCTCGTCGCACGATAAATGACGGGTGTCTTGTGGCGCCAGCAGTGCATGTAACTGTGATCGTGCGGCCGGGCATGCACCAGGCGGCCCGCGGTTTCGAGCGCCTGGACGATGCGTGGGTTGGCGTCCCAGATGAGTTGGCCGCCGAACAGGGGCAGATCCTGACTGTAGTGCCCGTTGCCCGTGACCGGATTGAGGATGTCTTCGTCGGCCAGGCCATGGGCGCGGCATGAGAGAAAGTCTTCGACCCCATAGGCCGGCGACGAATGCACGATGCCGGTGCCCGAGTCCAGGGTGACATAGTCGCCAAGGTGGATGGGCGCCAGGCGCGCGTAGCCAGGGTCGGCTTCGTAGAGGGGGTGCCGGAACGCCAGCCCCACGAGGGCCGTGCCGGGCGTCTTGGCAAGAATGCGGCCTTTCAGGCCCCACTGCTCGAGGCAAGGCGCCACGCGTTCGGCCGCCAGCAGCAGCAGGGCGCCCGTGGCCAGGGGGGTATCGAGCTGCACCAGGGCGTATTCATGCTCCGGGTGCACGTTGAGCGCCTGGTTGGCCGGCAAGGTCCAGGGCGTCGTAGTCCAGATGACGAGGGCGCCTGGCCCCACCGGCTCGGACAGATGAAATGCCTTGGCCAGCGCGGCATGATCATCGAAGGCAAAGGCGACGTCCACGGCCGTATCGCGCCGGTCGGCGTATTCGACCTCGGCCTCGGCCAGGGCCGAGCCACAGTCGAAGCACCAGTTGACGGGTTTCAGGCCGCGAAACACGAAGCCCTTGCGCATGATCTGTGCCAGTGCGCGCAGTTCGTCGGCTTCGTTGTGCGGGTTCATCGTGAGGTACGGGTTGTCCCAGTCGGCCAGCACGCCCAGGCGCTTGAAGTCTTTGCGCTGGCGGCCGATTTGCTCGGTGGCGTAGGCGCGTGCGCGCGCCTGCATTTCGGCCACGGGCAGATTCTTGCCGTATTTCTTTTCGATCTGGATCTCGATGGGCATGCCGTGGCAATCCCACCCCGGCACATATTGCGCATCATAGCCGGCCAGGTCGCGGCTCTTGACGATGATGTCCTTGAGGATCTTGTTGACGGCGTGGCCGATGTGGATGTCGCCGTTGGCATACGGAGGGCCATCGTGCAAGATGAATTTGGGCCGCCCCTTGGCGGCGGCCCGGATGGCGGCATAGACCTTGTTTTCTTCCCATTGGCTGATCCAGCCCGGTTCACGCTTGGCCAGATTGCCGCGCATGGGAAAGGGTGTTTCGGGCAGGTTGAGGGTCTTTTTATAGTCCATGGGAGGCAAAATAAAGGCGGGCGCCCTGCACATCGTTCCCGATGGCCGCGCCCAGTGAGGCAAGGTTGGAAAAGGTTGTTTCGTCGCGCAGGAAGTGCAACAGTTCGATGCACACCAGTGTACCGTAGGCGTCCGGGCTGGCATCCAGGATGTGCGTCTCGAGCAGCAGGGGTCCGTCATCGTCCACCGTAGGCCGAACCCCCAGACTGGCCACGCCGGCCAACGGCTCGGGCCCCAGCCCGAGTACGCGTACGACGTAGATGCCGCGGCGCATGGCACAAGGCTCGGGGACGCGCAGATTCAGGGTCGGAAAGCCGATGCGCCGGCCCAGCTTGCGGCCGTGGACGACGTGGCCGCTGATGCGCGGCGCCGCACCCAGCAGGCGGGTGGCTTCGGCCACCTGGCCGGTTGCCAGCACGGTGCGCAAGGTCGAGCTGGAAATGCGCTTCCCAGACGGTTCGGTGACGTCCGTCAGGGTTTCGACCGTCAGCCCCAGTTCGGGCGCCATGCGCTTGAGCAGCGCCACGTCGCCCGAGCGCTTGTGGCCAAAGCGGAAATCTTCACCGACCAGCAGCCACCGCGTGTTCAGCCCGCTGATGAGCAGCTTCAGGATGAAATCTTCGGCGCTCATGTGTGCCAGGGCCTGGTCGAATCGGAGGATCACGATCTGTTGCATGCCGCAGGCCGCAAGACGCGCCGTTTTGTCGCGCAGGGTGCTGATCTGCGGCGGCGCCAACCCCGGCTTGCCGGATACCCGCGCGAAGTAGGCGCGCGGATGCGGGGCGAAGGTCATCACCGTGGGCAGCAAGCCGTATTCTGCCGCCTGTTCGTGGACCCGTTCGAGGATCGCCTGGTGGCCGAGATGCACGCCATCGAAGTTGCCGATGGTCAAAGCGCTGGGAGCCGTGCAGTGCCGGCGCGGCAGATGGCGGTAAAGGGTAGGGGCAGTGTTCACGGACCACAGTTTACAATCGAGGATCATTCACGATTTTATGCCGGAGTCATGTTTCATGGTGCAATGCGCCACAAACAGCGTGCGCGTGGTGATCCTGATCTCGGGGCGCGGCACGAACATGCAGGCTTTGGTGCGCGCCGTACAAGACGAGCACCTGCCCATAGAAATTCTTGCGATCCTGTCCAACCGGGCCGATGCCGGCGGCCTGGCCTGGGCGCGTGCGCAAGGCCTGCCAACGCGGATCCTGGCGCATCGTGACTACGAAAACCGGGCAGCCTTCGATGCCGCGCTCCAGGCGTGGCTCGACGACCTGGCGCCGGATTTCATCCTGCTGGCCGGCTTCATGCGTGTATTGGGGCCTGACCTGGCAAACCGGTTTGCGGGGCGCATCATCAATATCCACCCGTCGCTGCTGCCCGCGTTTCCGGGCCTGCACACTCATGCGCAGGCGCTTGCCCAAGGGGTGCAATGGCACGGCTGCAGCGTGCATTTCGTCACGCCCGTGCTCGATCATGGTCCCATCATCGCCCAAGGGGTGATCCCCGTCCTGGCCGACGACACGCCTGATACGCTGGCCGCGCGCCTGCTGCCGGTCGAGCATGCCATCTACGTACAGGTCCTGCGCTGGCTTGCCCAGGGTCGTGTTTGCTTGCGGGACGACGGTCGGGTGCAGATCACGGGCCAGCCGCATCGCGCATGGCTCGAAGCCACGCAGTATTCTCCGGAACCCCATGACTCAATCTGAACGCCACTTGCGGCCGGGCGCCGCACCCAAGGGCCGATCCATCTCGTCGCGATCGGCACGCTCGCGACCCGCACGCGGTTCAACTGCTGGCAGCCCACCGACGCCGGGTACGGCGGCATTGCGTATCCGCCAGGTGGCTCAGGTATTGCCAGAGCTGTTGTCCTGGGACTGGCCGGCGGATGCCGTCCTGTCGCGCTGGTTTCGCGCACACCCCGAAGCGGGTTCCCGGGATCGTGCGCAGATCGCAGAAGCCGTGTATGACATCTTGCGCCATTTGCGGCGCTATCGGCACTGGGCACAGAGCGGGCAAGGGACGGAAGAGCGCCGGCTGGCCCTCATGGGGCTGGCGGCCACCCAGCCGCGCGCACAGCTGGACCCCGGGCTGCAGGCGGGCGAAGGCGCCTGGCTGGATCATTTGCAAGCGGTCGATCCGGCCAGCCTGCCACGGGCGGTGCGCTACAGCCTGCCTGATTGGCTCGATACGCGCCTGGCCGAGCTGCCTGGCGTACTGTCGTTGCTCGATGCGCTGCATCAGCCCGCCCCGCTCGACGTGCGGGTCAATCCGCTGAAGGCGGATCGCGATGCGATGCTGGCAGCCTGGACGGCCGGGCCCGAGGCCCGATGGTCGCCTGTCCCGACGCCTCATTCGCCGTGGGGGATCCGTTTGCAGGGCCGGCCTCCGGTGCAGCGTTGGCGGTCTTTCGAACAGGGTGAAATCGAGGTGCAGGACGAAGGCAGCCAGTTGCTGTCCATGCTGGTGGCGCCGCGGCGCGGCGAAATGGTCATCGATTACTGTGCCGGCGCGGGCGGCAAGACCTTGCTGCTGGGCGCCCTGATGCGTTCCACCGGCCGCCTGTATGCCTTCGACGTTTCAGCGTCGCGGCTGGCGCGTGCCAAGCCGCGCTTTGCGCGCAGCGGCTTGTCCAATATTACGCCGGTGGTCATCGCCGCCGAGCGCGACAAACGCGTACAGCGTCTGTATGGCAAGGCGCACCGGGTTCTGGTCGACGCCCCCTGCAGCGGCCTGGGTACTTTGCGGCGCAACCCCGACCTCAAATGGCGCCAGACCCCAACGACCCTGCTGGCGCTGCAGCAGACCCAGGCGGCCCTGTTGCAAGAGGCCGCGCGCTGCCTGCGCCCGGGCGGCCGGCTGGTCTATGCCACCTGCAGCATCCTGCCCGAAGAAAACGAGCAGCAGATCGACGCTTTTCTGGCCCGCGTGCCGGGCTTTTCGCTGCTCGATGCGGCGGATGTCCTGGCCGGGCAGAAAATCGAGCTGCCCATGCAGGATGCATTTTTGCGCCTGCGGCCCGACGAGCACGGCACCGACGGTTTTTTTGCAGCGGTTCTACAGAAAGCATCGAAAGCATCATGATGGAAGGTTTGAACGACGCCCAACACGAGGCCGTCACCCAACCGCTCGAGCACGTACTGGTGCTCGCTGGCGCCGGCAGCGGCAAGACCCGGGTGCTGACCACGCGCATGGCGTGGCTGGTCCAGACCGGGCAGTTGGCGCCACGCCAGTTGCTGGCCGTCACGTTCACGAACAAAGCCGCGCGTGAAATGCTGGCGCGCCTGTCGGCCTTGCTGCCCATCGACGTGCGCGGCATGTGGGTGGGTACTTTTCACGGCTTGTGCAACCGGCTGCTGCGCGCCCATCATCGCGAAGCCGGCTTGCCGCAGGCATTTCAAATCCTGGATGCGGCGGATCAGCACTCGGCCATCAAGCGCTTGCTGAAGGCGCAAGGGGTCGATACCGACCGTTATCCGGCCCGTGATGTGCAGCGCATGATCAATACCGCCAAAGAGGATGGCCTGCGCCCCATGGACCTCGACGTGCGCGACAGCCATGGAAAGCGCCTGGCCGCACTCTATCAGGCGTATCAGGATCAATGCGAGCGCGAGGGCGTGGTGGATTTTGCCGAGCTGCTGCTGCGTGCCACCGAACTGTTGCAGCGCGATGCCGCGTTACGCGCCCATTATCAGCAACGGTTTCGCCAGATTCTGGTCGATGAATTCCAGGATACCAACCTGCTGCAGTATCGTTGGCTCATGCTGCTGGCCGAGGGGGGTGCGCCTGTATTTGCCGTGGGGGACGACGACCAGTCGATTTATGCGTTTCGCGGCGCGCGGGTTGGCAACATGGCGGATTTTGAATCGCGCCACGCGCGCGGGCGGGTGATTCGCCTCGAACAGAATTACCGTTCGCAGGGGCATATTCTCGATGCGGCCAATGCGCTGATCGGACACAATCAGGGGCGCTTGGGCAAGAGGCTCTGGACGGCCCAAGGGGCTGGAGACCCTTTGCGGGTGGTAGAGCAGGCCAGTGACGCCCTCGAGGCCCAATGGCTGGCCGACGAGGTCCGCGCTTTGCTGCGCGAAGGCTGGGCGGCCCGCGAGATCGCGATCTTGTATCGCAGCAACGCCCAGTCGCGGCCGATCGAACACGCGCTGTTTTCGGCGCAGGTGCCTTACCGGGTGTACGGCGGGCAGCGTTTTTTCGAGCGCCAGGAAATCAAGCACGTGCTTGCCTATCTGCGGCTGATCAACCAACCGGATGATGACACGTCCTGGATGCGGGTGGTGAATTTCCCCACCCGTGGCATTGGGGCCCGGACCCAGGAACAACTGCTTGACGTGGCACGGCTGCATGGCTTGAGCCTGGCCGGCGCGGTGGTTCACGTGCCGGGCAAAGCGGGTGCGGCCCTGGCCCGTTTCGTCGGCCTGATCCGCGAGATGGCGGTCGCCGCCCAGACGCTCGACTTGCCTGATTTGATCAGCCACGTCGTACAGGCGAGCGGGCTGGAAGCCCATTACCGGTCGGATCGCGAAGGGCAGGAGCGCCTGGATAATCTGCAAGAGCTGGTCAACGCGGCCGCGGCCTTCGTGGGCGAGGCCGGCCTGCAGGGCCTGGCCGCCGGGCGCATCCCCGAGGGCGATGCCCCGATGTCGCCCCTGGCGGCCTTTCTCAGCCACGCCGCCCTCGAAGCGGGTGACAATCAGGCACAGGCAGGCGAAGACGCGGTGCAGCTGATGACGGTTCATGCAGCGAAAGGGCTCGAATTCGATGCCGTGTTCATTACGGGGCTCGAAGAAGGCCTGTTCCCGCACGAAAACAGCTTGCTGGAGCCCGCTGGGCTCGAGGAGGAGCGGCGCCTGATGTACGTGGCCATTACGCGCGCGCGCAAGCGCCTGACCCTCACCCTGGCCCAAAGCCGCTTGTTGCATGGGCAGACGCGCTACGGTCGGCGCTCGCGTTTTCTCGACGAAATTCCCGAGGGCACCCTGAAATGGCTCACCCCGCGCCAAACCGCTCAGGCCGCGGCGCCGTGGCGCGGCGCATTCAAGCGGGGCCTGGGGGGCCAGGAAGGCAGGGCGGCGCGGGGTCGCTCGCTGCACGAGGCGCGTGGGCTGGCCCAGGGGGTCATCGTCGGAGAGCAGACGTACCGCATCGGCACGCGGGTACAGCACGACCGGTTCGGGGAAGGCACTGTGGTGTCGCTCAGCGGCAGTGGCGATGACGCGCTGGCGCGCATCGAATTTTCAGACGTGGGCACCAAGACACTGGCGCTGGGGGTTGCCAGGCTGGCGGTGCTGGACTGATCAACGGTCTGCCTGCAAGGCATCGATCTCCAGTTGCAGCTCGAGCCAGGCCTCCTCGTCGTCCTGCACGGCCTTCGAGAGCTCGCCCTGCTCGGCAATCAACAGGGGCCGCTGGGCCTTCCAGGCCTCATCCGTATAGAAGCCGGGTTGGGCCATGAGTGCGGTGAGCTCATCGAGCCGGGCCTTGCGCTGGGCCAGGGTCGATTCGATTTGATTCAGACGCGTTTCCAGCGGCTTGCGGCGGCGCGCCAGATCCTGGCGGGCCAGCGCTTGTTCGCGCCGCCGTGTCTTGCGATCGTTCTCGCCGGCTGTGTCCGGGCGTTCCGATTTCGGGTCGGACCCCCGGCGCTGCAGCAGCCAGTCGCGGTAATCTTCCAGGTCACCATCGAACGGCATGGCACGGCCGTCGGCAACGATCCAGAACTGGTCCACTGTGGTGCGCAGCAAGTGCCGGTCGTGCGAGACCAGCACCATGCTGCCCCCAAATTCCGCCAGGGCCCTGGCCAACGCTTCACGGGTATCCACGTCCAGGTGGTTGCTGGGTTCGTCCAGCAAGAGCAGGTTGGGCTTGCGCCACACGATGAGCGCCAGGGCCAGGCGGGCCTTTTCCCCGCCGGAGAAGAGGGCGACCGGCTGCGCGGCCATGTCGGCGTTGAAACCAAAACGCCCGAGCATATTGCGTAATTCTTGTTCGCGGGTGTCGGGCGCCAGCCGCGTGAAATGTTGCAGGGCGTTGAGCGCAGGATCGAGCATGTCCAACTGCTGTTGGGCAAAATAGCCGCATTCGAGGCCGCGGGCCCGGTGGCATGACCCGGACAGGGGCTGCAGCTCGTCGGCCAACGTCTTGACCAGCGTGCTTTTGCCGGCCCCGTTGACCCCCAGGATGCCGATCCGGCTGCCGGCGCGCAGCGTCAGGTTGACGCCGTGCAGCACGGCGCGTGCCTCGCCAGAAGGCGGACGATAGCCCAGGGTCGCGTCCTGCAGGGTGATCAGCACGTCGGGCGTGTGGGCCGGCTCGGGCAGGTGGATATGAATGCCGGCTTCGGCCACGAGCGGCGCCAGGACCTGCATGCGGGCCAGGGCCTTGACCCGGCTTTGCGCCTGCCGGGCTTTCGTGGCCTTGGCCTTGAAGCGGTCGATGAAAGATTGCAGGTGAGCGGCCTCGCGGGCCTGGCGTTGATGAGCCAGGCGATTTTGGCGCAGGCGTTCCGCCCGCTGCTCGAGGAAGCTTTGATAGCCGCCCTTGTACCGGACCAGCTTGCACTGATCGAAGTGCAGAATGCTGCGGGCCACGGATTCGAGAAACTCGGTGTCGTGCGAAATCACCAGGATGGTGCCGGGATAGGAGGCCAGCCAGCGCTCGAGCCAGAGCATGGCGTCGAGATCGAGATGATTGGTGGGTTCGTCCAGCAGCAGCAGATCGGAGGGTGCCATCAGGGCACGGGCCAGCGCGATACGCATTTGCCAGCCTCCCGAGAACGTGGCGACCGGCTGGCCCCACTCGGCGGATGAGAAGCCCAGCCCGGCGAGCAGTTGTTCGGCGCGGGCAGGTGCGCTCCAGGCGGCTGCCTCGACCAGCGCTGTTTCGAGTTCGGCGATTTCATGGCCCTGGTCGGCTGTCAGCGCGGCCCGGCGCGCCTGCAGGGCGCGCAAGGGGCGATCGCCATCGATCACGAATTCGCGGGCTGGGCGATCGGTCTGGTGCACGATTTGTTCGACGCTGGCCATGCGCCATGAAGCCGGGATGTCGAGCCTGCCGCCGTCGGCGTCGATTTCGCCGCGCAGCAAGGCGAACAGGGATGATTTGCCCGCGCCATTCTTGCCTACGATACCGATTCGCTCGCCAGGGTGGATCACGAAATCGGCCTCGTCCAGCAGGACCTTGACGCCACGCCGGAGCGTAAGGCCTTGTACGCGGATCATGTCGTTGTGCGCCAGGCCGCCAGGTCTGGCTGGGTCAACAGCACGATCTGATCCGCGGCCTGCACCGTATCGAGCCAGATTCCGGGCAGCTGGGGAAATGCCGCTTCGAAGTGCCGTTTTTCGTGTCCGATTTCCAGCACGAGAATGCCTTGATGGGTCAGGTACCGGCTGGCTTGCGACACGATACGGCGCACGAGATCCATGCCGTCGGTGCCACCGGCCAGGGCCAGCACCGGTTCGTGCTGGTATTCTGGCGGCAGTTCGGCCATCGACCGCGCATTGACGTAAGGCGGGTTGCACAGAATGATGTCGTAGCGGCGACCGGCCGGCAAGGCATCGTACAGGTTGCTGCGGATCACCTGTACGCGGTCCTCGAGGCCGTGCAGGCTGACGTTGGCGTGGGCCACGTCGACCGCGCCCGGCGAGATGTCCGCTGCATCGATCGATGCCTCTTCGAACGCTTTGGCGGCCAGGATGGCCAGGCAACCCGACCCCGTGCACAGGTCGAGCACCGTTTCGACCGCTTCGGGCTGGGCGATCCAGGGCGCCAGCGCTTCTGCAAGCAATTCGGCGATCGGGGAACGGGGCACGATGACGCGTTCGTCCACCAGGAAACGTTCGCCCTGCAGCCAGGCTTCACCCGTCAGGTAGGCCGCCGGCTTACGGCTGGTGATGCGTTCGTGGATCAAGTCGACACAGCGCTGGCGTTCGCGTTCGAGCAGGCGGGCATCGAGGAACGGCTCGAGCAGATCGGGTGGCAGGTGCAAGGCATGCAGCAGCAAGTATGCGGCTTCATCGCGCGCATTGTCGCTGCCATGGCCAAAGACGAGGCCGCTGGCATGGAAGCGGCTGATAGCCCAGCGCAGGAGATCGCGCAAGGTGAACAATTCGGTGTGCGGCTGGGACATGGCTGAAAAAATAAGGCGGGCGCCAGGGGCGCTCTGGAGATTCCTTGACAGGGTCTGAGACGGGCTGTCAGGATAGTACGACATGACCACGTGGATTTCATTCCCAGACCTTTGCAGCGCCCGAACTGCGGCCTGATCGGAGACGACCCGTTTTGCGTAGAACATATCACCCACCTGTATTTTATACGGCCGCGGCTTTCATTCTCATGACCGTCGCACTCACCATGGCGGCGCCGGGCCGGGCCCAGAGGGTGTTCGACGCCATCCAGAATTGGATCCTGCTCAATGCCAGCTGGTTCTACATCCTGACGGTAGCCATCATTCTCCTGGCCATCGTCTACCTGGCCATCAGCCGGTATGGCGACATCAAGCTGGGGCCGGATCACAGCCAGCCCGACTACCGCGACATCACCTGGTTTGCCATGCTGTTTTCTGCGGGCATGGGCATTGGGCTGATGTTCTTCGGGGTGGCCGAGCCCGTCATGCATTATGTCTCGCCACCCGAAGGCGTACCCGCCACGGTGGATGCCGCCCGCGAGGCGATGAACATCACCTTTTTTCACTGGGGCCTGCATGCCTGGGCCATCTACGCCATCGTCGGTTTGGTGCTGGCGTTCTTCAGCTACCGGCATGGCCTGCCGCTGACGTTGCGCTCGGCCCTGTATCCGCTGATCGGCGACCGCATCTACGGGCCCATCGGCCATGCCGTCGACGTGTTCGCCATCATTGGCACGGTGTTCGGCATCGCAACGTCGCTGGGCCTGGGCGTCGCCCAGATCAACAGCGGCCTGAACCATCTGTTCGGCTTGCCCGTCACGATTCCGGTGCAAATTGCGCTGATCATCGCCGCCTCCCTGCTGGCGACGCTGTCGGTGGCCAGCGGGCTGGACCGCGGCATCCGCATCCTGTCCGAAACCAATCTGGCGCTGGCCCTGGCGCTGCTGCTGTTCGTGCTGATTCTGGGGCCTACCGTGTTCATATTGCAGACCTTTGTGCAGAACACGGGGCAGTACCTGTCTGAAATCGTGGGCAAGACCTTCAATCTGTACGCTTATGAACCGAACGACTGGATCGGCGGCTGGACGTTGTTCTATTGGGGCTGGTGGATTGCGTGGTCGCCGTTTGTCGGTTTGTTCATCGCGCGCATCTCGCGCGGGCGCACCATCCGCGAATTCGTGCGGGGCGTTCTGCTGGTGCCGACTGGTTTTACCCTGATCTGGATGACGGTGTTCGGCGACACGGCCATCCACATGATCCTGGTCGAGCAGATGCACGATCTGGCCGTGCTCGTGGCGCAAGACAGCTCGCTGGCCCTGTTCGCCTTTCTCGAACACCTGCCGCTGGCCGGCATCACATCGTTCATCGCCATCATCATGGTCCTGGTGTTTTTCGTGACTTCGGCCGACTCGGGCGCCCTGGTCGTGGACTTGCTGGCCTCGAACGGGGCCGAGCGCTCTCCGGTCTGGCAGCGCATATTCTGGTCTTTGCTGATGGGGGTGGTCGCCATCGCCCTGTTGTTGGCCGACGGGCTAGAGGCTTTGCAGACGGCCACCATCGCCAGCGCATTGCCTTTTTCCGTCATCTTGCTCCTTTCGCTTTGGGGGGTATTCAAAGCGTTGAAGCTGGATGCCACCAAACGGCGCATCCGCTACCAGACGGTGACGCGCACCCCGATGCCCAGCAACCGCGAGCCTTGGCAGAATCGCCTGCGCAACATTGTGCGCATGCCCAAAGAAGATCACGTGCGCGCGTTCATGGACCATATCGTTGGCCCTGCTTTGCAGGCTGTGGCCGATGAGCTCCGTGAACAGGGGTTCGAAACGTCAGTGGACCAGGAGATGGGCGGGCAGAGGCTGAAATTGCACGTGGCGCATCAGGGCGAGTATCTGGATTTCGTGTATGCCGTTCAGCTGCTCGCGCAGGTGCGGCCGGTGCTGACGTCCGACGAGCCCGACAACGAAGAAGACCGGCGTTATTACCGGGCCGAGGTGCATTTGCGGGAAGGCGGGCAGGACTACGACATCATGGGCTGGACGGAAGATGCCGTGATCGGCGATATCCTCGACCAGTATGAACGCCACCGTCAGTATCTGCACATGGTGCATGGCGAAGCGGCTTCGGTGGCGCGCTAGCATCGCGTTGGCAGGCGGCCTCCCGCCCTGGCGGGGTCGTGGCGCCCGCGTATTCACCCGCGTATTCAGTATTCAGTATCTGTGAATACGCGCATCGATGAGGCGGCTGCGATCATCTCCGGGCTCGAACGGCAGGACGAACGCGGGCTCCCGGGCCAGCGTGATCCGCAGCGTGTCGCCCGCCTGCAGCTCGCGTGGGCCACCCAGGTGGGCCGGCAAGCGCAGTTGACAGCGGCCCCGCGCGCAATGCAACAGGGTCTCGCCAGCGCGCATGGGCAGGTTTTGTGCCCGGCTGCGCAGATCGACGCAGCCGTGGGCCTGCTTGCGCAGCAGCTGCAGCAAGAACAGGCGCGCGGGCGCTTCGACGGCCTGAACCGCACACGGCGCCTCAGCGGCGAAATACAGTCGTGAACCGGCGTCCAGGCGGGTGGTTTGTGCCGTGCGCTTTTTCACCCAATGCAGGGGGCCCCCTTCGACCAGCATCAGGATGCAGTCCAGGCCGTCGGCGGTGGGGCAAGCACCGTCGCCATCGATGTCCAGGTCGAGCGCGCGCCAGAGCACGGAGTCCGACCCGTCGTTGCGGGCCTGCGAGGCGATCGTTCGCGCCTGGGCATGGGCGCCGCCCCAGGGGCCGCCCGCCGCACTGGTTGCGGGGATCAGATGGACCGCATCGGTCATGCGGCCTGCCGTTCGCATTGCTCGGCGGCCCAGGCGCGCACCTGCCGCATCGTGTCGGCGTCGATCCACCACTGTGGCACGATGCTCTTCAGGATCAGCGGCCCTGGCCGTGTATCCTGTGCCAGTGTCTGGGCGCAGAGGCTGCCGATGAACTGGCCATAAGGTTGAAAGTCGGGCTCGCTCACGAAGCTGCGGTCATAGAATTCGATGCGCAGACCGTCCGCACCCGCGCAGTCGATCCGCGGCGCATAGGGGTAGCCCTGCTGGGGGGGCACTGCGCGCAGCGTCATGGGGGCGCCCACATAGGGGTCGATGTCCAGCAAGTGTTCCGTCGGGCTCATGGGTTCTCCTGTGTCGGACCCCGGACGCCTGCTTCCAGGATCTCGGGGCACCGGCTTCTATTGTGATGCCTGAGGCCCGTATTTCATCGGGAGCCCGGGCAGGCAGAGGGGGTATGCGCATTCCGGCCCCGCCCGATTCCCCTACAATCGGATCACGACCAATGCGCCTCCAGGACCTCATCATGTCAACCTGCCCCCATGCCGCCAGCGTTTTGTCTGCCGATGATCGCCAGTGGACGCGCGCCGCGATTACGCTGCTCGAGGCCGATGGTCGGCGCTCTGCCGATACCCACCTGGTCAAGCCGGACTTCCCGGGTTTGCGGGGCATCGACATTTATTTCAAAGATGAAAGCACGCACCCGACGGGCAGCCTCAAGCACCGTCTGGCACGTTCGCTCTTTCTGTACGGAATCTGCAACGGCCACATCTGCAAAGGCACGACGCTGGTAGAAGCCTCATCCGGATCGACGGCCGTATCGGAAGCCTATTTCGCGCGCCTGCTGGGCCTGCCGTTCATCGCCGTCATGACGCGCTCGACCAGTGCCCAGAAAATCCAGGCTATCGAGCGTTTCGGCGGACGCTGTCATCTGGTCGATCATGCGCACGAAGTCTACGGCGTGGCGCAGGCGCTGGCCAACGAAACCCAGGGCTATTACCTGGATCAATTCACCCATGCCGAGCGGGCGACTGACTGGCGGGGCAACAACAATATCGCCGAGAGCATCTTCCGCCAAATGGAAGGTGAACCCCACCCGGTGCCAGAATGGGTGGTGATGAGTGCCGGCACCGGCGGTACGTCCGCGACGCTGGGGCGATACATCCGCTACCGCAACCTGACTTCGCGGCTGTGTGTGGTGGACGTCGAGGGCTCGGTGTTCCTGGATGCCTGGCAGAGTGGCGACAGCGGTCTCACGGCCAGCGGCTCGCGCATCGAGGGCATTGGCCGGCCACGGGTCGAACC
Source organism: Castellaniella sp. (assembly GCF_041675725.1). Classification (GTDB taxonomy): domain Bacteria; phylum Pseudomonadota; class Gammaproteobacteria; order Burkholderiales; family Burkholderiaceae_B; genus Castellaniella. Next base: position 16,918 of record NZ_JBAYTI010000010.1, on the reverse strand, counting down.
ATCCTTCATCCCTACGGTGATTGACCACATGTTCCGTATCGATGACGCCGCATCGATCGCAGCCGCGCATGCGCTGTCAGACCGGCTGTTTCGCCGGGTAGGGGGGTCGACAGGCACCAACTTCATGGGGGTCCTGTGCCTGGCGGCCCAGATGCGCACGCAGGGCAGGGACGGCTCACTGGTGACCCTGATCTGCGACAGCGGAGACCGGTATGCGGCTACCTATTATGATGCTGCTTGGCTGAAAGCCCAGAATCTGGACATCGACACCTGGCGGGCCCGGATCGAGCGGTTTCTGGATACGGGTGCCGGGCTCTGCCCCTGATTCAGCGGCTTGCCCCTGTGCGCAGACGTTCGCGGTCGTGCAGGTCTTTCCAGGCCACCCCGAGAGCGAGCAGGATCACCAGGATGATGAAGCCGAATCCGATCATCGTGGCGCGTGGCCAGGACGTCAGGGTCAGCGAGCCGAACACGGCTGCCGTGATCATGGCAATGCCGACCGACGTGCCGATCCGCTGGCCGGTCTGCATGATGGCCCCCGAACTGCCTGCGTAGTCGAGCGGCACGTCCATGAGCGTCAGCGTCTGGTTGGGGCTGATCACCGAGCCCTGGGCAATGCCCACGAAGGACAGCGTCAGCATGAGCCACCAGGCGCTGGCCAGGCCATGCTCTTCGAGATAGATCACGAAAATGCTCAACGCCAGGCCGATCACGGCCAGCCAGAGCCCGCCGATCACGATCTTGCGACCCAGGTGCATCACGCGCCGGCCTGCCCAGTCTGCTGCCCAGGAGGACAGCAGCGCCGCGGGAATGCCGAACAGCCCGGATTGCAGCGCGCTCATGCCCAGCCCTTCTTGTATGTACAGGGCCACCAGCACCCAGATACTGGTCATTCCCAGAAAATACAGGCTCATGATCAGCACGCCATTGGTGAAGCTGGATGTCGAAAAGATGTCCAGGTCGACCATGGGGCTCTGCCCGTTGCGGGCCATGCGCCGCTCCCAGATCACCCAGATGGCCGTCAGGAGCAAGCCCGCGGGCAGCATCAGCCAGGTGAGCGGAGATGTCCTGGATTCCACGAACGGGAACAAGACGGCCAGGACCGCGAACCCCAGCAGGCCGGAACCCACCGGATCCAGCGTGCGCCATCCGCTCCGGCGGCCCTTGCCGGCTGCATCGCTGGCCTTGGCCAAGCGGCGGATCAAAGGGCGCGGAAACCACTTGAGCCCCAAATACAGCACCAGGAAGCCAATCGGCACATTCACTAGAAAGGTCAGCCGCCAGCCCAGGTCTGAGCCACCCAGTTCGATCAGGACACCGCCCAGTACGGGCCCGATCGCAACGGAAAAGCCGACGATGGTGCCGAAATAGCCAAATGCACGGCCCCGTTCGGCGCCTCGGAAGTATTGCTGGATCATGCCCAACCCTTGCGGGTTGAGCAGCCCGGAACCCACGCCCTGTATGAAGCGTGCCGCGTTGAGCCAGCGCGCATCGGGGGCAAAGCCGGCGGCGATCGACGAAGCCGTGAACAGGGCCACGCCAATCAGAAAAATGCCGCCGCGGCCCATGAGGTCGCCCGCGCGGCCGGCGGCCACGAGAATCACGCCGAAGGTGAGCGCATAGCCGGAGAGCACCCACTGAATATCCGATTGGGTGGCGCCCAGCGATGCCTGGATGGAGGGAAGGGCCACATTGACAATGCTCACGCCGATCAGCGACATGAATATCGTGGTCAGCAATACCGCGAGAATGCGCCAGCGCGCCGGGTCCGGAGACGGGTCAGGGTCGTTGGGGCGTGGACCCTGTGACAGATTTTTCTTCATTCCGTGAATTATGCCTGTTTGTAGGGATCCCGTGGATCGACCAGGGGCGCCGAATCGGCCGGCGGTCAGGCGTTGGCGGCCGCGGGAAGGCTGAAATGGGCGCGCGGCACTTGGCGGAGATGCAAACCGCCGCCATTTTCCGGTATGCTCGTGCCCATGACGATTTTGTGGTTTTCAGCATGCTCAGCCGTATTGTTCTCATCAGCCTGATTGTCCTTGCCGGATGCTCGACGCCCCAGTCGCCCCGCTTCCAACGGCAGGGCGGTCCCGCTCACGTCGTCTCCAATGCTTGCCGGGTCAACCCGCAAAGTTGCATGTACGACGGGCAGTACGAGCCTGGCGAGCGCCAGTTTGCAGAAGCCGAAGCACGGCGTCTGAATCAGGCGCAGGTCGAACGCCTGCGGCGCCTGGCTTTGCCTTGACCGCGACAAGCACCGTCACCGCCGCTGCACTCCGGATCCGGCTTCAATCATGGCCAAAACCGCGCCGTCACCGAATACTGCCGAAATCACGGTCGAAGTGGCCGATCCGCTGTCCAGCGACGCGCAGGCCTGCATGGATGCGTATTTTGCCGAGTTGCAAGCGCGCTTCACAGAGGGCTTCGACCCGCATCGAAGCGTGTCGGCCACGCCCGAAGAACTGCGGCCCCCGGCGGGCTATTTACTGATTGCGCGGCTGGGCGCGCGAGTCATTGGCTGCGGTGGGTTGAAAATCGAGGGCCATGGCTATGGCGAGATCAAGCGGATGTGGGTTTCGCCCACGGCTCGCGGTGCCGGCGTGGCGCAGCGGCTTCTCGACGCACTCGAAATGCAGGCCGCCGAAGTGGGCCTGGACGTGATTCGGCTCGATACCCATCGCAGCCTGACGGCAGCCCAGAGGCTCTACGTGCGCAATGGTTATCGCGAAATCGAGGCCTACAACGCCAACCCGTACGCGCACTACTGGTATGAAAAGCGCGGAATCAAGGCCCTGAGGCCCTGATTCCCCAAATACGCAGAGACGAACCGTATCCTGCGCCCCTGACCGGTTGCCGCCTGACGCCGGCAGAGAGGCTATCGACCCGGCAAGAGGTCCTGTACGGCCTCTTGGTTCAGGATCATACCGGAGATCAGTCTTCGAGCCTGGAGATCTTGCTGCCCTGGATCCCGATGCCGGCCATCAGGCCTTTCTGGCCGAAAATATAGGCATAGACATCATCGTCCAGGGTTGTGGACGACAGTTTTCCGGCCAGCCCATGATCGATCACCACCACACTGGGGCCCACCCCGATTTCCCATCCTTCGCGTCTGTCCAGCATGCGCAGCGCACTGTCGTTCATGAAGAACAGTGCGTAGGAATACGCCTGTGCCCCAGCCTGAAGGCCGTAGGACAGCCCCGTAGATGCGTAGCGCCCGTCTGGCTGACCGTCTTTGAACAGCACCCCTTTGCCCCGCTCGCCGCCTACGATCAGGCCCGCTTTCACAATGCGTGGAAATACCAGAATGGCGCTGGCGTGCTCGGCCAGCCAGTGCGCTTCAGGCTGCTGCTGGTACAGCTGTTCGAGCGCGGTCCAAGCGTCTGCCTCGAGCGCGGCGTCAGAAGCGGCCAGGCTGGCGGGTGTTGGCGAGAACAGCACGAAGCTCAGCAGCAGGCCGAGCCACCGACGTGCGCCGACGCTGCGAATGGGCTGCAAGAAGCGCGTTCTCAGGGCTTTGGGGAACGGGATGGGAATCATAGACGGCCTTTGAGGTCATGAGAGGGATGCATATGTATTGTCGCCGGAATCGGGACGGTCGTCCCGATATTTTCGGCCACGCCGGCTTTTCATGGCCGTGCTGGGTTCAGCGGGCGTTCGAAACGTGCGTGCAACCGGGGCCGCTGATCTGGCTTTGGCCGCCGATGCCGGGTTCTACGCGGATTTGCGTACTGATGCGCTCTTTCAGCGTGTTTACGTGTGAAATCAAGCCGATCAGCTTGCCCTCCTGGCGCAAGCTGGCCAGGGTGTCCAGTGCCGTATCCAGCGCTTCTTCATCCAGCGTGCCAAAGCCTTCATCCAGAAAAAGAGAATCCACACGGACGTTTTCACTGGCCATGCGCGACAGGCCCAGCGCCAGGGACAGGCTGACGATAAAGCTTTCACCCCCGGACAGGTTCTTGGTGGAGCGGATTTGGCCCGCTTGATAATGATCCAGGACACTCAGTTCGAGTGGCTGCTCCGGGTCGGGTATCAGCGTGTAGCGATCCGTCATTTTCTGCAGCTGGTGGTTGGCCTGCCCGATCATGATCTGGAAAGTCAGACCCTGTGCGAAATTACGGTATTTTTTGCCATCCGCCGAGCCAATCAGTGCATGCAGGTTGTCCCAGACGCGGCATTCTTTTCTCTGAGCCTCGATGCCGGCCTGCCGGCGTCGGATTTCCTGCCGGGCCTGCGTGTTCTGCTCCAGGCTGTGCAACAAGGATGCCATGGCTTGGCGCACGGTGCGCACGGTGTCTTCTTGAGCAGCCATCTGGCGCTTCAAAGCGTCTATCGGCAAAGTCGTGAGCGGCCTGGCCAGCGCGGCATCGAGACGCGCTTTGCGATCCTGGTGTTTGGCTTCCAGGGTGGCGTGATGCTGGTCCAGCGCCTTGGCCCCGTGGGCCAGCTCATCGATTTCATTGGGTGCCAGCCGAGCGGCCCGATAGGCGGATTCGCCGGCAAAGCCGGCCGCCGCCCGGGCGGCCGCAAAGACGGCTTCCTGCACTTGTAGCGCGGTATCCTGCTGGACGATTCGGGCCTGCAGCGCGTCAGCCTGCACCGTGGCCGCTCGCCAGCGCTGCTGCAGCGCGTCGTGCTGGCGTCTGGCCTGCGTTTCTGCCTCTTCGGCCTGTCCTGTCTGAACCGCCAGACGCTGTTCTTCGACATCGGGATCCTGGTCGCCGAATAGTGCGCGACGGGCTTCCCTGGTTTTGGATCGTTCGTCTTCTTGCGCGGCCAGCCGGGCCCGCTGATCGGTCAATGCGGTGTTTTGGGCTTCTATGAGGGCGGACAAGCGGTTGATTTCGCCTTGGATCGTTTGGCTCGCCACGCCGAGCTCGGTTTTTTTCTCGACCATGGCCTGCCAGGTATGCAGCCGGGCCCTGAGCGCGCTGATCAGGCTTGCGGGATCTTCTTCGGATGCCTGGGTGATACCCAGCGGTTCGAGCCGTGCGGCCCAAAGTCGACTGCGCTGCGCCAGGTCTTTGTGCAATGCGGCCAGCGCGTCGGCCCGTTGTGTGACGGCCTGCTGCATGCGATCGTGCTCGACGACGGCCGCCAATTGGAGGCGTTCCGCTTCGATCAGATCCTGGCGTATCTGGTCTGCCGTGGCCTTCTGACCCTGGATGTCGGTATCCAGGCGCTCGGCCTGCTCGATCAGGACCGACAGCGCATGAATTCGTTGTTCTGTTTCATTCGGTGTCGGTACCTGGCCCTGTGTGTACGGATGTTGCGTTGCACCGCAAAGCGGGCAGGGCTGATCGTCTTTCAGTGCCGCCCGGTGCTGTTCGAGCTCGGCAATCCGCGCCAGGTACGTCAGCTCGCGCAGCAAGGATTCCTTCTCTTTGCGATATTCACGCAGCAGGCGTCCCCCCAGCAGCTGATGCAGTGCATCCTGGCTACGCCGGCCCGCTTCGAGGGTCGAAGCCAGCGTGTCCGCATGAACGGCCCGGTGCTGCTTGCGGGCGGCCATGACTTGCGCCGCGTCGTGCAGCGCAGCCGTGGCTGTTCTGCAGGCCTCTTCCTGCACGGATATTTGCCGTTGTAATTGCGTCAATGAGGCCGATTGCTCTTCGAGCCCCGTCAAGCCGCCGACCAGCCACGCGTCTCGAGCCTGCGCGTTCAGGTAACGCGCGCACTGCGCCAGCGCTTGCTCGGTGGTGGCGTGCTGTGCCTGCACGGCGCGCAATGCGTCTTGATCTGCCTTCATGTGGGCAATGGCGCGCTCGATGCGATGCCGATCATCGGCCAGATTTTTTTGTTGTTCAGCCAGACGCTGGTCCAGTAGGCGAACCTGCTGCCATCGGGGGGCCGCTGCCTTGACTGCCTGTTTCATTTCGGTCGTGTGCGCCAGCGCCGATTCCAGCATCCGGGCGTGCTGCCGGACAAGCGATTCCTGCTCGGGCAGTGCGTCGTGCAGCCGCTGCAGGGCTGCGCGGTCGTCGGCGTGTTGCTTGCGCAATGCACACAGCGTGGCATAGCGTCCTTCCAGGGTGGCTGCGTTCAGCGCCTGGCGCAGGATCCCGCGCTTTGGTTCGAATGCGCGCAGCTGCACCTGGATACGCTCGGCCTCTTCGGTCAGTTGGGCCAGTTCGCCTTTCAGCGTGTCGACAAGCTGGAGCCAGTTCAGGGCCTTGCGCTGTTCGTCCAGCTGATGGGCGAGTGCTGCCTCTTCGGCCTGTCGTGATCGGAGCGCTTGTTCGGTGGCTTGCACCTGCTCTGGATCGAGCACCTGGATGCTGCCGGCTTCGGCTTCCAGGGACATCAGCCGCTCCCGCTCCTGGCGGGCACGTTCATGGGCCCGGATCGAAATCCGGCTGTAGATTTCCGTGCCCGTGATCTGCTCGAGGATCGGCGCTCGCTCATCGGGGTCCGCCTGAAGAAAAGCGGCAAAATCCCCCTGTGCCAGCAACATGGAACGGGTAAAACGGCGGAAGTCCATGCGCGTGACGGCCTCGATCCGTTCAGCTACCCCGCGGATGGACGTATCCAGAAGATCGCCCGAGTCCGCCCGGGCGATTTCGTGTCGCGGGGCCTGCAACTCGCCATCGGGTCTGCGGCGTGCGCGGTGCTGGCCCCAATGGCAGCGAAATGATCCCGCCTGGGTCTCGAATGTCACTTCGGCAAAGCATTCGCCAGTCTGGCGCGACATGATCTCGTTGCTCGCCTTGCTGATTCTGCTCAGGCGCGGGGTGCGCCCATACAAAGCCAGGCAGATGGCATCGAGGATCGTGGTCTTGCCGGCTCCGGTCGGGCCGGTGATCGCGAAAAGACCGTCTGACAGGTACGCCGGATGGGTCATGTCGATGTGCCATTCGCCCACCAGTGAGTTCAGATTTTTGAAACGTACTTGCAGGATTCTCATCGCCCGTTCCGTTATTCTGCACGCACGTCTTCTTCGTCGATCGATGTCAGGATATCCTGATAGGCCAAGGTCAGTTCAGGCCACTGCGTCGCAGGGATGTCATGCGCTCTCAGGCAGCGCTCGAATACCTCGTGTGGGTCGAGTTCGGCCAGCGTTTCTTCTGCCTGCTGGGCTTCCAGGCCCTGGGGCGTCAAGCAATGATTGCGGATGCGCAGAACGTCCAAGTGGGTTCCGGCCAGCAGGGCCTGCAGACGATCCTGCAGGTCACCGATGAGGTCCGGGCCCTGGTAGACGATTTCCAGCCACACGGACGTGCGGGCCGTCGACAAGGCCTCGATGCGCCGCGCGATGTCGTCCCAGTCACCCTGGATGCGTTCCAGTGGCTGAAACACTGGAATGTCGACCTCATGCACGCCGATTGCCAGATGCGCGTCTCCTGGTGCGTCGGCGGCTGCGTGGATGGGTCCGGCCGTCGGCGTAGGGGCGATGTCGACCAGGCAGACGATTTTCTGCTGCCGCGCTTCGCTAAAACCCATTGGCAGCGGCGAGCCGCTGTAGCGCCGGGTCTCCAGCCCGCCGACGGTCTGCGGTACGTGCAGGTGCCCCAAGGCGACGTAGTCGAAGCTGGCAGGAAAAACGGCGGCGCTCACGTGCGCCAGTGACCCGACGTACAGTTCGCGTACCCCGTCGCCGTCCACCGTCTGGCCGCCTGCCGTGAACAGGTGGCCCATGGCAACGATAGGCACGCGAACCCCGAGCGCCGCGCGTGTCTGCTCGGCCCGCGTTGCGACGGCGGCGTAGTGTTCGCGAATGCCCGCGAGCAGTTTGGCTTCTTTGTCGGCCATGCTTTCGCCTGCGGCGGCCGTGCGGATGTCCCTGTCGCGCAGATAGGGCACGGCGCAGACGATCAGCTCGGGGCGGCCTTGCCTGTCCTTGAGCACCAGCACCTCGTTTTCGGGATGTGTGCTTGCGTTGCCCACGACGTGGATGTCCAAGGCTTCCAGCAGCGCTTTGGGGGCCTCGAGGAAGGTGGGCGAGTCGTGGTTGCCGGCAATCACCACGACGTGCCGGCAACCCCTGTCGGCCACATGACGCAAAAAATCGTAGTACAGCGCCTGGGCGCGGTTGTCGGGGGTACTGGTGTCGAAGACGTCGCCGGCCACCAGCAGCACGTCGACCTCGAGACGCGCGACGGTATCCAGCAGCCAGCCCAGGAAGGCGCCAAATTCTTCATGGCGTTTCCTGCCGTACAGGGTACGGCCGATATGCCAGTCGGACGTATGCAAAATTCTCATGGGATGAGGGTCGGTAGGACCCGGATCTTGTTTGACGGCGACTCACGGCCCGTGTATTGCGCATGCTAACATCCAGAGCCGTATGTACTCACCCTGGGGCTCGCCTTGACCCGTCGACAACTGATCGGTCTTATTCTGCTGACGCTGGTATGGGGTTTGAACTGGCCGGTGATGAAGCTGGGCCTGCGCGAGATGAGTCCACTCTGGTTTCGCAGCACGACCATGGCCGCGGGCGCCATGGCGCTGGCGGCCTATTACTGGCGCCAGGGCATCCCGGTGCTGCCCCGTGGGCTGAACCAATGGCGCAGCGTCGTGGTGTTGGGCCTGCCCAACGTGGCCGGTTGGCACGGTCTGTCCATCATCGGGATTTCGTATCTGCCAGCCGGCCGGGCCGCCATTCTTGGCTTTACGATGCCGGTGTTTACCGTCTTGCTGGCGGTGTTTTTCTATGGCCAGCGTTTCACGCACCGTTTGGTCGTGGCCGTTACGGCGGTGCTGCTGGCGATCGTGCTGCTGCTTTGGAATGAACTCAGCGCCTTGGCCGGCAGTCCAATCGGGATTGCGTGGATGCAGGGCGCGGCCTTTTGCTGGGCCCTGGGCACCGTGTGGATGGAGCGTGCCAAGCTGACGATTGCTCCGGAAACGCTGGTCATCTGGATGCTGGGCGCCTCATCGGTGGTCCTGATGTTGATCGCCGATGTGCTCGAACCCGAACCGCACTGGCATCTTAGTGCAGCCATGTGGGGGGTGCTGCTGTGGTCCGCTTTTCTCAACTATGGCGCGTCGCAGGTGATCTGGTTTGCGTTGGCGCGTGACTTGCCGGCATCCACCAGTGCCATGGGCATAACGGCGGTGCCCATCGTCAGCGTGCTGAGCAGCACACTGATCGGCGAATGGCCCAGCTGGCAGGATGCACTCGCCATGGTGTGCGTGGTGATCGCGATCAGTGCGGTGCTGCTGCGGCGCGACTAGGACGCAGGGGGGATTGCATCGGTGACCTGCAGCCCCAGCGGCCAGGGTTGGGCGACCGGCATCTGGCGCACGATGTCCTGCAGCGCCGTCTGCAGCATTTCCTCGACCACCGGGTGGTAAAAAGGCATTTCGAGCAGGGATTGCGCCGTTTCACCGCGCTGTATTGCCCAGGCCAGTAAATGGGCCAGGTGCTCGCCACCGCTGGCCACCAGGCTGGCGCCCAACAACCGGCCGCTGTCGCGGTCGGCATAAATGCGCACCAGGCTGCTTTCTGCCGACAGAATGCGGGCGCGCCCGTTGGCTTGGCCGCTCGCGGTGCCAATCAGGATGGCGTCGGGGTCGAGCTGATCGAAACGCGCCCCGATACTGGCCAGGTCGGGGTTTGTAAAAGCGATGGCCAGGCTGGTTTTGCGCCGGAAGCGGGCCGGCTGCGCTTCGCGGGCCGCGTTGAACCCGGCGATTGCGCCTTCGTCCGAGGCTTCGTGCATCAGGGGGCGGTCTGCGTTGGCATCACCGGCGATGAACACAGGAAGGTCGCCGATCTGCAGGCTTTCGGAATCGAAAACCGGTAGGCCGCGGCGGTCTGTGGGGAAGCCCGCTTCAGCCAGATTCAGGCCGTCGACATTGGGCCGGCGCCCGAGGGCGGCCAACAACAGATCCACTTGTACGGACTGGTCATGCGCATGCATGCGGATGCCGTTGGCGAGTGGCTCGAGGCGTGTTTCCGTTTCAAGCCAGAGGGTCATGTCGTTGCGGGCCAGTTCGAGTGCCCGCGCGGCGATGGCGGGATCCGCCGTACCGGCCAACGCCGGCGCGATGTCGGCCCCGACGACCTGCACCCCCAGGCGGGACAGGGCCAGGCCGAGCTCCAGGCCGATGGCCCCCAGGCCCAGGATGCCGATCGAGGCGGGCAGTTCTTCGAGCTCGAACACCTCGTCGGTGGTGACGGTATGGGTGCGCACGGGATCGAGCCAGCCCGGCAGCACGGGGCGCGATCCGGTTGCGATGACCACGCTGCGGGCACGGATGTGCCGCGTGCCCTGCGGGCCTTCGATTTCCACCCGGTCAGGGGCCAGAAAGCGGGCGTGGGCTTCGATGAGCCTGTCGCCAGCGGCGCTGCGGGCTTTTTCGGTGGCGCTGCCGGCGAACTGGTCGCGCAGGCGGCGCAGGTGCTGCCAGGTCCGGGCGCGATCCAGCTTGAGTGCCTGAGCCCCGGTGGCCCCGATCTGTTCGAGGGCGAGACGGGATTGCCACAACGCGCCGGCATGCAGGGCCACCTTGGAAGGCATGCAGCCCACCCGGGCGCACGTCGTGCCCAGCGGGCCTGGGTCGACGAGCAGGAAATCGCGCTGTGCGCGCCGAACTTCGCGCAAGGCATACAGGCCGGCGCTACCCGCGCCGAGGACGAGCACATCAGTGCGAATTTCTGTTTTCACCGGTTTTCCTGTCAATTGAAATGGAAGGCGACGATCGGGATTATGATAGCAAGTTCAACTGTTCAAGGCCTGTTCGGGGCCCCCTGCCGTTTGGCGCCGGTGCCGCACGGTCTCCGCGGGCTCCGGGGGATTCTCTGTCATGACAACCGATCGTGCAGCCGCATTGTGCATGAATCAGGCTGATGGGCCGGGCCCTCGGGCGGCTGCCCAGCGGCTATTTGGTCTGGAACTGGAAATGATTCCCGTGCACGACCAGCACGGCGCCAGTGTGTCGGTGCGTCACTATTTCGAAGCGCTGCGCTCGATCAAGCAGGCGAGTGGGCTCGCAGTGCAGGCTCACGAACTTGCGGGCCGCTGCGTCGGGCTGCGCACGCCGCTGGCCGAGTGTGGCCTGGACAATGGCTTCAATCTGCTGGAAACGGCGCTGGCGCCGGTGTCCGAGCAACGGGGCGGGCTGACGCAACTGGCGCGCCGGGCCCATGTCGAACTGGCTCATGCCCTGCGGGCGTTGCAGGCGGACCAGGCCTGTATCCTGAATGCCTCCCAGCACCCGGACTGCCGGCGCGATGCGCAGTGGTATGCCGACGTCTGCGTCCCCCGACCCATCTATCAAGAACTGCGCGACTACCGCGGTTGGCATCATGCCGAAGGGATCGATGCCAAGGCACAGAACGGTGCCAATACGTCGGTGCCGGTGGCTCTGGCGATCGATGCGCTGAACGTCAACCTGGGTTTCGCCGCAGCGAATCTGGCGTTGTTTGCCAACAGTCCGCTTGAATCTGGTCAGGTGACAGGCCTGAAGGAAACGCGCACCTTGCTCTGGCCGCGTGCGCTGGCTTCGGCGCGGTTCGGCGGTGATCTCAAGCTGTGTACGCGGCCTGCGCGGCCATTTCACGACCTGGCGGATTTCTTTGGCTGGATGTTCGGGCCTGGAACCGTGTCGCGCGGCCTGCCATCGGAGCCCGACGCAGACTACAAGGACGCCCGCACCGTTTTGCCAGACGGTGACCCGTGCCTGATGGCGATCCTGCATGCGGGCCGCTGGAGCGGGCGCCGCCTGGGTGATAGCGCGCCCGTCGAACTGCGGGTCGATGCGCGACACTTCGAGTATTCCCAGATCGGGCAGTTTCTGGATGCGCGTCTGCGCTACCGGTTCGGAACCCTTCCGCCGCTGGCGGATCTGCTGGCTGCCTGGCGCCGGCCGGGCGGGCTGGAGACATTGTTCGCATCCTGCGATACCGCCATGTATATCGAAGGGCGCATACCGGGCGCCGGCTTTGCCGACCCCTGTCTGCTGGAAGAGGCGGGGGCCGCTGTTGCGCGCAGCGTGCTCATGGCGCCCATGGCGGTGCAGGCCGGCCTGCAGGCCAATCTGGCGCAGGCAGTGGCGCTGATGCATGACTGGGGCTGGCAGCGGCTGGGCGCCCTGCGTCAGACCGCCATGGCATCTGGCCTCGAAGATGAACAGGTGCGCGCCTTGTGCATCGACGTGCTGGCGGTGGCGCGCGCAGGCCTGCCGGCCGCCGATCGCCACTGGCTGGCCTATGCGGATTTCGTGATGGAGACGCGCCGCAACGCGGCCGACCGCCTGCTCGAGACGTGGCTTGCTGCGCCCGGCGGACGCGCGCAGAAGCTGGCGGCTCTGGTGACCCGGCACGTCGCTCTGGACCCATCCCGATACGGCGCATGATGCAGACGGGTCCGGGGCTTCCACACCGTCGGGAGGGGGCGGCCGGCCGACTCAATGCCCCGTGGTGTGCGGGTCCGTGATTTGCCACTCTGGCGACTCGTACACTTCGTCGGCCGCCAGAAGAATATCCACGGGTGGATTGAACCCGATCCGGCGCGCCGTGCCGAGATTGAGCGCGATCTTCGGAGGATCGACCCACAGCTGGACCAGTGCCCGGGGCACGGCGCCGTTCAGGATGCGCGCGATCGTTTCGGCGTGAAACTGGCCCACATAAGACATATCGGCCTTGGCCAGGCTCAACAGGATTCCCTGGGCCACTTCTTCGGATCCCCCCATGGAGAAACTGGGTAGTTGCGCGCGATTCAGGATGTCGGCAATGGTCCGGATCGAGTCCTTTGTGACGCCACGGTGTGTCGTGACATAGACCGCATCCACCCCTTGGCGAGTGAGCTGGGTATAGCAATCGATCGCATTGGCAGTGGCCGCCGCGGTCGGGATGCTGCTCGATGCCGCATGGCAGGGGATGATCTCGAATCCCAGTTCCCGGCTGACTTGTTCGACGGCATCCAGTGCGGCATAGGTTCGGCCGGCTGGGCTATCTTCGTAGACGATGCCCAGGTGGCGAAAAGGCACGATATCGTGAAAGAGGCGCAGCTGGCGCTGGTAGCGCTCGGGTTCCACGCGCGCATGCAGATTGTCGCGTCCGCTGTCCTGAACGCTGTCGATGATCCCCGCCGCAATCGGGTCGCTGGTGGAGCCCACGACCGTCGGTACGGGGGGGCCGATGGCGCGCATGTCCTGGCCGGCCCAGGTACCCATGGCGAGCATCAGATCGATATCGCCCCGTTCGGCAATGCGCCGGGTGATCGCGTTGCGCACGGATTCGCGCTGCTGGGCGTCGAAATCGCCGGGTTGCCACCACGCGTCGTCGACGAACACCAGGTAGCCGCCGCGGGCGTGCTGGCCGAGCCAGTGCCACAGGGCCTGCCCGCTCATGTCAGTGGGGATCTCGGTATCCAGCGCCAGCCAGCCCAGCCGTTGCAGCCCCTGGGCGATGACGCGCAGCGTGCGGGGATATTCGGCGTAGTCGCCACTTTCCAGATAGCCCAGGCGCCAGGGGCTGCCGTCGGGCCGGTGGATCGGCGTGGTTGGATAAGGCGCCACCCCGTCGACCGCCGGCGCGGCGGTGGCGGGCCAGACCAACAGGCTTGCGGTAACAAGCCAGGCCGTCAGGAAGCGTGCAATCATGAACATTTTCTTTTCGCCACAATGACCGTGATGTCGTCGGATTGTTCCAGGCCCTGGGTAAAGGCGGCGAGATCGTCCAGCACCGCTTCGACGACGCAGCGGGCCTCGTCGGGCGAGGCGCCCGCCAGCACGTCGTAGAGTCGCGCCTCGCCATAAAGCCGGTGGTCTGGCGCCCAGGCCTCGGTCACCCCGTCGGTATAGCCGAACACGTATTCGCCCTGTGCGAGCGTCGTGTCGAATGCCTGATAAGACAAGTTTTCCTGTACGCCACAAGCCGGTCCGCTGCGCCCTTCGAGCACGCGCAGGGCGCCGGCGGCCGATACGATGCAGGGTGGGGGATGCCCTGCATTGGCCCAGGCCAGTTCGCCCGTGTTGCAATCGAGGACGCACAGGATCAGGGTGACGAACATCATGTTTGGGTTATGTTCGGCCAAGCGGTTGTTGACGCGTTCCAGCAACCGGGCCGGATTGCTTTCATCTTCGGCCGACGCGCGGATCAGGGTTCGGGTGACGGCCATGAACAGGGCCGCGGGTATGCCCTTGTCGGATACGTCGCCAATGGCCAGGCACAGGCGGCCGTCAGGCAGTTCAAAATAATCATACAGATCACCGCCCACCTCTCTGGCTGGCAGCATGGTGGCGTACAGGTCGATTTTTTTGGATATCCCCGCTTCGGGAGACTGCGGCAGCAGGCCTGTTTGTATGTTGCGCGCAATGCTGAGTTCGCTTTCGAACCGTTCGCGGCGTGATGTCTCGTGGATCAGGCGGGTGATTTTTTCACGCAACTGCTGATCCATGTAGATAAAAGTGGCAGCGAGCCGGCCGACCTCGTCAGGCTGGCTTCGGGGTAGCCGCGCGATGTAGGGCGGGATGCGGCCGGCGGCCTGCAGGTCCTGCTCGGGCAGGGCACGGGCAAAATCGCTCAGGCGCCGCAGCGGGCGGCTGATGCGCGCCGACCATAGCCAGGCGACGACCAGTGAGACGAGCAGGACCAGCGCGAACACCAGGCCCAGACGGTTGCGCAGGGCCTGGGCGGGTGCCGTCAGGTCATCGTTCGGAACGGCTGCCACGATGGTCCAGCCCAGGGGCTTGAAGTAGGCCGTGCTGATTTGCCAGGGGTGATCGCGCCCCGCTTCATCGAACAGAAAGTTCTGGATCTGGCCTGGTTTGCGGCGCTGCATGACTTGCTGGCGCAGCGTTTCCAGGCCGTGGGCGCCGTGGGCGTCCAGCAGTGCGTCGTGGCCGGCGGGCGGCGGCGACACCAGGATGCCCGCGTCGTCGATGATGAACGCGAAACCCGATTGGGCCAGCTTCAACGGTGCCAGCGCCGCGCGCACGGATTGCTCCATTTCTTGGCGGCGCGCGTTGAATTGCCGTGCAATCTGGCGCGCATTGCCTGTAATGGCAATGACCCAGTTCCATGGTTCGAAATAGCCAAAATAGGCATACATCAGATCACCATCCCCACCGGAGGTGTTGTTGACCGGCCAGCGATAGATGGCAAAGCCGTGACCCGTGATCCTGGCCTCGTCGTGCATCGAAGTCGCGAGCGCGCGACCTTTGTAGTCCTTGAGCGAGGATAAGTCGGTGCCCATCCAATCGGCCCGGCCGCTGGCAAGTATGGTCAACGTATCATCGAAGATGAAACCGAACCGCTCGTCGCCGAGATCCAGGGCACTGATCCAGGCAAGGGCCTGGTCTTGTGCCGAGGTGAGGTCGATCACGCCTTGGGCGGCCTGTTCGGCATGCAGGGCCAGGACCGAATGGAGGGTGGCACCCAGCTGCAGCAGCTGGCTGCGGCTGTTGCGTACGGTGGTGATCTTGTCGGTCAGCAGGGCCCCCCAGCGGGCCTCGCTATCGTGCAGGATCAGGTCGAGGACGTTATGCACGGCGTGCTTTTCGCTGGCGACCACCGTGCGGGTGACATTCTGCTGGGTGATCAGCATGACCGCAATGGCACCGAGCAGCGTGGTCAGGCCCACAAGAAGAAAGATTTTGCTGCGCAATGAGCGTGGCCGCATGAGCAGACCCTAGGCTGAAGAGACGCGCGCCGGCCAGGCGCCAGGATACGGGCTCGATGGAGATCGTCGCGCGGGTATGTCCGGGCGTCATTGTAATTTATCATGAGAGCGGCAACCTGCTGTCGTTGGCGCTTGGCCGACGCCAGGCTGTCCGATGGGCCGTCCATGCCGTATTCTCTTACCCCCATGCGTATACACAGACCATTTCGCGCTGTGCTCATGGCCTGCGTGCTGGTTCTCTTGCTGTCGCAGGCGCTGATCGGCGCCCTGAGCCTCGCAGCGCTGAAGCAGCAATCGCTCGAAAACACGGCCGAACGGGTCGGATTGTTTGTCGAGCAGACGGCCGGGCAGGTTCGCATGGGCATGTCGCTGGGCAAGCCGCTGGCGCAGTATTTCGGGTTGTCGCGGCTATTGGCCGGGTTGCGGGATGCGCTTCCGGATCTGGGTGGGGCCGACGTCGTCCTCGCCGACGGCCACCGCCTGGCTGCGCTCGGCGGCGCCGTAGAGGACACCACGGTGCTCCAGGCCCTGCGGGCGCTGGATCCGCTGCAGCCCGCCCCGCCAGGCACCGTCCGGCTCCAGGCGTCGGGGGCTGCCTGGCAGGCGGTGGGCCATCGCCTGACGGTGGCCGCGCCTTTGCGAGGGAGCGCCGGCGAGTTGCTGGGCGCGGTCCGGGTGTGGGTGCCCTCCCAAATCCCCGAGCAGGATGCGCTGATCCGTGACAACCTCCAGGTGCTGGCATTGTCCACGTTGGGCGCAGTGTTGCTGTTGCTGTGGCTGCTTCGGCCCATGGTGTTGCGGCACGACCTCGCCGGGATCGGCCGGTTCCGGCTTCTGCTCCCGCTGTTTGCACTGCTTTTGGCGCAAGGGGCCTATGTGGCCCACACGATTCATGCCTTCCAGGGCACGTGGCGTGAAGTCACTCGCCAAAACACGCAGGCACTGGGTAGTCGTTTGCAGTCGGATCTGGACCGCGTGCTGGCTTATGGTATCGCAGCGGATCGAATGCAGGCGGTGGAGTTGCCCATGGCGCGGTTGGCGGCCGCGTTTCCGGTGATCCAGGAGATTCGGCTGGTCGATGCGCAGGGCCGCTGGCTGAATCGGGCGGATGCGCACGGCGCCTTGCCCGTGCCACCCGATGCGGCAGCGACACGGACCAGGCGGCTCGGTCACCTGGCCGAGCCGGATGATTCATTGCTGTTTCCACTTCATGGCCGCGCACAAACCCCTGTGGCTCATATACAGATCCTATTGGATGGCGCCCGCATGACCGATGGGATCCGTGCCCGGATCCTCGATGCCGCCACCGTCATGGTCGTGGCACTGGTGGCGACGTTCGAACTGCTGCTGTTGCT
>NZ_JBAYTI010000009.1:0-60228 GCF_041675725.1 Castellaniella sp. | reverse complement strand
GGCGATGTGGACGACCTCGAAGCCATCCGGCAGTTTGCCGTGGCCAGCCTGCGCCACGAGCAAGACCTCGACCTGCAGGCCTTCGGCCTGCAATTCGACCACTACTACCTCGAAAGTTCGCTCTACACCAGCGGCCGTGTCGAACGCACTGTCCAGGCGCTGGTCGACGCCGGGCACACGTACGAGCACGGGGGCGCATTGTGGCTGCGCACCACCGAATTGGGCACGGGCGACGACAAAGACCGGGTGATGCGCAAGTCCGATGGCGGCTATACGTATTTCGTGCCGGACGTCGCCTACCACGTCGCCAAATGGGAACGCGGCTACCAGCGGGCCATCAACATCCAGGGCAGTGACCATCACGGTACCGTGGCCCGGG
Source organism: Castellaniella sp. (assembly GCF_041675725.1). Classification (GTDB taxonomy): domain Bacteria; phylum Pseudomonadota; class Gammaproteobacteria; order Burkholderiales; family Burkholderiaceae_B; genus Castellaniella. The sequence continues at coordinate 59,849 of NZ_JBAYTI010000009.1, read as the reverse complement.
TGCGGGCAGGCCTGCAGGGCCTGGGCCTGGGCATCCCGGCCGACTACCCGGCGTATGTCCTGCACAAGATGGTGCGCGTCATGCGCGACGGCGCCGAAGTCAAGATCTCCAAGCGGGCCGGCAGTTATGTCACGCTGCGCGACCTGATCGACTGGGTCGGGCGCGACGCCGTACGCTTTTTCCTCGCCATGCGTCGCGCCGATGCCGAGTTCGTCTTCGACATCGATCTCGCCCTGTCGCACAGCGAAGAAAACCCGGTGTATTACATCCAGTATGCCCACGCCCGCATCCATTCGCTGCTGCGCCAGAACGCAGCGGCCGGGCCGCAGGGCGCCGACGTCAGCCGCCTCACCGCCGTCACTGAAACCGCCTTGCTGCAGCGGCTGGCCGAATACCCCGGCGTGCTGACCCAGGCCACCGACGAACTCGCCCCCCATCAGCTGGCGTTCTGGCTGCGCGACTGCGCGGCGGATTTCCATGCGTGGTACAACGCCGAACGCATCCTGATCGACGACGCCCCGCTCGCCGCCGCGCGCCTGCAGCTCGCCCGGGCCACGGCGCAAGTGATCGCCAATGGGCTGGGCGTACTGGGCGTCAGCGCGCCGGAGCACATGTAAGCCATGGCACGCAGAAAAAAATCCTCCGCCCGATCCGCCAACTGGTTGCTGCTCATTGTGGGCATGGTGCTCGGCGTGGCCGCCGCCGTGGCGGTGGCGCTGTTCGTCACCCAGGCTCCCATGCCCTTCAAAGACAAGGCCAGCCGCAACCCGCCCGGAACCCTGCTGCCCGACGTCGCCAATGCGCCCGATCCGAACATTGCGCTTTATGGCAAAGACGGGCCTGCCGGAAACCGCAGCACGGCGCAAGGGGGCAACGGGCTGGGCGCACCCGCGGCCGGCGGCCAGGACCCTGGGCAGGACGGCATCGCCCACATCATCGCAGGCCTGAGCGGCACCGGCGACGGCGCAAGGGCCCCGGGCGACACGCCGGCGCCCGCAGCCAAACCCGCGCCAGCCGATGGCCTGCCGCTCCCGCCGCCTCCGCCCCCGCCAGCGGCCGCCAGCAACAACGCAAGCACGCAAACCACGTATTATCTGCAAACCGGTGCCTTCCGTTCGGAAAACGAAGCCGAGGCCATGCTCGCCCGGGTGGTCCTGCTTGGTTTCCCGGTCCGCATAGAAACCGGCACGGCCAATCAAGCGCCCATCCATCGCGTGCGGGTGGGGCCCTTCAAGGGCATCGATGAAATGAATCGCGCCCGCAGCCGCCTGGGCGACGAAAAAATCGAATCCGCCGTGGTTCGGCCTGGATGATATCCGCGCTCAACCCTGGTTTTTTGCAGGAACCCTGACCATGAAATCCATATTTCTCCGTATCGCAAGCAGTCTCGTTCTCGGGCTTGGTGCCCTGGCGCTGTCTCCGGCACACGCCGCCAGTTTCGACACGCTCGACCCGGTCCAGCCCTCGGATACGCCGGGCAAGGTCGAAGTGCTCGAATTCTTTTCTTATTCGTGCCCCCATTGCGCCCGCATCGAGCCCCTGCTCGAAGCCTGGCAAGCCACCCTGCCCGACAACGTGGTGTTCAAGGGGGTGCCGGTCGCCTTCAACGCCAGCATGCGCGATCTCCAGAAACTGTATTATGCGCTCGAGGCCATCGACCGCATGGATTTGCACGCCGCCGCCTTCAAGGCGATTCACGAAGAGCGCAAGCAGATTTTCACCGCCAATGACATCATCGACTGGGTCGCGGCGCACGGGGTGGATCGCGATACGTTCACCGACGTGTTCAATTCTTTTGGCGTGCAGACCAAAATTCGCCGCGCAGACGAACTCACCCAGTCCTACAAGATCGATGGCACGCCTTCGCTGGCCATCGGCGGGCGCTACGTGACGTCGCCGTCACATACCGGAAGCTATCAGGGTGCGGTCGATGAGGCAGATCGGCTTCTGAAGGATCTGCTGGCGGGATCCTGACCCGCCCCCCTGTAACCGCCCTTGTGCAACGTGACGCCCGCCCCTTTGCGGGGCGGGCGGGGCAGGGCGGGGCTGGTTGGCCCGAAAGCGGGCCCCCTGAGACAGCCGGCTGCCGGCTGACCAGGGGCTCAGGCCGCCACCGAGTCCTGTACCTGGATGCGGTTGCCGGCCGCCACGTGGCGGTTGATCGCGCTCAGGATGGCCAGGAACGAAGAGGTCACGATGTCTTCGTGCACCCCCACCCCGAAGCCGCTGGGCCCGCCCTGTATACGCATCTCGACATACGACGCAGCGCGTGTGTCGGTGCCTGTGCCTATCGCGTGCTCTTGGTAGTCCATCACCCGCGCATCGATCCCGAGCGCCTGGATGAAGGCGGAGATGGCCCCGTCGCCCTGGCCTGACACATTGCGCACCTGACCATCGACCGCGACTTCGAGTTCGATCATGAACTGCTTTTGCCCAGTGGTCTTGGGGCTGCCCGTAATCCGGTGACGAATCAGCCGGACGGGTTCGTCGATGTCGAGATATTCTCTGGAGAAAATGTCGTAGACATCCTGGGACGTGACCTCGCAACCGGTTTCGTCGGTGACCCGCTGAATGGCGCGGCTGAACTCGATCTGCAGGCGACGCGGCAGGACCAGGCCGTGCTCCTGCTCGAGCAGATAGGACACCCCGCCCTTGCCCGACTGGCTGTTGACGCGTATGACCGCATCGTAGCTGCGGCCCAGATCGGCTGGGTCGATGGGCAGGTAGGGGACTTCCCAGACACCGTCGGTTTGCTGGACGGCAAAACCCTTTTTGATCGCATCCTGGTGCGAGCCGGAAAAGGCCGTGAACACCAGATCGCCGGCATACGGATGGCGGGGGTGCACAGGCAGCTGATTGCAATGCTCTACGCAGCGGCGGACTTCGTCGATGTCGGAGAAATCGAGCCCCGGATGCACCCCCTGGGTATACAGATTCAGCGCCAGTGTGACCAGGTCCACGTTGCCGGTGCGTTCGCCATTGCCGAACAGGCAGCCCTCGATCCGGTCGGCGCCGGCCATGACCGCGAATTCAGCGGCGGCGACCGCTGTGCCGCGGTCGTTGTGCGGATGGACACTGAGCACGATCTTGTCGCGCTCGTTCAGGTGGGTGTGCATCCATTCGATCTGATCGGCGTACAGATTCGGCGTGGTGGCTTCGATGGTGGCCGGGAGGTTGAGGATGATCTTGTCTTCTACCGTGGGTTGCCAGGCCTGGACGACGGCATTGCAGACTTCGAGGGCGAAATCGGGCTCGGTGGTGCTGAACACCTCGGGCGAATATTCGTAGCGCCAGTGCGTTTCGGGATGCTTGGCCATTTCGGCCTTGACGATCTGCGTGCCCTCGACCGCGATGGCGCGCACTTCGTCGCGGCTCATGCGAAAGACGATCTTGCGAAAGGCCGGCGCGCAGGCATTGTACAGGTGGATGATGGCGTGGCGGGCACCCGCGCAGGACTCGACGGTTCGGGCGATCAGGTCGTCGCGGGCCTGGGTGAGCGCGATGATGGTGACGTCATCCGGGATATGGTGCTCGTCGACCAGTTTGCGCACGAAATCGAAATCCGTTTGCGAAGCCGAGGGGAAACCGACCTCGATCTCTTTGAAACCAATCTTGACGAGCTGGCGAAAAAACCGCAGCTTGCGCTCGACGCTCATGGGCTCGATCAGGGCCTGGTTGCCGTCGCGCAAGTCGGTGCTCATCCAGATGGGGGGCGTCGTGATGCGGCGGCTGGGCCAGGTGCGTTCCGAGAAATCGCGCGTGAACGGCGCAAACGGAACATATTTTTTAGCGGGATTCTTGATCATGGCTGTACCTGTCGTTGTCTGCCCGGATCACGGGCGAAAGAAAGAAATGTGGCGAATCAGGTTGCCGAACTGCCACGTGGCGCTAGGCCCGGCAACCGATCGTTAGCAGCAGTAGGCCCGACAGGGGCAGCAGAAGCGTGGCCGCAGGCGCGGCCACGGCACACACGGATCCCGACACGGACGTGCCGGGCATCGCGCTGTGGTGTGTGCTGGAGATATCCATAAGTGAAAGTCGAACACATTTTTGGATGAAAAGCAAGCCCGAAGAGGTGCGCGGCCTTGCCCGCATCGTCTTTTCCTGGCGGCCGTGCGGGCCGCCTGGGCGCTCAGGATGATTCGGTCTGCCGCGACTGCAGGGCGTCCTGCAGCATCTGACGCTGATCGCGGGCCGTCTGCAGGCGACTGGCCCGATGGGACGCCAGTTCGACGGCGGCCTGTTGCACATCGCCCACACGCAGGGGTTCATCTGTGCTGGACCAGGCCCACAGCAGCACGTCGAGCGCAGGCGCGGACAGTTGCGTGGCCAGCTGCCGGAAGGCGTCGGGGTGCACGCTGCGCCGCCGCGCGCGCGCCGCCAGGCTGCGGCCCAGCGCAAACAGCACACGCACCAGGATCAGCGTCAGCAGGCCCACCAGGACCCACCAGAACCAGGGGTTCACGCGTTCGAGCAGCGACAGTGCTTCGGGGCCCGCCACATTGAAGCGCTTGAAATCGAAATGCAGGCCGAATGCCAGCAAGGCCTTTGCAAGCCATACCCAGACCCAGGCGGTGATCAGTACCAGGGCCAGAATAAAGACCCACATGCCCAGCATGTGAGCCAGCACCGTACGGCGCAGCAGGCGGCGGTCGGCGCGCGTGGGGGAAGGGTCGGAGGAGGCGTCGGTATGCATGATAGGGATTTGGGCCATCAGGCCGGATCGTTGGAAGCCGTGGGATCGTCAGAAGTCGGTTTTCTTGGCGGGGCAGCCTTCGACCTTGCCCCAGGCCGCATGGGGCTCGCAATATTGATTGCGTACCGCCCACGCACAGGATGGGCGCGAAAAGAACCCCAGGTTTTCACAGGCCCTGAGATCGGCACGGAATTCGGCTTGCCATTGTGCCCCGCCGGCGGGGCTGGCGCGATCGGGCGCCACAGTGTCATCGGGTGGGGGCGGGGCCGTGATATCGATGGGCTGCACGAACGTGCCCCCGCCCGGCGCCGACGCTTCGGCCGGCGCGCCGCCCATCTGCCTGAGCGCGGCCTGTTCGATGGCCTGATCCATGGTGATGGTCGTGGTGGCCAGCGCGATGGGGCCGGGCTGCGCCATGAGCGAAGTGATCTCGATCGACCAATCGACCGGCGGCATCATGCTGGGCACCCCCTGACGGCCATTGGGCAGCAGCTGAGGGGCTGTGGCGACCAGAGGCCGGCCCTGCGCATCCAGGCTGGCACTGCGGTCGAGCTCGGGATGGTGGGGCGGCATCTGGGTTCGGGTAGGGCCGTGCGCAATCAGCCAATCGCCCAGTTGCAGACCGCCCCAGGCTGAAAAGCCGGCCGCCAGCAACAGGAATGCGATGATCAGACGCCAGGACATGATGAAAGGCTCGCCTCGAGGTCATGTGCAGAGGATGGGGACAATGGACATTGTATCGAAAGCAGCCGGCCTTTCAGCCGGAGAAAAAATGACCCGCATGCTCGCGCATGGCATGGAATTCGATCTCGGGGTTGCGCTCCATCGCGATGCGCAGCTGTGCGGTCGAGGTGGCCAGAAACGCCGGCGCGTCCACGACGTCATGGGCCATGTTGGCGGCATTGGCGGCCATGAATTTCCGCAGCGCGACGGGATCCTTGCTGGTCACCCAGCGCGCCAGGCTGTAGCGCGAGGGGGCCATGCGGGCATCCACCCCATACTCCGTCTTCAGGCGCTGGGCCACCACCTCGAACTGCAGCGCACCCACCGCGCCCAACAGGAGCGCGCCGCCGGCAATGTCGGGGCGAAACACCTGAATGGCGCCTTCTTCCCCCAGCTGAGTCAGGCCCGTGCGCAACTGCTTGGTACGCAGAGGGTCGCGCACCTCGACCGATTGGAAGAGCTCGGGGGCAAAAAACGGCAGGCCGGTGAAGGTCAGCGTCTCGCCTTCGGTCAGCACATCGCCCAGTTGCAGCATGCCGTGGTTGGGGATGCCGATGATGTCGCCGGCCCAGGCTTCATCCACGATCTCCCGCCGCTGGGACAAGAACGACACGACGTTGTTGGGCCGGATTTCCTTGCCGGTCCGCGCCACTTTCAGGCGCATGCCGCGCTCGAACCGCCCCGAACTGACCCGCACGAAGGCCACCCGGTCCCGGTGGGCCGGATCCATGTTGGCCTGCACCTTGAAGACCATCCCCGTGAAACGGGGCTCTTCGGGCCGCACTTCGCGCTGCAGGGCCATGCGCGGCCCCGGCGGCGGCGCCTGCTCGACCAGAGCATCCAGCACCTCGCGCACGCCGAAATTATTGATCGCCGAACCGAAGAAGACAGGCGTCTGGCGACCGGCCAGAAAAGCCTCGCGTTCGAAGGCGGGCACGGCGCCGTTGATCAGCTCGATTTCTTCGTGGGCCTTGCGCCACGCATCGCCAAAGCGTGCCGCCAGGGCAGGATGGTCGAGACCCGCCACGGTCTCCTCGTCATCGCGATGGCGCTCGGCGCCGGGCCGGAAAACCCGCATGTGATCATGACGCAAATCGAATACCCCGCCGAAATGCCGCCCCATGCCGACCGGCCAGGAAAACGGCACCGCATCCATGCCCAAATGGCCCTCGATTTCGGACAGCAGATCCAGCGGTTCGCGGACTTCGCGATCCAGCTTGTTGATGAACGTGATGATGGGCGTGTTGCGCGCCCGGCACACCTGGAGCAGGCGGATCGTCTGCGGCTCCACCCCATTGGCCGCATCGATCACCATGAGCGCGGCATCCACCGCCGTGAGGACACGATAGGTGTCCTCGGAAAAATCCTGGTGGCCCGGCGTATCCAGCAGATTGATCACGCAGTCGCGATAATCCATCTGCATGACCGATGAAGCCACGGAAATGCCCCGCTGCTTTTCTATCTCCATCCAGTCCGACGCGGCATGCCGGCTCGCCTTGCGGGCCTTCACGCTGCCGGCGATCTGGATCGCACCCGCGAACAGCAGCAGTTTCTCGGTCAGCGTCGTCTTGCCGGCGTCCGGGTGGGAAATAATGGCGAAGGTACGCCGACGCGCCACTTCCTGGCGCGGATTCATGGGCGGCGGCCCGCCATGGGAGCCGGCCTGCGGCGCCGGGCGGCGTGGGCCCGACCCGCCCGATCGGTCGGGGTGGCCGGGCTTGCGGAGCGGGTCGAGTGGACCCGCCCCCGGCCGCCCGCGCCCGGCCGCTCGGCATCCTGTGCCGGTTCCGGATGGGCAGGCGGCACCCAGCCCTCGATGGTGATGGGCTCCAGATTCTGCCGGGTGAGCCGTTCGATGGCCCGCAGCAGCTTGATTTCGGAATCATCCACCAGCGACAGGGCCGACCCCGGGCTGCCGGCACGCCCCGTGCGACCGATGCGATGCACATAATCTTCAGGCACGTTGGGCAGTTCGAAATTGACGACCTGTGGCAGTTGCTCGATATCCAGGCCTCGGGCTGCGATGTCGGTCGCCACCAGGACGGCCACCTTGCCATCCTTGAAGCCGCTCAGGGCGCGCGTACGGGCCGACTGGCTCTTGTTGCCATGGATCGCAGCGGCCGACAGGCCGTCCTTGACCAGCTTTTCAGCCAAGCGGTTGGCCCCGTGCTTCGTGCGTGTGAAGACCAGCACCTGGTGCCATCCGCTTTCGCGGATGATGTGGCTGAGAAGGTCGCGTTTGTCGCTTTGCCGGGCCATGATCACTTTCTGGCGCACCAGCCCGCTGGCCGCATTGCGGCGTGCCACGGACACCTCTTCCGGGTGGTCGAGCATGCCGTGGGCCAGGGCACGGATGTCGTCCGAGAACGTGGCCGAGAAAAGCAGGCTCTGGCGCGCCTTGGGCAGCAGCCGCAGGACACGCCGGATGTCGTGAATGAAGCCCATGTCCAGCATGCGGTCGGCTTCGTCCAGCACCAGGATTTCCACACCGGAGAGGTCCAGCGTTTTCTGGCTGGCGTGATCCAGCAGGCGCCCGGGTGTGGCCACCAGGATGTCCTGGGGCTTTTTCAGCGCAGTGATCTGTGGGTTGATGTTCACGCCGCCGAAGATGACCAGCGACTGAATGCGCGTATGGCGGGCGTACAGACGCACGGATTCTTCCACCTGGGCCGCCAGTTCGCGCGTGGGCGTGAGCACCAATACGCGTGGGCGGCCAGGCGAGCGCGTCTTTTGCGGATGGCGCAGCAGGTGATCCAGGATCGGCAAGGTGAAGCCGGCGGTCTTGCCGGTGCCCGTCTGGGCTGCGGCAAGCAGGTCGCCGCCCTGCAGCACGTGCGGGATGGCCTGCGCCTGGATGGGAGTGGGATGTGTATAGCCAGCGTCGTGCACGGCACGCAGCAAAGGTTCGGCCAGGCCGAGATCGGCGAAGGAAAGTTCGGAATTCAAGTTGAGTGGCTCCAGCGACGCCCATCACCCGCAAGGGGCGATGCCAATCGGGGCCGACATGCAGAAATGTTTGCGTGTGGCGCATCAAGACAAACCCGCGCCACCAAAAAGAAAAGCGTGCAATGACTGGCAAACTGCACGAAGTCCGCTAGTATAGCGCGATGCCGTTGTCGATGGAAATATCCGCCGGGCCCAATAGGCGATGAAACCGCATCCAAAGTCGCTTGGGCCCAACGGAATTCAGGGGGGCCGGACTCATCTACACTAATGGAAAAGATACTCTCCGGGGGTGCGGGATGCGACGGCTGTTTTCTCGTGTGCTGGTCATGATGATGGCGCTGCTGCTCTCGGGTTGCGGCTATAACGAACTGCAACGCCTGGACGAACAAGTGGCTGCGAGCTGGTCCCAGGTGCTGAACCAGTACGAACGGCGCGCCGAACTGGTCCCGAAGCTGGTGGCGTCGGTCGATGCCTACAAAGTGCATGAACGCAACGTGCTCGAGCAGGTCACCGCAGCCCGGGCACGGGTTGGGCAGGTCAGCCTGCAGGCCGGCGACCTGGACGATCCGGCCATGCTGCAGCGCTTCGAGCAGGCACAGGATGCGCTCTCCGGCAGCCTGTCGCGGCTGCTGGCCGTCTCGGAGCGCTACCCCGACCTGAAAAGCGACGGCCTGTTCCGGGATCTCATGACCCAGCTCGAAGGCACGGAAAACCGGATCGCCGTGGCCCGGGAACGCTACGTCACCGCGGTACAGGCCTGGAACCAGGCCATTCGGCAATTTCCCGAGCTGATCATGGCGCGCGTGCTGGGCTATCAGCCCAAGCCGCAGTATGGCCTGGACAAGGCCGATCGCGTACAGCAGGATCCCGAAGTCCGCTTCGACCAGCCGGCTACACCGCAATGACGTTCGGCCAGGCCATGGGGTGGATCGACCGGCCCCTGGGCCGCCTGCTGGTCCTGTCGTGCATGCTGTGCGTGTTGATCGGCGCAGGCTGGCCGGGGCGGGCGCCCGCGGCCGGGCCGGTCCCCATCCCCGCTTGGCAGGCACACGCCACCGATCTCACCGGTACGCTTGCGCCGGGGGATCTGGCCGGCTTGAACCAGAGCCTGCAAACGTTGGAACAACAACGCGGCGCGCAGCTTTTCGTGCTAATGATCCCCACGACGGGGCCGGAGAGCATCGAACAATATGCACGCCGCGTATTCGACACCTGGGCCATAGGGCGCCGGAACGTGGACGACGGGATTCTGCTGCTGGTGGCACTGGACGACCGCAGCGTGCGCATCGAAGTCGGCTATGGGCTCGAGGGCGCCATCACGGACGCGCTGGCCGGGCGCATCATCCGCGAGCAGATGACGCCGCGTTTTGCCCAAGGCGATCTGTCCGCCGGCATCCATGCAGGGGTGCAGGCGCTTTCGGCGCTCGTGGCAGGCGAGGATTTGCCGCCGCCCTCATCGACGCAATCCGATCAGAACGATGCCGCGGCCTGGCTCTTCCTGCTCCCGGCGGCATTCTTCGTCCTGGTCATGCCCGTGATCGTGAGCGCCGTTTTTTTCGGCGCCTTGTGCTTTCTGCTGACCGACAGTGTGGCCTGGGGCCTGGCCGGTGCCATGCTGGCGGTGGTCCTGTCATTGATCAGCCGAAACCTGGGCGTAACGCGGCGCCTGCGGCAAGGCTCGGGCCGGAGTGGATCCGGTTCGCGGGGCGGGCCAGGGGGCGGTTTTGGCGGCGGGGGCTCGAGGGGCGGGGGCGGTGGCGGCGGCGGTGGCCGCGGAGGGGGTGGCGGCGCATCCGGCGGCTGGTGAGCGTGCAACGGCCCAGGCCCGATGCCGGGCCCCACGCTTCATGACACCCAGGCCCCGCACTTTATGATGTGCGGCCCGCCACGACGCCGCTACACGGCCGCAAACGCCGACTCGAGATCCTGCAGCAGATCGGCCGCGTCTTCCAGCCCCACATGCAGGCGCAGCACCGAACCCGCCTGCAGGCCACCGGCGCTCAGGCTGCGCCAATACGAATGCTGCGCCAGCGTCTCGGGATCCACCAAAGAAACCAGGCTTTCGTAGCCGCCCCACGAATACCCGATGCCGAACAAACGCAGCGCGTCGACCAGCCGGCGGGCCTGGTGCCGGTCGAAATCCAATGCCACCGCCAGCAGCCCATTGGATCCCGAAGCATCGCGCTGCCACAGGCCGTGGCCCGGATCGTGCGGCCAGGCCGGAAAGAACACGCGCCGTACCGACGGCTGCGCCGACAGCCATTCACAGACCTGCAGCGCATGATCGCCACACGCCTGCATCCGCAGCCCCAGCGTGCGCGCCCCGCGCAGGGCCAGCCAGACGTCGTCGGCGCCGACCGTGCTGCCCAACGCATAGTGCGTGTCGCTGAGCGCCCGCACGTGCTGGGCGTCGCGCACCACCGCAGCGCCCAGCATCAGATCGGAATGCCCGCCCAGATACTTGGTGGCGGCCAGGACCGATATGTCCACGCCCAGGGCCAGCGGACGGTACACATAGCCCGACCCCCACGTGTTGTCGGCCACCACCAGCAGGCCCCGGTCATGCGCCCAGCGTACCAGGGCGGGTACATCCAGCATCTGCATCAGCAGAGAGCCGGGCGATTCCAGGTAGAGCACCCGTGTTTCAGGCCGCAAGGCCGCCTGCAGACTGTCGATGTCCGGTGCCACGAAATCCATCGCCACCCCCATGCGCGCCAGGACGCTCTTGTGGAAGGCGCGCACGGGCCCATAGACAGAATCGGTCACCAGGGCGTGGTCGCCGGCGCTGAGATAGGCCATCAGCGTCATGCTGATGGCGGCCATGCCCGACGGCGCCAGAAAGGCGCGCTGACCGCCTTCGAGCTCGCAGACCAGGGCCTCGAAGGCCTCGTGGGTATCCAGGCCAACCCGGCCATAGGTGGCGACCCGGTGGCCGGCGTGTCGCGCCATCTGAGCCTGATCGTGCGCTTTCATGGACGCAAACCGCACCGTGCTGGTGCGCACGGCCGGCAAAGACACGGGGCCTGTGCCGGTGACCGGATTCAATGGGGCCTGGCCCACGTGCTGAAGGACGGTATCGACACGGTCTGCGGATATTGACATGTTGGCTTAGAGAGTTTGGAAACGGTAGACGCCATCATCCCCCGATTGGCGCTTCAGTTGACCACGATAATACAAAGCATGCAGATGCGCGATAGCCTCGCCCATGGCAAATGTCAATTGGTGCATGTCGAGCTTGCGATTGAAGAGCACCGGCAGCAGGTCATAGGCGCTTTTCGGCTGCGTGCAGGCCGCCAGCACTTCGGCCAGGCGCTCTGCGTGATGCGCCTGCTGCTGCTCGATGCGCGTGTGCAGGCCGCGAAAGGGGCGCCCGTGCGACGGCAGCACCAGTGCGTCCTCGGGCAGGCCATCGTAGCGATCCAGCGAATCCAGATAGAGCTTCAGGGGATCGGCCTCCGGCTCCAGGTCGAAGACGCTGACGTTGGTCGAAATACGCGGCAGGATCATATCGCCCGAGATCAGCACCTGCAGCGCGGGACACCATAAGGAGACGTGTTCCGGCGCATGGCCGTAGCCGACGATGACCTCCCAGGCGTGGCCCCCGATCTGCACCTGCTGCCCGTGGATCAGCCTGTGGAAACGGCGCGGCATGTCGGGCACCAGCTTGGAATAATAATTGTGCCGATCATGCAGCATTTGCTGCGCCGCCGGATCCAGCAGGCCATGCCGGGCGAAATGGCGCGCGGCGGCGTCCCCGGTGGGTCCGCTGCCTTCGGTGACGGCCGCCTGGGCGTCTGGCCCGCTGCCCGACCACAGGCTCGACAGCGCGAAATCGGTGGCCGACATCCACAAGGGCGCCTGCCAGCGGTCGCACAGCCAATGGGACAGGCCAACGTGGTCCGGGTGCATGTGCGTGACGATCACCCGCAGGACGGGCAGCCCCTGCAGTTCGGACTGGAACACGGACTCCCAGGCATCGCGTACCTCGGGCCGATCGATCCCGCAATCCACGATGGTCCAGCCATCGCGGCCATCGAGCCGATCGCGCAGCAGCCACAGATTGATGTGATCCAGGGCAAATGGCAAAGGCATGCGCAGCCAGCGCACACCCGCGGCCATCTCCCGGGTTTCACCCAATGCCGGGTGGCTGTCGCCCCATGGATAATTCAAAGCCTGTTCCTGTGGATTCATGCAGTTCTCCTCTGTACATTCTTTACGTTGACGTAAGCGTCATGCATAATGGGACCTTCCATTGTATGCATGTTTTGGACACGATCATCATGAGCCACGATACATGGTCGATTTCCGAGATGGCCCGTGAGTTCGACGTCACCCCCCGTACCCTGCGCTTTTATGAAGATCAGGGCATTCTCAGCCCGTCCCGGGAAGGCCGTAACCGCGTCTACGCGGCCCGTGACCGCACGCGGCTCAAGCTCGCCCTGCGCGGGCGGCGGCTGGGCCTGCAGCTGTCCGAAATCCTCGATCTCATCAACCTGTATGATCGCAGCAAGGCCAGCACGACCACGCAATTGCAGCACTACGCGCGGATTCTCGCCGACCACCGGCACAAGCTCGAACAACAGCGCCGCGACATCGACCAGACCCTCAAAGAAATACGCCACCAGCAGGCCCAGTGCGACGCCCTCTTGCGCGCGCGCCTGGCCCCTTCATCCGCCCCTCAGGAGACCTCCTCATGAATCAGCCCGGCCTGGACTTCAACCTTGGATCCGATCTGGACATGCTGCGCGAAGCCGTGCGCGACTTTGCCCAGGCAGAAATCACCCCCCGCGCGGCGCAGGCCGATCGCGACGATCAATTTCCCATGGACCTGTGGCGCAAATTCGGTGACCTGGGTCTGCTGGGGATCACGGTCGATGAAACCTACGGTGGCAGCCAGCTCGGCTACCTCGCGCACATGATCGCGATGGAAGAAATCTCGCGAGCCAGCGCATCGGTCGCGCTGTCCTACGGTGCGCACTCGAACCTGTGCGTCAACCAGATCCACCGCAACGGCACCGACGCACAGAAGCGCAAGTATCTGCCTGGCCTGATTTCAGGCGAGCACGTGGGCGCCCTCGCCATGAGCGAAACCGGCGCGGGCTCGGACGTGGTCGGCATGCGCCTGCACGCCCAGAAAAAAGGCGACCGCTACGTGCTCAACGGCAGCAAGATGTGGATCACCAACGGGCCCGACGCCGACACCCTGGTGGTCTACGCCAAGACAGATCCCGAGGCACACCAGCGCGGCATCACGGCATTCATCGTCGAGAAATCCTTTCCGGGCTTTTCGGTGGCCCAGAAGCTCGACAAACTCGGCATGCGCGGCTCGCACACGGGCGAGCTGGTCTTCCAGGACTGCGAGGTGCCGGCCGAGAACGTGCTGGGCGAAGTCAATGGCGGGGTGCGCGTCCTCATGAGCGGTCTCGACTATGAACGCGCCGTTCTGGCGGCCGGTCCGCTGGGCATCATGCAAGCCGTCATGGACGTGGTGGTCCCGTACGTGCACGAACGCCGCCAATTTGGCCAGCCCATCGGCGAATTCCAGCTGATCCAGGGCAAACTGGCCGACCTGTACGTCACCCTGCAGGCGTCGCGCGCGTTTTGCTATACGGTGGGCCGTAATCTGGACAGCGTCGGTGCCCGGCACGTGCGCCAAGTGCGCAAGGATTGCGCCGGCGTCATTCTGTACTGCGCCGAAAAGGCGACCTGGATGGCCGGCGAAGGGATCCAGATCCTGGGCGGCAACGGTTACATCAACGATTACCCCACCGGTCGGCTGTGGCGCGATGCCAAGCTCTACGAGATCGGTGCCGGCACCAGTGAAATCCGGCGCATGCTGATCGGCCGCGAACTCTTCGCTGAAACGGCCTGAAAGCGTCATGCTGCGCCATGGCGAACAAGCCCGTATCGAAGCGCCACCGCCCCGGGGGCATGCCCCGGCGTCGGTGGCGCGCATGATATTGGCGGGCTTCGATCGCCACTATGCGCTGTTCCGCTACAGTGCGCAGCGAGCCAAGTCCCTGTTCGAGTCGGCCCAATGGCAGGGCATCCAGCAGCTGGCCCGCGAACGGATCGAATACTACGACACGCGCGTGCGCGAATGCGCGGCCGCCCTGTCCCAGGCCCTGCGCGACACGGCGCCGGCACAGGCCCACCCGGGCAAGGCGCTCAGTGCCGAGCAGATCGCGTTCTGGCAGGCCGCCAAATCCGCGTACGTCGGGCTGCTGGCAGAACACAGCCAGCCAGAGTGCGCAGAGACGTTCTTCAACTCGGTTTCCTGCCGCATCCTGCACCGCAGCTACTTCAACAACGATTTCCTCTTCGTGCGCCCGGCCGTCGCCACCGACTACATCGGCGGGTCGCCCGCCACCTATCGCAGCTACTATCCGCTCGACACCCGCCTTCAGACAGCCCTGGTGCAGCTGTTTGCCGCCTATGGCCTGGCCACGCCCTGGGCCGACCTGCCAGCCGACGTTCGCCGCCTGGCCCGCATGGGGGTGCGACACCTGCGCCAGAGCCTGCCGCGCGGACGCGGGCGCCGGCTGTCGGCAGACTGCCAGATCCAGGTGCTCGATAAACTGTTTTTCCGCAACAAAGGCGCCTACGTGCTGGGCCGGCTGATCAACCAGGGCGCCATCCACCCTTTTGCCGTGGCCCTGCTGCAGAATCCGGCGGGCGAGGTGCGGCTCGATGCCCTGCTGATCGGCAGCGACGAACTCAGCACCCTGTTCAGCTTCACCCGGGCGTATTTCCTGGTCGACATGCAGGCGCCCGCCGCGTACGTGGATTTTCTGGCCACCCTGTTTCCACGCAAGCCACGCGCCGAGATCTACACGACGATCGGCCTGCAGAAGCAGGGCAAGACGCTGTTCTACCGCGACTTCCTACACCACCTGGCACACTCGCACGATCGCTTCGACTATGCGCCCGGCATCGAAGGCATGGTCATGACCGTGTTCACGCTGCCATCGTACCCCTACGTCTTCAAGATGATCCGCGACCGCATCGCCAAAGAGGGCATGGATGCGCAGACCGTGCTGCGCAAATACCAAATGGTCAAGCGCCACGACCGCGTGGGGCGCATGGCCGACACCTGGGAATATTCCTCGGTGGCCCTGCCGCGCGGGCGCTTCTCTGCGCGTCTGCTCGACGGTCTGCGCCGCGAAGTCCCGGGCCAGCTGGAAGAGCTGGGCGACCAGATCATCCTGCACCATGTCTACATCGAACGGCGCATGACGCCGCTCAACCTGTTTCTCATGCAGGCGGACGACGACGTGCTCGATGCCGCCATCGGCCAATACGGCCAGGCGATCCGCGAGTTGGCCGCGGCAAACATCTTCCCGGGCGACATGCTGTACAAGAATTTCGGCGTCACGCGCCTGGGCCGCGTGGTCTTCTACGATTACGACGAAATCGAGCGCATGACCGACATGAACTTCCGCAACATCCCGCCGGCCCCGAACGAAGAGGCCGAACTCGCCAGCGAACCCTGGTACCCGGTGGGCCGGCACGATGTATTCCCCGAGGAATTCAGCCGGTTCCTTCTGGGCGATGCCCGTGTGCGCGCCGCGTTCCTGCGGCACCATGCCGAGCTTTTGGGTGCACAATGGTGGCAGGATTGCCGTGCCCGCGTCGCACAGGGGCGCCTGGAAGACATTTTCCCCTATCCCGAGGCACGTCGCCTTCAGCCCGTCCATGCCCGGCCTGCCGTGGCACCGGGCAACCCGCAACATTCCAGGAGTACATCATCATGAGTGAATCCATCGTCATCGTATCGGCCGCCCGCACCCCCATGGGGGGCATGATGGGCTGCCTCTCCAGCCCCTCGGCCCATGAACTGGGCGCCATCGTTATCAAGGCCGCCGTCGAGCGCGCCGGCATCCCCGGCGATGCCGTAGGCGAAGTGATCATGGGCAACGTGCTGCAGGCGGGGCAGGGTCAGGCGCCCGCGCGTCAGGCCGCCCTCGGGGCCGGCCTGCCCATCGGGGTGCCCTGCAGCACCCTGCACAAGGTCTGCGGCTCGGGCCTCAAGGCCGTCATGCTGGCACACGACATCATCAAGGCCGGCTCGGTCGACGTGGTCGTGGCCGGTGGCCAGGAAAGCATGAGCAACGCGCCCTACCTGCTGCTGCGCGGCCGCCAGGGTTATCGCTACGGGCATTCCACCGTCTATGACCACATGGCCCTGGATGGTCTCGAAGACGCCTATCAGCGGGGTACGGCCATGGGCGTCTTCGCCGAAGACTGCGCAGCCAAGTACCACTTCACGCGGGAACAACAAGACGCGTTCTCGCTCGAATCCCTGCGCCGCGCCCGCCAGGCCTCCGAGGACGGCAGCTTCAGCTGGGAGATCACCCCCGTCACCATCCAGGGGCGCAAGGGCGAAACGGTCATCGACCGCGACGAGGCCCCCTTCACGGCGAAGCCCGAGAAAATCCCCAGCCTCAAGCCGGCCTTCAAAAAAGACGGCACCGTGACGGCCGCCAATGCCTCTTCCATCTCCGATGGGGCCTCGGCGCTGGTGGTCATGAGCAGCACCCGGGCCGAAGCGCTCGGCGCGACCCCGCTTGCGCGCATCGTCGCCCACACGCAGTTCTCACAAGAACCGGCGTGGTTCACCACGGCGCCCGTGGGCGCCATCCGGAAGCTGTTCGAAAAGACCGGCTGGTCTGCCCAGGATGTGGACCTGTACGAAATCAACGAGGCCTTTGCCGTGGTCACCATGGCCGCCATGACGGACCTGAACCTGCCCCACGACCGCGTCAACGTGCACGGCGGCGCCACGGCCCTGGGCCATCCCATCGGGGCCTCCGGCGCCCGCCTGCTCACCACGCTCATCGGCGCGCTGCGCAAGACGGGCGGCAAGCGGGGCATTGCCTCGCTGTGCATCGGCGGGGGCGAAGCCGTGGCCCTGGCCATCGAAATGCTCTGACCCACAGGAAACGCCATGCCGGTCATCGAATCCCGCATCCAGACCCGTTCACCCGAGTTCCAGGACAATGCCCGGGCCATGCGCGCCCTGGTGGCCGACCTGCGCGAGCAGCTGGCCCGCACGGCCCGGGGCGGCAGCGATGCCGCGCGCGAGCGCCATCTCGCGCGCGGCAAGCTGCTGCCGCGCGAGCGGGTCGAGCGCCTGCTCGATGCCGGCACGCCGTTTCTCGAGCTCTCGCCACTGGCCGCACACGACCTCTACGACAACGCCTCGCCAGGCGCCGGGCTGATCACCGGCATCGGGCGGGTCAGCGGCACCGAGTGCGTCATCGTCTGCAACGATGCCACGGTCAAGGGCGGCACGTACTTCCCGCTGACCGTCAAAAAGCATCTGCGGGCCCAGGAAATCGCGCGGCAGAACCACCTGCCCTGCCTGTATCTGGTGGATTCGGGGGGCGCCAACCTGCCCAACCAGGACGAGGTCTTCCCAGACCGCGATCACTTCGGGCGAATCTTCTTCAACCAGGCCGTGATGTCTTCTCTGGGGATCGCGCAACTGGCCGCGGTCATGGGCTCCTGCACGGCGGGTGGCGCCTACGTGCCCGCCATGAGCGACGAGGCCATCATCGTGCGCAACCAGGGCACCATTTTTCTCGGCGGTCCGCCGCTGGTCAAGGCGGCCACGGGCGAAGAAGTATCCGCCGAAGACCTGGGCGGCGGCGACGTGCATACGCGCCTCTCGGGCGTGGCCGACCACCTGGCCGACAACGACATCCACGCCCTGCGCCTGCTGCGCGACGCCGTCGCCCGCTTGAACCGGCCCCGTCTGCCCGACACGGGCCCCTGGCAGGAGCCGCTGTACGACCCGGCGGAACTCGACGGGATCATCCCCCAGGACACCCGCAAGCCCTACGACGTGCGCGAAGTCATTGCCCGCCTCGTGGACGGCTCGCAGTTCGACGAATTCAAGGCACGCTTCGGCACCACCCTGGTCACCGGCTTTGCCCACCTGTACGGCATGCCGGTGGGCCTGGTGGCCAACAACGGCATCCTGTTCTCCGAAGCCGCCCAAAAAGGGACGCACTTCATCGAACTGTGCTGCCAGCGCAACATCCCGCTGGTGTTCCTGCAGAACATCAGCGGTTTCATGGTGGGGCGCAAATACGAAAACGAAGGCATCGCCCGCCACGGGGCCAAGATGGTCACGGCGGTCTCCACGGCGGCCGTGCCCAAATTCACGGTACTGATCGGCGGCTCGTTCGGGGCCGGCAACTACGGCATGTGCGGGCGGGCCTTCGATCCGCGCCTGCTGTTCCTGTGGCCCAACGCACGCATTTCCGTCATGGGCGGCGAGCAGGCGGCCAGCGTGCTGGCCACGGTGCGCCGCGACAACATCGAGCGCCAGGGCGGCCATTGGTCGGCCGAAGACGAAGAAGCCTTCAAGAACCCCGTGCGCGCCCAATACGAGCACGAAGGCCATCCCTACTATTCCACGGCGCGCCTGTGGGATGACGGCATCATTGCGCCAGCCGATACACGCCGGGTGCTGGGCCTGGGCCTGGCCGCGGCCCGCCATGCCCCGACCGAGCCCACCCGCTTCGGCGTTTTCAGAATGTAAGGAGTTCTTACCGTGTTTCAGACCCTGCTGATCGCCAATCGGGGCGAAATCGCCTGCCGCATCGCCGCCACGGCGCGCCGCCTGGGCATGCGCACCATCGCAGTGTATTCGGATGCCGACGCGCGGGCCCGGCACGTGCAGGCCTGCGATCAGGCCGTGCATATTGGCGGCCCGGCGCCGGCCGACAGCTACCTGCGCACCGACGCCATTCTCGAGGCCGCGCGTCGTACGGGGGCCGAGGCAATCCACCCCGGCTATGGGTTTCTGTCCGAGAACGCCGGCTTCGCCCGGGCTTGTGCCGAGGCAGGGCGGGTCTTCGTGGGCCCGCCGGCGGACGCCATTGCCGCCATGGGCAGCAAGTCGGCCGCCAAGGCCCTCATGGCGCAAGCGTCCGTGCCGCTGGTGCCGGGCTATCATGGCGAGCGCCAAGAGGCCGCCTTCCTGCAGGAACGCGCGCGCGAGATCGGCTATCCGGTGCTCATCAAGGCCAGCGCGGGGGGCGGTGGCAAGGGCATGCGCATCGTGCACGACGATGCGGGGTTCGCAGCGGCGCTGGCGTCCTGCCAGCGCGAGGCCGCCAGCAGTTTTGGCGATGCCCAGGTCCTCGTCGAGCGCTACCTGCTCAAGCCGCGGCACGTCGAGATCCAGATCTTTGCCGACACACACGGCCATTGCGTGCACCTGTTCGAGCGCGATTGCTCCGTCCAGCGGCGCTATCAAAAAGTCATCGAAGAAGCGCCTGCACCCGGCATGACGCCCGAACGGCGCGAAGCCATGGGCGCGGCCGCCATCGCGGCGGCCCGCGCCGTCGGCTATGTCGGCGCCGGCACGGTCGAATTCATCGTCGAGCCCGACGGGCGCTTTTACTTCATGGAAATGAACACGCGCCTGCAGGTAGAGCATCCCGTCACCGAGGCCATCACGGGGCAGGACCTGGTCGAATGGCAGCTGCGCGTCGCGGCGGGCCAGCCGCTGCCGCTGCCACAAGAGCGCCTGAAGATTCACGGCCACGCCATCGAAGCCCGGATTTACGCCGAAAACCCCGACAATGACTTCCTGCCCAGCACAGGCCGCCTCGACGTATTGCGCTGGCCAGAGCACACGGCGTTTCGCATGGGTGCGCTGCGGGTGGATGGTGGGGTGCGCGAGGGCGACGTGATCACCCCCCACTATGATCCCATGGTGGCCAAGCTGATCGTCCATGGTGCCGATCGCCAGCAAGCCTGCGAGCGCCTGCAACGGGCGTTGCAGGCCATTCGCTGCACCGGGGTCCAGACGAACATCGCCTTTCTGGGCCGTCTGATCGGCAACCCCGCCTTTGCCGGCGCGGACCTGGACACCGGCCTCATCGGGCGCGAGCACGAACGCCTCTTTCCGCCGGCCCAGGCCGCGCCCGAGCTCGCCCTGGCCCTGGCAACGGCCTGTGTGCTGCAGCATACCGGCCAGTCTACCGGGCCGGACGCCCAACAGGCGGGCAACCCCTGGACCCTGACCGATGGTTGGCGCGTTCTGGGTTTGCACGACCAAACCCTCACGTTTGCGGATGCCGTAGGCGAGTACGCCGTCCACGTCCGGCACCAGGGCCCGCGCTGGACCTGGCAGGCCGATGGCGGCCCCGAACAGCCGTTCGAATGGCAGGTCGACCCCGCCACCCCGGCCCGTCTGCGCGTGCGCCTGGGCGGCTGCGACAGCCCGGGCGAGGTCTGGTTGCAAGGCGAACGCCTGGACGTATTCTGCGCAGGCGGGCGCCACACCCTGAACTGGGTAGATGCCATTGTCCGGGCCACGGGAACGGCCGATCAGGCCACGGGCGGGCTCACGGCCCCCATGCCCGGCAAGATCCTGTCGGTTTCGGTGGCCACCGGCGACGCGGTGACGCGGGGCGCGGCCCTGATGGTCATGGAGGCGATGAAAATGGAGCACACCATCGAAGCGCCCCACGATGGCATCGTCGGCGAGGTCCTGTTTGCAGTGGGCGAACAGGTCCAGGAAGGCGACACGCTGATCGAACTGCAAAAAACGGAATCCGGTACACTGTAGCGGTTTCAAGTGTGCCGCCGCCATGTACGACATTCTGGTCTATTTGTTTGAAAACTATCAGGCACCCCAGGCCTGCCCGCGCGCCGAGGTCCTGGCCAGCAAACTGGCCGCCGAAGGCTTCGAGCACGAAGACATCGACGATGCCCTGCGCTGGCTGCAAGGCCTGGCCATCACCACCGAGCACTGCCAGTTGTCGTCGCTCGACGGTCGCCCGTCGGCGCACGCGATGCGCATTTACACGCACGAAGAGCACCGTGACCTGGGCGCCGAGGCCATCGGCTTCATCACGTTCCTCGAGCACTCGGGCGCCTTGCCGCCCTCGCTGCGCGAAATCCTCATCGAATGCGCCTGCTCGGCCGACCATGGCCCGCTGTCACTATCCGAAATCAAAATCCTCACCCTGATGGTCCTCTGGAGCCAGCAGGCTGAAGTCGAACATCTCATCTTCGAAGAACTGCTGGCCCACGAAGAGGATCCTCCGCTGCACTGATTCCCCGGGCCCGTCGCCCATGCGCGCCGGCAGGCACTGGCATGTCCCGTTACATAGGTCGATTCGCCCCCAGCCCCAGCGGCCCCCTGCACGCAGGCTCTCTGCGGGCGGCCCTGGCCAGCTACCTGGACGCGCGCGCCCACCGCGGACGATGGTTGCTGCGCATCGAAGACATCGACACGCCACGCACGATCGCCGGCGCCGACCGCGTGATCATGGAGCAGCTGCGGGCCCTGGGCCTGCACTGGGACGGAGAGCCGGTCTGGCAGACCCGGCGCCACGCACTTTACGCACGGGCCTTCGAGCGCCTGCGCCACGCGCATCGGGTCTATCCCTGCCACTGTCATCGCCGGGATCTGCCGCCCGGGCCCTATCCGGGCACCTGCCGCCCAGCGCCACCCGGCCACCCCGCATCGATCGCCACGCCACCGGCCAGACCACCGGCGCACTGCAGCTGGCGCTTTCAGGTCCTGGCTGGGCGCCAGTCTCTGGAAGATCGCTGGTACGGCACCTGGCAGCAAGACGTGGCCGCGGAAACCGGGGATTTCATCATCCGCCGCTCGGACGGCTTATGGGCCTACCAACTGGTCGTCGTGGTCGATGATGGCGCACAGGGCGTGACCGACGTGGTGCGCGGCAGCGATCTGCTCGCCTCCACGGCCCGCCAGCAACAGCTGGCCCAGGCGCTGGGCCTGCCGCTGCCGCGCACCCTTCACGTACCGGTGCTGTGCGATACACACGGCCAGAAGCTGTCGAAACAGAACCACGCCCCGGCACTTCAGGTCGGCCAGCCCCTGGCCTGCCTTCGACAGGCCTGGCAGGGCTTGGGCTTTGCACCGCTGACGGCATGCTCGGTAGACTGCTTCCTGGGCCAGGCCACCACCGCCTGGGCGGCGCGCTTCAAGCCTTGCGCGCCTTCCGGGTAGAGGCCGGGGCCTTGGCGGCCTTGCTGCCAGCGCCCTGGGCCGCGGGTTCGGCCTTGGCGGGCTCGGCCTTGGTCGAGGCCGCCATCTTGGCCGAGGCCGCTGCCTTGCGGGTGGATGAAGCCGCTTTTTTGGGGGCCGTCTTGCGCGCCTCGAACTCGAAACCGATCTTGCCGTCGGGCTGGCGCACCAGATAGGCCTTGAATTTGCGGTGCGTGCGGCTGGAGACGAAGCCGTCGAGCAGGTCTGTCCGGCCTTCGGCCAGAAGCTTGCGCATTTGATCGGCGCTGATCTCCTGCTGCAGGATCACCTTGCCGCTGCGGAAGTCACAGGTCTTGTCCGGGCCGACCGAGCGCTCGCAGACGTAGTTCATGCCGTGCTCGAAAACCCTCGCCTGGCAACGCGGACATGGCCCCAGGGCCGTCTGGCCGGAGAAATCCACCGGCTCGGCGTCATCGTCATCTTTCTGGCCGAAATCGAATTCGAGCTTGTATTCGTCCGTGATGCGCAGGACGGCGGCAAAAGGCCGGCCCATTTTGCTGATGAAACCGGTCAGCGGGCCCAGCACGCGATTTTGCAGCAGTTCCTCGACCTCGGCCACCTCGAAGGTGCGCCCCCCAGGATGCTTGCCGATGGAAAAATCACAGGCCGTGCAGGCGTAGCGCCGATAGTTCTCGCGCACCACCCCGCCACACCGGGGGCACGGTGTCTGCAGCGTCACGTAATCCCCGGGCACCGTGTCGCGCTCGTACTCTTTGGCGCGCTTGACGATGACCTGCGTCATTTGTGCGATCTCGCGCATGAAGCTGTCGCGGTCCAGCTTGCGCTGCTCGATCAGCTTGAGCTGGTGTTCCCACTCGCCCGTGAGCTCGGGCGACGTCAGCTCGCTGACGCCCAGGCCCGCCAGCAGCGTCATGAGCTGGCGCGCCTTGGCGCTGGGCACGAGCTCACGCCCTTCGCGGCGCAGATAGGCCTCGTTGAGCAGGCCCTCGATGATGGCAGCGCGGGTCGCCGGCGTGCCCAGACCGCGCTCGGACATGGCTTCGCGCAGGGCCTCGTCGTCGACCCGTTTGCCTGCGCTCTCCATGGCCGACAACAGCGTTGCTTCGGTATAGCGGGCCGGTGGGCGCGTGGCCAGGCCGCGCGCCTCGACCGCTTCGGTGCGCACCCGCTCGCCCTCGGCCACAGCCACCAGCGCACCCTCTTCGCCCTGCGCTTCGCGCCCGTATATGGCCAGCCAGCCCGGGGCCACCAGCACCTTGCCTTCGGTCTTGAAGTGATGGCCCGATACCTGCGTGACACGCGTGGTGACACGGAACTCGGCCGCCGGAAAGAACACGGCCAGAAAACGGCGCGTGATCAGCTCGTAGATCTTGAATTCGGCGTCGGACAGCTCGCGCGGGATCTGCAGCGTGGGGATGATCGCGAAGTGATCGGATACCTTGGCATCATCGAAAATGCGCCGGTTTGGCTTGACCCACTGCTGCGCCACCACCTGGGCTGCAAAAGGCTGCACCGAGCGCGCTGGAGCGGCTTCGCTGCCGGCCAGGCCCGCCATGGTCTGGCGCACGGTCGCCAGGTAGTCTTGTGGCAGGTAGCGTGAATCCGTACGCGGGTAGGTAAGCGCCTTATGGCGTTCATACAGGGTCTGGGCCAGGGACAGCGTGGTCTTGGCGGAGAAGCCGAAACGGGCGTTGGCCTCGCGCTGCAAGGTCGTGAGATCGAACAGGGCGGGCGACAGCTGGGTGCTCGGCTTGGACTCTTCTTGCACGGTGCCGGGCTGGTCGCGGCAGGCCGCCACCACGCTCTGCGCGGCGGATGCGGACCAGAGCCGCGAATCGCGGGCGTCGGGGTCGTGCTCGTTTTTCTTGAAGGCCGGATCGAACCAGCGCCCTTCATAGAGGCCGGCCGCTGCAACGAATGTGGCGTGGACTTCCCAGTAGTCGCGCGGGACGAAACGGCGGATTTGTTCTTCGCGCTCGTTTACGATGGCCAGCGTGGGCGTCTGCACGCGCCCCACCGGCGTCTTGAAAAACCCGCCATCCTTGCTATTGAAGGCCGTCATGGCCCGGGTACCGTTGATGCCCACCAGCCAGTCCGCCTCGGCGCGCGAGCGCGCGGCTGCTTCGAGGGGTTTCATGGTGTCGTCGTCGCGCAGGTTCTCGAAGGCTTCGCGGATCGCGGCCTGGGTCATGGAGCGCAGCCACAACCGCCATACCGGTTTCTTGACCCCGGAATACTGCATGATGTAGCGGAAAATCAGCTCGCCCTCGCGCCCCGCGTCACAGGCATTGATGACCGCCGTGACGTCCTTGCGCTTGAGCAGCTTGACCAGCAGCTTGAGCCGTTCGGTAGAGCGCTTGTCGACGGGCCCCAGTTCGAACTGTTCGGGAATCACCGGCAGATGGGCAAAGCTCCATTTGCCGCGCACCGGATCATTCGGGGCCACCAGGCCAAGCAGATGCCCGACACTGGAAGAGAGCACGTAGTGCTCGCTTTCGAAATAGTCGCCCGTACGCGTAAAGCCGCCCAGGGCCCGGGAAATATCCAGGGCAACCGAAGGTTTTTCTGCAATGATGAGTGTTTTGGTCATGAAGTTCCACAGGCGGCACAAGGACGGCCACATTGGCACGGATCATACGAGCCAGCCGGGCCACATGCAAGTTCAGGCGCCTGCACGCCCTGCGCAAAGCACAAAAAAACTGCTAGAGTTGGAGCCTGTTTAAATCAGGCCCTTTATGATGACACATAACATAGCCGTGATTCCGGGCGACGGAATCGGAACCGAAGTCATGCCCGAAGGCTTGCGGGTGCTGGAAGCCGCCGCCACCCGCTTTGGCTTCGACCTGCACTTCGACGTCTTCGACTGGGGCTGCGATCACTACGTACGCCACGGCAGCATGATGCCGCCCGATTGGAAACACCAGGTCGGCCGGCACGACGCCATCTTCTTCGGCGCCGTGGGCGACCCCGCCCGGGTGCCTGATCATGTCGCGGTCTGGCAGTCCATCCTGACCATCCGCCGTGAATTCGACCAATACATCAATTTGCGCCCGGCCCGCCTCATGCCGGGGGTGCCATGCCCCCTGGCCCACCGGGCGCCGGGCGACATCGACTTCCTGGTGGTGCGCGAAAACACCGAGGGCGAATACTCCAATGCCGGTGGGCGCCTGTTTGTCGGGACCGAGCGCGAGATGGCCATCCAGGAATCCGTGTTCACGCGCACCGGCACCGACCGGGTGCTGCGCTACGCCTTCCAGCTGGCATCACAACGGCCCCGCAAGCACCTGACTGCGGCCACCAAGTCCAACGGCATTTCCATCACCATGCCATTCTGGGATGAGCGCGTCGAAGCCATCGCGGCCGAGTTCCCCGATGTCACCTGGGACAAATTCCACATCGACATTCTGTGCGCTCACATGGTGCGCCATCCGGATCGCTTCGACGTCGTGGTCGCGTCCAACCTGTTCGGCGATATCCTGTCCGACCTGGGCCCGGCCTGTACCGGCACCATCGGCATCGCCCCATCCGCCAATCTGGACCCCGAACGGCGTCATCCCTCGCTGTTCGAGCCTGTGCATGGCTCAGCCCCGGACATCGCCGGCCGGGGCATCGCCAACCCCGTGGGCCAGATCTGGTCGGCGGCCCTCATGCTCGACCATCTCGGGCATCCGCAAGCCGCGACAGCCGTGGTCCAGGCCATAGAAGCCGTTCTGGCCCACGGACCCCGCACCCGCGACATGGGGGGCGAGGCCAGCACCAAAGAAGTCGGGCAGGCCATCGTCCAGGCCGTGTCGGCCTAGGCGGCCTGAGCGGCCGACAACCCGATCAGCCCACGGCCGGCCGAAACGCACGCCGACCCTGCCACAGCAACCAGAGGCTGATCGTGGCCGGGATCAGCAGCACCCCATACGCCAGCACATAGCTGTGCAGGCCGGCGGCCACCAGCCCGAACGCCGGTGGCCCCAGCACGTTGCCCAGAAAAGTGATGGACAGGGTGCCCCCCGTGGCGACGCTGGCCTTGCCGGCGGGGGCCTGGCGCGCCACTTCAGCCAGGTACACGCCATTCCATCCAATGGCACAGAAGCCGAACACCATCAGCAGCAGGCCCAGCAGCCACAATGGATAGGCGGGGCTGATCGGCATCAGGACCGCGCACAGGGCAGCGAGCAGGGCGATGGCGCCCAGTGCCCGCAAAGGCCCCATGAAACGATCCGAGGCGTAGCCCCACAGGATGCGGCCCGCGACGCCAGCCATTTGCGAGAGCGCCGACAGCAGGCCCGCCGTGACCAGGTCGATGCTCATATCTTCGTGCAGGCAGGTGACCAGATAGGTGACCAGGGAGAGCTGGGTCACCGAAAACAGGAACGACACCGCCGCCAGCACCCTGAGACTGCGCAGCCCGAAGACCAGACGCAGGGGGGCCACCAGATTGCTGCGCAACGAAACCGGATGGGCCGGGTCGCGGTCACGGTCCAGCGTGCGACTCAAGGGCTGGATCACGACGGCGCACACCAGGCTGCAGACGGCCACCACGGCGAACGCCGCCTGCCAGGAACTCCACTCGGCCAGGCCCGGTACCAGCGCCCCGGCCAGCACCCCGCCCAGCGGCACGCCCGTCTGCTTGATCGAGAACACGAAAGACAGGCGATGAGCCGGGGTGCTGCGAATCAGCAAATGTGAACTGGCCGGAGTGATGGGCCCGTAGCCCGCCCCGAGGATCAAGGCCCCCAGCGCCGTGACCGCGACATGGGGCACCATGCTGATCAAGAGGCCCAGCGCGCACAGCAACAGGCCTGCCTGGCTGGCCCGTATGGCACCATAACGCCGCACCAGCCCGCCCGACACCAGGCTGGACGCCATGGCGGCCGCATACGCCAGCGCGACGTACACGCCCACGTGCACCGGCGAGACCCCCAGTGCAACCGCGACCATCGGGGCCACCACCGGCAAGGTGAGCAGGGACATGGCCACGAGCGACTGCACGGCCAGCGTGGCAGCCAGCACCACCAGCCCGGAACCCGTCGATGCTTCCTGAACCTGGGTATCCTGCAAGGGCGCTCCTGATCAGTCTTCGACGTACCAGGTGTCTTCGGAGAGCATGACCTGCTGGTGCCCATAGCCGGCCGGCATCATGGGAAAGCAGTTTTGCAGCGGCACCACCGCGACATCCAGAAAATAGGGACCGTCATGCGCCAGACAGGCGTCCAGTGCGGCGTCGAGGTCGCGCGGGTGTTCGACGCGCGCGGCGCCCCAGCCAAAAGCGCCGGCCAGCGCCACGAAATCCGGGATGGACGCATTGTAGCTATGGCTGTAGCGCCCGCCGTGTATGAGTTCCTGCCACTGCCGCACCATGCCCATGTGGCCGTTGTTGCAGACGATGACCTTGACCGGCGCCCTGTGCTGCATGGCGGTCGCGAGTTCCTGGATGTTCATCAGCACCGAAGCGTCGCCGCTGATGCACACCACGGTCTTGTCGGGGTGTGCAACCTGGGCGCCGATGGCGGCCGGCAGGCCGTAGCCCATGGTGCCGGCACCGCCGGACGTCAGCCAGCGGTTGGGCCGGGAGATCGCCAGGTACTGGGCCGCCCACATCTGATGCTGACCGACGTCGGTGGACACGATGGCATCCTGCCCACGCAGCCGCCGGTCGATGCGCTGCATCAGGTCTTGAGGCAGGATGACCTCGGGCGATGGCGTGACCTGCAGGCACTGGCGCGCTTGCCACACGGCGATGCGCTGCCACCATTCGGCCAGCCGATCCGCGTCGCCCGGCAGTGCACCCAGTTCTTTATGCAGGGCCCGCAGCAGGGGATAGCAATCTCCGACCAGCGCCACATCCGCCCGCACGACCTTGTCGATGGAGGCCGGATCGATATCGAGATGGATTTTTTCGGCGTGCGGGCAGAAATCGGACAGGCGCCCGGTGATGCGGTCATCGAACCGGGCCCCCACGCAGATGATGAGATCGGCGTGATGCATGGCCAGATTGGCCTGCAGGGTGCCGTGCATGCCCAGCATGCCCAGAAACTGCGGATCGTCGGCCGGATAGGCCCCCAAGCCCATGAGCGTGAGCGTACAGGGCGCGCCGGTCGCCTGCACCAGGCTGCGAAACGCATGGCTGGCATCCGGCCCCGAGTTGATCAACCCGCCGCCGCCATAGAACACCGGGCGGCGTGCCCGGGCAATGAGGGCGGCAGCCCGCTTGAGAGCGGCTTCGGTTCCCGGCGTGAACGGCTGGGGCGCATCGGGTTCGGCCTGCGCGACGGCGTATTCGGGCTCGACCGCCGCCATTTGCAAGTCTTTCGGGAAATCGAGCAACACGGGCCCAGGCCGGCCGCCGCGCGTCAGGCGCAGGGCCTTGGCCGCCAGATCGGCCACGTCGTGGGCGCGTTTGATTTGCGCGTTCCATTTGGTGACCGGGCGCGATATGCCCACGGCGTCGCATTCCTGGAACGCATCGGTGCCGATGGCGCCCGTGGCCACCTGGCCGCTGATGCACAGTACGGGGATCGAGTCGCACAGCGCATCGAGCAGACCCGTGGTGGTGTTGGACATGCCCGGACCCGATGTGACGAACACCACCCCGGTGCGCCCCGTGCTGCGCGCATAGCCTTCGGCGGCATGCACGGCGGCCTGTTCGTGGCGCACCAGCACATGGCGCAGGCGCGGTTCGGCGTACAAAGCGTCGTAGAGCGGCAGCACGGCCCCCCCCGGATAGCCGAACACCGTATCCACGCCATGGGCGATCAGGGTGTCGAGCAGGACTTCGGCGCCGTTGCGTTGCGGCGCCGGACAAGGGGCAGGGGATGGCACGGAGGCGGGCTGGAGAACTTTCACGGAACGACCTGAATCGGGTGGGCGCCCAGTACGGCCGCATGCCGGCTTGTGGCCCGACAGTGCCATGACGGACACGAGGGGTGTGGACGACGATAGTGAATGATAGAGAAATGACAGCGGCAGACGATGCCAACGGCTTCAGTGTATCGCTTTTCAGGCGTCCGGTACCGGCAAACCCATGGCGGTGAAACCGCCATCCACGGCAATCACCTGCCCTGTCACGTAAGAAGAACCGTCGGGATCGAGCAGCCAGCAAACCGGGCCGACCAGTTCATGATCCGCGCCGTAGCGCCCCATGGCCACGACACGATTCCAGTTGGCCCGCGTCGCCGGCGTATGGATCTTCTTGGTGAGCGGGGTATCGATGGGGCCCGGCGCCACCGTATTGACCCGCAGCCCACTGCGGGCCCACTCGACCGCCATGATCCGCGTCATGTTCAGCAACGCGGATTTGGACGACCCATACGCCACGCGGCCATAATTGCCGCGCATGCCGGACACCGAGGAAATCAGCACGATCGAGCCTGTGCCACGCGGCTGCATGACCCGCGCGGCGGCACGCGCCGTGATGAAAGAGCCCGTCACGTTGACATCCATGATGCGCCGGAACATGGCCACGTCGGTTTCCATCGCCGGGATCTCGGCGGCAATCCCTGCCGAATGGACCAGCCCGTGCAAAGGGCCAAAATCGGCTTCGCAGTCGGCCACGACCTGCTCGATCCGGGTTTCATCGGTGACGTCGGCCTGGGCAAACCGCAACTGGCCGCCGAATGCGTCACCGAATGCCTGCCGGGCGGCCTCGATCTGCCCGGCCTGCACGTCGACCGCCAACACCTGCCAGCCCTTGGCCAACAGGCCGCGCACCAGGGCCAGGCCAATGCCCGAGACCCCACCCGTCACCAGGACGACCTTGCCTTCATTCGTATTATTCATCGACCGAGAACTCCATCTGTTGTTCGATACACCATTCTTCCAGCACGACCTCGATGGTCATGCACGCCGGATTGCGGCCGCGCACGAACCGACCGGCATGAAACTGCCCCTGCAAGTCCATGACCACACCCGCCAACCGGGCTTCGGGCAGCCCATGGGGCGTCGCCCTGACCTCGCCTTGCAGCGTCATGATTTCGAGCGCGGGGCCTGGCCGTTCCAATAGCCGGCCAGCCGCCACTTCGAGGCAGGCATGCGCCAAACTGCCCACGCTGCTGCGGACCAGGGCCGCTCCGAGGCCGGCCTCGCGTGCGGTGTGCTCGATGCTGCGCACCAAGTCTTCATTGGGGTGGATGCGCACGTAGAAAATGCGCCCCGGTGCACCGCGCTCAATGATTGCCATGCGGATCGGCCTCGGACAGAATTGGATGAAAAACAGGGGTGCAGATTTCGGCATCATCGCCAATGACCAGGCGCATGTGATCCAGCGCCCACAGCCAGGCCACGCCGGCTTCGGCCAGCACGCAGGCATCCGGCAGCAGATGGCCGCCGACGAAATGGCCGTCGGCATCGACCGTCAGCGCATGACAATGGATCGCGTGCTGCCCCTGGGCGGTCTGCCCCACCGTGGCGCCGGCGCAGACCAGGTCCAGCGGACCGGTGCGATCCAGCGGCGTGGTGTAGTGCGCGACCGGTAGGGCGTCGGGGCTGGTGGCGATTTCGAAATAGCGCAAATGGGAAAACACGGCCTGCTGCAAACCCAACGCCGCCGTCTGCACCCCAAGCCGCCGCAGGGCGGCCAGCACCGAGGCCTGCAAGGTCTGGCCCGCCCACAGCGGAATGCGCCAGGTCGGCTGCCCATGCCCAGCCAGCACATCGCGGCGCACCGCCGCGACGGGCCCCGGGTGCCGCAGCACGGGCACCCCCGGATCCGGGCGGGTATCGCTGTCGGGCCAGCCCGTCCAAGCGCGCGCTGGGTGCATGATGTTGTCCATATCGCCCAACCCGGCTCAGGGTGCGGGAAACACGCCGCGTTCCACCAGCGCCTCGCGCACGATCTTCTTGGTGATCTTGCCATAGCCCGACTTGGGCAGTTCGGGCCAGATCACGAAGTGGCGCGGTTGCTTGTAGCGCGCGATGTGCCCATCCAGCCATTGCTGGAAAGCGTCTGGATCCCAGGCGGCACCTTCTTCGAGCACGGCGACCATCACGCCGACCTCGCCCCAGACGGGATCGGGCACCCCCAGCACGCAGACTTCCTTCACCCACCCGGCCGCCAGGATCTTTTCTTCGATCTCGCGCGGGTAGATATTGGAGCCCCCGGAGATATACATGTCGGACTCGCGCCCGGTGATGGTCAGGTAGCCCTGGGCATCCAGGAAACCCACGTCGCCCGTGCGAAACCAGCCATCCCGGAACGATTTGCGGTTGGCGTCCGGGTTGTTGTAGTAGCCGGCGAACACGGCGGGCCCGCAGACGCAGATCTCGCCCTGCTCGCCCGCCGGCAGCGGGTGGCCATCGGCGTCCTGGATGCTGATCTCCATGCCGGTGCGTGGCCGCCCACAGGACCCTGCGTGCGGCATCAGGGCATCATCGACGGCGTGCTCTTCGGGCGGCAGCACGGTGATGTTGCCCGTGACCTCACCCAGGCCGAAATACTGCACCAGCACCGGGCCCAGTTTTTCCAGTGCCCGCTTCTGATCGGCCCGATACATGGGCGCGCCCGCATAAATGACGTAGCGCAGCGAGGCGTGGTCGTAGTGATCCACGCTGTCGTGCTCGACCATCATCTTGAGGATCGTGGGGACCGTGAAGAAATTGGTGATCCGGTGGCGTTCGACGGTTTCCCAGGCGGCCTCGGGCGAAAAGCGCGACTGGGTGCTGAAGACCGTGGCGGCGCCGCGCGCCACCTGCGTCAGGTAGTGAATGCCCGCGCCGTGCGACAGGGGGGCCACCACCAGGCTGCGGTCACGGTGCGTCGTGCCGGGCATGAGATCGGCCAGGTGATTGGTAAGGACGAAGGCCATCTGGCCATGCGTCAGTACGGCCGCCTTGGGCTTGCCCGTCGTACCCGAGGTAAAGAAGAACCAGCACGGATCATCGTATTCCACCGCCTCGGGCGCCCGGCTGCGGCCCGCCGCCAGCGCGGCGTCGATGCGGGCGGCAATGCCGTCGGCACCCGCATCGGGCCCGAGCCCGGCCACCAGCTTGAGGCCATCGAGCGCCTCGGCCAGGGCGGCGTGCCGTGGATAAGCGGCATGGCAGATGAATGCCGACACCCCGGCGCTGCGCGCCAGGTAATCGGCCTCGTCTGGCGCGATGCGAAAATTGGTGGGCACCCAGACGGCGCCCAGGCGAAACGTGGCCAGCATGACCTCGATTTGATCCACGCCATTGGGAGAATGGGTCAGGATGCGATCGCCCTTGCCCAGGCCGGCGTCGGCAAACACGGCGGCCAGCGCCGCCACCCGCGACTCGAGCGTGCGCCAGCTGGTCACCTGCCCGTCGACCACCAGGGCGGGCTCATCGGGCAGACGCGCCGCCGCCTGGCTGACGAACGTGGCCAGGTTCATCACCCGGCGCGACACCGGCACCAGGCCACCCGGCGGCGTGTTCGAATCATGCCCGGCCATTATTTGACCCGCTCGAGAATGCTCACGTAATTGGCCACGGCCGCCCCGCCCATGTTGAACACCCCGGCCAGCCGGGCATCGGGAATCTGCATGTCGCCGGCCGCCCCGACCAGCTGCATGCAGGCCAGGGCATGCATGGATACACCAGTGGCACCGACTGGATGCCCCTTGGCCTTCAGGCCGCCGGAAGGGTTGACGGGCAGGCGGCCATCTTTTTGCGTCAAGCCCTCGCGCACCACTTTCCAGCCCTCGCCACGGGCCGCCAGACCCATGGCTTCGTATTCGATCATTTCGGCGATCGTGAAGCAATCGTGGGTTTCGACGAAGCTCAGGTCATCGAGCGTGATGCCCGCCTGCTGCAGCGCCTGGCGCCAGGCCCGGGCGGCCCCCTCGAAGGCGAGCGGATCGCGCCGGCTGAGCGGCAGGATATCGTTGACCTGCTGGCGCGCCTTGAAGCCGATGGCGCGTGGAAACTGATCCATCATCGAATCGGCCACCAGTACCAGGGCGGCGGCCCCATCGGACACCAGGGAGCAATCGGTCCGGCGCAGAGGCGGTGCGACATATGGGTTTTTTTCGGACACCGTATCGCAGAAGTCGACCCCCAGATCCTTGCGGATCTGGGCATAGGGGTTGTCGACCCCATTCTTGTGATTCTTGGCGGCAATCATGGCCAGTTCGCGGCTGTAGTCACCGTAGCGCTCGAAATACTGACCCGCGATCTGGCCAAAAATACCGGCAAAGCCGCCCAGGATGTCGGCTTCTTCCTTGCGGTAGCTGGCATTGAGCAGCAGATCGCCCACTTCAGGCGTGGAGCGCGCCGTCATTTTCTCGGCCCCCACCACCAGGGCGATGCGCCCGCGGCCGGACTCGATGAAATCCATCGCGGCGTGGATGGCCGCGCTGCCCGTCGCGCAGGCATTTTCGAGACGGTTGGCCGGCACGTGGGTGAGATCGGGGTCGGCCAGCGCCACCAGGGCGCCCTGGAAGTCTTGCTTCTGGAAGCCGTTGTTCATGACCCCGACATAGATGCCATCGACCTCTTTGCCGCTGATGCCAGCGTGCTCGAGGGCCGGCCCGGTGACCTGGGCCATCAGGGATTCAGTGTCCGGATCAGACCGTTTCCCGAAGGGAATGTGTGACCATCCGGCAATGACTGCTTGCGTCATGGTGGTGCCTCTTGGATTGGGTGGCCGCCGTGGCGGCCGATGAGAGAAAAACGGGCGCCAGACTGGACGCACCCGCCCGCGCACAGAGGATCTGTTCTAGCGACTGGGCTTCCTGCGCGAGCAGATCGCCCAGGATCTGCTCGCGTTCGGGTGTCATGCGGCTTTCTACGGTGGCGATGCTGAAGGCGCCGATCACCTGGCCTTCGGGGTTGCGCACCGGCATCCCGAAGCCCCAGGAGCCCTTGAGCACACGCCCGCGATTGACGGCAAAGCCGCGTGCCCGGGTGGCCGCGACTTCGGCCCGCAGGCATTCGCGCGTATAGCCGGGAAACGCCAGGCGGGTTTCGTCCATGACGGCATCGAGCATGGGCTCGATCTCGGCATCCGGCAGCGCCGCCAGCATGGCCAGGCTGCCGCCCCCGACCCCCAGCGGGTGTCGGTCGCCGGCCTGCAGCACATGCGACTTGAGCGGATACTGGCCTTCATGGCGTAGCAGGCACAATGACCAGGCACCCTGGCGCGCTGAAAAGAAGGCGGCATCGCCGGTGTGCTGGGCCAACCGGCGCACCGGTGCGTCCACATCGTGATGCAGGCCAAAGCGCGAAGCGGCCACCAGGCCCAGCGCATGGCATTCGGCCCCCAGGAAATACTGCCGCGTGCGGGCATCCTGCTCGACCATGCCGGCCGCCACCAGAGCCGAGGCCAGGCGGTGTGCGGTGGACTTGTTGAGCCCCGCCTGCCGGCAGATGGACGACAGCCCCACGCCCTGATCGCGACCGCGCGCAATCACGTGCAGCACGCTGAGCGCACGATGCACGGCCTGTGTGCCCGCGGCACGGGTGGGGTCGGATTCTGACCTTCGTTTCACGATATGAACCATCTATATTCTTCAAAGTGATTATTTATCATAGGAGCACAAAAATCAAACTCATTATTCCACGCGTAGGTATAAATCCCAATAAGGACAAGCGTTCCACAAGGTAAAACTAATGGTTAGAATCGATCATGTCCAACTCGGTCATGTCCCTGTTGGCCGGAAACGGCACTCAAAACGAAGGAGATCCCATGAAACTATCCCGCTTGCGCCTGATCGCCCTGGCTTCGGCCGTGGCCTGTCTGGGCATGGTCGGCTCGGTCTCGGCCGAAACGCTGCGCCTGTCGCACAACACCTCGGATACCACCACCTGGCAGAAAGGTTCCGAAAAATTCGCCGAACTGCTCGACCAGGCCACCGACGGCAAATACAAGGTGCGCATATTTCCCAATGCCACCCTGGCCGGTGGCGACCAAATGAAACAAGCCGAAATGACCAGCCGCGGCGCCATCGATTTCGTGGTCACCTCGGCCATCAACGTCACGCCCATGGTGCCTGAAATGGCCGTGTTCTCGCTGCCCTACCTGTATGCGGACTACGCCGAGGTCGATGCCACCACCCAGGGCGAAGCCGGCAAGAAAATGGCCGACATCATGGCCGATCACGACATCATCGTGCTGGCCTGGGGCGAAAATGGCTTTCGCGAAGTCACCAACAACGTGCATCCCATCAAGACGCCGGCCGATCTCAAGGGCCTGAAAATGCGGGTCGCCGGGCCCATGTACATCGACGTCATGAAAGACCTGGGCGCCAATCCGCAACAAATGCAATGGACCGAAACCTTCTCGGCCCTGCAGCAGGGCGTGGTCGATGGGCAAGAAAACCCCATCGGCGCGGTCATCATCCCGCAGCGCGTCAACGAGGTACAGAAATACCTCAGCACCTGGCACTATTCGTATGATCCGATCTTCATCGGCATCAGCAAGAAGCGCTGGGATTCCCTCGATGCCGACACCCAGCAAAAGATGCGCAAGGCGGCCGAAGATGCCATGACCTACCAGGTGGACATCACCCGCAAGGCCACGGATGACGGCATCACCTACCTGCGCGAAAAAGGCATGGAAATCCATGAATCCACGCCCGAAGAACTGCAGCAGTTCCGCGAAGCCACCCAGGGCGCATTCGATACCTGGGCCGCCAAGGTCGGCGCCGATCTGGTCAAGACCTTCCAGGACAGCATCAAGGCCGCCAAAGGCTCCTGAGCCAGTCCTGACGGGCCCCTGGCCTGGCGCCTGCGCCGAGCCAACGCGGCCCACCACCACGGGCCAGTCCAACCGGGCCGGCCCGTGTCATGCCCCGGGAGATCCCCATGCACCTGCTGTTGCGTGACGCCGAGAAGATCATCTGCGCCGTCATCTTTTCCCTCATGACCATTCTGGGCTTCGTGAACGTGGTCGTGCGCTACGTCACCAACTACTCGTTCGCCTCCACCGAAGAAATCCTCATCAACGGCTTTCTGCTCCTGACGGTCTTCGGCGCAGCCATCGCCGCGCGCGCCGGCGAGCATCTGGCGGTCACGCTGGTCTACGACCTGTTGCCGGCCCGGCCCCGCAAAATCGTGCTGGCCCTCTCGATCATCCTGTCCTGCCTCCTGCTGCTACTTTCGGCCTGGTTCAGCTGGGAACTCGTGCTCAACCAGATGTCCAGCGGCATCCGTTCATACGCCCTGCAGATTCCCGCCTGGTACTACAGCATCGGCGTGCCGTTCGCGTTCCTGTTCGTACTGCTGCGCTTTCTTCAGCACAGCGTCGAAATGTGGCGCGCGCTGAACCAGGAGATCCGCCATGTTTGACATGGGTGCCGGCACGCAGATGATCATCCTGTTTTTCATCTTTCTCGCGCTGCGCGTGCCGGTCGCCTTTGCACTGGGCCTGTCGGCCATGTACGCCATGTGGGACCTGGGCTTCGGCCTGGATCTGGTCGGCGACCTGATCGCCACCGGCGTGTCCAAATTTTCCCTGCTGGCCATCCCCTTCTTCATCCTGGCCGGCGCCCTCATGGGCTCACTGGGTATCGCCGAGCGCATGATCCGTTTCTTCAGGGTCCTGATCGGCCGCCTGCCCGGCGGCATGGGCGTGGTCGGCACCGTGGTCTGCCTGTTCTGGGGCGCCGTCAGCGGCTCGGGCCCGGCCTCGGTGGCCGCCATCGGCCCGCTGATCATCAAGAGCATGGAAGAAGACGGCTATACGCGCGCCTTCGCCGCCGGTCTGGTCTGCACCGGGGCGGCCCTGTCCATCGTGATCCCGCCCTCCATCGGCCTGATCATTTACGGCGTGATCGCCGAAACCTCTATCGCCAAGCTGTTCATCGCGGCCATCATCCCGGGCCTGTTCATGGGGGCGCTCATGCTGCTCACCCTGCCCCTGGCCAAGAAAGACCGCGCCATCCACGGCACCCCCTCGCTCGACCGGCTCAGCCCCGACCCCTATCCAGGCCACGCCTATCTCAAACGGCTGTGGTATGCATTCCGCGACTCGTTCTGGGGGCTGATGACGCCGGTGGTCATCCTGGGCGGCATCTACTCGGGCATGTTCACCCCCACCGAGGCCGCGCTGGTGGCCACGGTCTACGCGCTGTTTGTTGGCGGCCCCATCTATCGCACCATGGACTTCAAGGGGCTGTACCAGGCGCTGGTCGAAGCCTCGTCCTCATCGGCGTTCGTCATGTTCGTGGTGGCCTACGCCAGCCTGTTCGGCTGGGTGGTCAACGTCGATGACCTCATCGGCCAGTATTCCGCACTGCTGCTGGGCGTCAGCAGCAACGAATGGGTGGTGCTGCTGGTCATCATGGTGATCCTGCTGATCGCCGGCATGTTCATGGATGCCATCACCATCATGTTCATCAGCCTGCCGATCTTCCTGCCAGTGGCCCACCAATTGGGCTGGGATCCAATCTGGTTCGGCGTGGTGGTGACCATCAACCTGGCCATCGGGCTGATCACGCCGCCGGTGGGCATCAACCTGTACGTGGCGGCCAACATCACCAAATTGCCCATCGAGACCGTGGCCCGCGGGGCGCTGCCCTTCCTGTTCACGGCCCTGCTGGGCCTGGCTGCGGCGGCGGCCTGGCCCGATCTGTCGCTGTTCCTGGTTGGCCTGCTCGACTGAACCCGCACCCGGCCCGGCCGGGTGCCAGTGCCGGGCCGCGCCGGCCTGAAGTGCAGCGGGCCGGCCCGCCTACTTGAAGGCCGTTTCGATGAAGCTGCGCAGCTTGCGCGAATGCAGCCGCTCGGGCGGCATTTCGCGCAAGTGCTCGAGCGCCCGGATGCCGATGTGCAGGTGCTGGTTGACCTGCGTGCGGTAAAAGGCGCTGGCCATGCCGGGCAGCTTGAGTTCGCCATGCAGGGGCTTGTCGGATACGCACAGCAAGGTGCCATACGGGACACGGAAGCGGAACCCATTGGCCGCGATGGTGGCGGATTCCATGTCCAGCGCGATGGCCCGCGATTGCGACAGGCGCTGCACGGGCTCCTGCTGGTCGCGCAGCTCCCAGTTGCGGTTGTCGATCGTCGCCACCGTGCCGGTGCGCATGATGCGCTTGAGCTCCCAGCCCGACAGCCCGGCGACCTCGGCCACGGCCTGTTCGAGCGCGACCTGCACCTCGGCCAGCGGCGGCACCGGCACCCACAGTGGCAGGTCGTCATCCAGCACATGGTCTTCGCGCACATAACCGTGCGCGAGCACGTAGTCGCCCAGGCGCTGGGTGGTGCGCAGGCCCGCGCAATGCCCCAGCATCAGCCAGGCCGACGGCCGCAACACGGCCACGTGATCGGTGATCGTCTTTGCATTCGAAGGGCCCACGCCAATGTTGATGAGCGTGATGCCCGAGTGCCCCGGGCGCTTCAGGTGATAGGAAGGCATTTGGGGCAGGGCCGCCGCCGCGGCCGGCGCCGCATGCGCCTGTTCGGGCGTGATCACGACGTTGCCGGGCTCGATGAGTTCGGTGTATCCCCCCGTGCCCTGGGCCAGCGACTGCCGTGCCCAACGCACGAACTCGTCTACATAGAAGGGATAGTTGGTGAACAGCACGAAATCCTGGAAGTGCGCCGGCGAGGTGGCCGTATAGTGCTGCAGCCGGTGCAGCGAATAATCGATGCGGGGCGC
Source organism: Castellaniella sp. (assembly GCF_041675725.1). Lineage (GTDB taxonomy): Bacteria > Pseudomonadota > Gammaproteobacteria > Burkholderiales > Burkholderiaceae_B > Castellaniella. The sequence goes on along the minus strand of NZ_JBAYTI010000009.1, from coordinate 20,933 downwards.
CGTGAACGGCGCCAGCGGCCGGGGCTGGTTGGTGCGCCCGCGCCAGGTGCCGTTGACGATGGCGTCATCGGTGACCACCAGGTCGGGCACGTCGAAGTGATCGCGCAACGTATGCCCCGGCACTTCGGAGACTTCGCCCTCGACGTACTCGCCCTCGGGAAACGCGAAGTGCAATGGGATAGGCAGGTCGGACTCGCCGATCTCGACCGGCACGCGGTGATTGCGCAGCAGCAGCCGCACCTGTTCGCGCAGGTAGTCGCGAAACAGGTGCGGCTGGGTGATCGTGGTCATGTAGATGCCGGGCTCGACCAGGTGCCCATACGAAAGGCGGCTATCGACTTCCTGGTATGTGTGGATGCGGATGCGCAAAGCCGGGTAACAGGCCCGCACGCGCTGCCCGGTTTCGAGGCCCCGGGTGCAGTATTCACGGAAGGCATCGCGTATGAAGGCCGTGTTGCGCTGGTAGATTTCGATGAGGCGCGCCACCGCCTGGTCGGCATCATCGACGCTGGAAAAAGGAATCAGCGGCGGCAGCCGGGTAGGGCGGTTGAGTTCGAGCTGCGGGTCCATGTCAAGGATTATGGCACGGAGCGGGGGCGGGCAGGCGGGGCGGCGCCCGGGGGCTCAGTCACGCCGGTGAACCTCGCGCCCGGCGGCGTAGGTCGCGGCCACGGCCCGATCATCCCCCAGCATCGCCAGCGCAAACAATAGCTCTTCCAGAGCGTCGGCCTGTTCGCTGCGCCGGGCCAGCAAAGGCGTGGCGCGCGGGTCCAGGACCACGAAATCGGCCTCGGCGCCGGGCGCGAGCGTGCCGATGCGCCCCGACAGCCCCAGGTGCCGGGCGGCCCCCTGCGTCGCCAGCCAGAACATGCGCTGCGCGGTCAGGTGATGCCCTGTCAGCCGGGCCACCTTGTGCGCTTCATTCATGGTCGACAGCATCGAAAACGAGGTCCCGCCGCCCACGTCTGTACCCAGCGCCACCGGGACACGCTGTGCACGGGCGGTGGCGTGATCGAACAGACCGCTGCCCAGGAACAGATTGGAGGTCGGACAGTGGGCCGCCACGGCCCCGCTGTCGCGCAGACGGCAACGGTCGTCGTCATCGAGCCAGATGCAGTGGCCATAGACCGCTCCGGGGCGCAACAGGCCATGGCGGTCGTAAATGTCCAGATAGCTGCGATGGCCCGGAAACAGCGCCATGGCCCAGTCGACCTCGGCCCGGCTCTCGGCCACGTGCGACTGGATGTAGGCATCCGGGTAGGCCCGTGCCAGCTCGCCGCAGCGGCCCAGCTGCCCGGCGCTCGACGTAGGCGCAAAGCGCGGCGTCAGCGCATACAGCTGGCGCCCCGTGCCATGCCAGCGCCGCAGCAGCGCCTCGCTGTCGCGCGCACCCTGTTCGGCCGTGTCCTGCAGATAATCCGGGCAGTTCCGGTCCATCATCACTTTGCCGGCAATCATGCGCAGGCCGCGGGCGTGACTGGCCTCGAAGAAAGCCTCTGCCGACCCCGGGTGCACGCTGCAGTACACCAGTGCCGTGGTCGTGCCGCAGCGTACGAGCTCATCCAGAAAGAAGCCGGCCACCTCGCGCGCGTACCCGGGATCCTCGAAGCGCCGCTCGGTGGGATACGTCCAGGTTTCCAGCCAGGGCAACAGACTTTCGGCCGGCGATGCGATCATGTCGGTCTGGGGGTAATGAATGTGGGCATCGACAAAGCCAGGCACGATCAGGTGTTCATGCCAGTCGTGCACCACGACCCCGGGCGCCAGCGTGCGCGCCAGCTGCGCGTGTTCGCCGCAGGCCAGCACCTCGCCATCCTGCACGATCAGCAGACCGTCCCGGATCCACACCACGGCCTCCTCATCCCGCTGCGGATCATCGCGAAAATAAAGCAGCTGGGCGCGATAGGCGGCCTGCGCCGGATCCGGGGAATACTGCTGAGGCATGAAAAGTCTCCTGTGGGATCGAATACGGATTGAACAGGCGGTCCGGCTCGAGGTCCTGCAAAACGCATGCCTTGCAGGGCCGTGGTCAGGACTGCAGAAGGGTTTCCGGGGACTGGGTGGATGCAGCCGCCTGCCTGGCATGCAGGCGCAACAGCTGCGCCGCCACGGCCACCGCGATGACTTCGGGCTGCTTGCCGGTGATGCCGGGTTCGCCCACTGGGCAGGTAATGCGTTGCTGGCGCTCGATCGGGATCCCCTTGGCGTTGAACCGTTGCTGGAATCGGTGCCATTTTGTGGCCGAACCGATCAGGCCGCAATAGGCAAAATCATGATGTCGCATCAGATACTCGCACAGCCGCTGGTCCAGCGCGTGGTCATGCGTCATGATCAGGAAATAACTGCCCGCCGGCGCTTCATCGATGACCGCCTCGGGCACGTCGGTGGCCTCGATGGTGACCTGGCGGCCGACTTGATCGGGAAACTGATCCTCGCGCGCATCCACCCAGGTCACCCGGCAGGGCAGCGTCTGCAGGATCCGTACAAGGGCGCGGCCCACGTGGCCGGCGCCAAATACCACGACGTTCTGCCCATCTGGCGACACCGGCTCGGTAAAGACGGGACAGCCGCGGGCATCGTGCCAATCCAGCAGGCGCGCTGCGCGAAACCGGTCTGCAGGCCGTGACGCGGCGCCCGGCGGCTGCAGGCGCACCCAGGGCGGCCGCCCGCTGCCGCCCAGCCCGACTTCGCGCTCGAACGCGGCCAGGCTCGCCAGGCGGGCCCGCGCGTCTTCGAGCCAGGCGCGATCGGCCTCGCGCAGGCGCTCGAAGAGCAGGTGCACCAGGCCGCCGCAGCATTGCCCCAAAGACGCCGCCAGGGGCACTTCGAACACGTGCCGATCCATGGCCAGGTCCGTGCCCGCAGCCGCCTGGAGCATGGCGCGCGCGCGCGCCATGGCGACCCATTCGAGGGGGCCACCGCCAATCGTCAGCCATTGATGGCCGGCCGACACCAGCATCTTGGCCCCCGCCTCGCGAGGCGCGGAACCCCGGACTGCGGCCACGCTGACCAGCACCGCGGCCTGCCGCCTGTCGAGGCACCACAAGGCCTGGTCGATCCAGGCAGCCATTATGCCGCGCCGTGCTGGCGCACGCCCTCGATGGCCCGCAAGATGGCTTCCGGCGTGGCCGGGGCGCAGAGGTCGGGAGACTGCCGGCCATCGCCCACCGCAGCCACCGCATCGGTGATGGCGTTGAAGACGCTGATGCCGTGCAGCAGGGGCGGCTCGCCCACGGCCTTGGAGTGGTGCACGCTGTCCTTGTGGTTGCGCGCCGTGTAGAGGCGTACGCGGAAGTCGCGTGGGCAGTCGCTGATCGCCGGGATCTTGTAGGTGGACGGCGCGTGGGTCATCAGCCGGCCATCCGCGCGCCAGACCAGCTCTTCGGTGGTCAGCCAGCCCATGCCCTGGATGTAGCCGCCCTCGATCTGGCCGATGTCGATGGCCGGATTGATGGACGCGCCCGCATCGTGCAGGATGTCGGCGCGCAGCAGCTTCCATTCGCCCGTGAGCGTGTCCACGACGACTTCGGATACCGCCGCACCAAAGGCGAAGTAATAGAACGGGCTGCCATGACTGGTCGCCTTGTCCCAGTGGATGCCGGGCGTGGCATAGAAGCCGTCGGACCACAATTGGACCCGATCCCAATAGGCTTCGTCCACCAGCTGCGCAAACGGGATCGTACGGCCCTGGACGCTCACCTGGCGCCAGGCGAATACCACGTCTTCGGGCTGACCCCCGTACTGGCGCGCCGCAAAGCCCGCGAGACGCGCCCGCAGCGTCAGGGCCGCGTCTTCGGCCGCCTTGCCGTTCAGGTCCGTACCCGTGGATGCCGCGGTCGCCGACGTATTGACGACTTTGTAGGTATCCGTGGCCGTGATGCGTACGCAGTCCAGATCCAGACCCAGCGTGTTCGCCACGATCTGGGCCACCTTCGTATTCAGGCCCTGGCCCATTTCGGTGCCGCCGTGATTGACCAGCACGGAGCCATCCCGATAGATATGCACCAGCGCCCCCGCCTGGTTGAAGGCCGGCACATTGAACGAGATGCCGAATTTCACCGGTGTGAGTGCCAGACCCTTTTTGAGGATCGGGTTGCAGGCATTGAACTCGGCGACCGCCCGGCGCCGTTCGCGGTAGTCGGAACTGCGCTCGAGCTCATCGACCAGGGGGCCGATCAGGTTGCCTTCCACCACCTGGCCATAGGGGGTGACGTTGCGCGTGTCTGTGCCATAGAAATTGAGCCGGCGCACATCCAGCGCGTCCTTGCCCAGAAACCGGGCGATCCGCTCGATGACCACCTCGGTCACCAGCGCCCCCTGCGGCCCGCCAAACCCGCGAAAAGCGGTATTCGACTGGGTGTGGGTCTTGCCGCACAAGGTATGGATGTCGGCCGCCGGAATGTAATAGGCATTGTCGAAATGGCACAGGGCCCGGCTGGCCACCGCTTCGGACAGATCCGCCGAAAACCCCGAACGCAGGGTCATGTCGAGGCGCACGCCCAGGATGCGGCCATCGTCATCGAAGCCGTAGTCGAATTCATACCAGAACCCGTGCCGCTTGCCGGTGATCATGAAATCGTCGTCCCGATCGACGCGCAGCTTGACCGGCCGCCCCAGCCGGTGGGCGGCGACGGAAGCCAGACAGGCAAACAGGGCGGATTGGGACTCCTTGCCGCCAAAGCCACCGCCTATGCGCCGGCACTCTACTCGCACCTGGTGCGCCTGCCAACCCAGCGCGTGACCGACCACCGCCTGCATTTCGCTTGGGTGCTGGGTCGAGCACAGGACCAGCATGCCATCCTTTTCCTGCGGGATGGCATAGGAAATCTGCCCCTCGAGGTAGAACTGTTCCTGATCGCCGCACTGGAATGTGCCACGCGCATGGTGCGGCGCAGCATCGAGCGCCGCCTGTACGTCGCCCTGCTGCAGCCGCAAGTCGCCCAGCGTGGTGCGGGCATTGGCCGCACGGGCTTCTTGCGGGGTGAGCCGATGCGGCAGGCTGTCGTACTGCAAGACGCCCAGCCGGGCCGCCCGCCGGGCCGCATCCACGCTCTCGGCCACGACCATGAAGACCGGCTGGCCCAGATACTGGACCCGGCCATCGGCCAGCAAGGGGTCATCGTGCAGCACCGGGCCGCAATTGTTCTCCCCCGGGATGTCACCGGCCACCAGCACGTCGATGACGCCCGGCGCCTGGCGCACGGCCTCGAGGTCCATCTCCGTGATCCGCGCATGCGCCCGCTGGGACAGCCCCAGCGCCGCATACAGGGTGCCGCGCAGTTCCGGAATGTCGTCGGTGTACAGCGCTTCGCCACTGACGTGCAGGCTGGCGGACTCATGCGGACTGGCGGCACCGGCCGCCGGCTCGCCCACCACCGGATGCGGGATGTGGTCATTGCTGACGGCCAGGCGTTCGAGCTCAGCCGGTCCGTTGACTTGAATGTCCATGTCGGTCTCCTCGGGGCGGGGCGCCGCCCGTGGCCGGGCAGGGCGCCACGGCGCCCTACAGTGTTTCAGCCAATGCCGCCACGTGCACCTGCCGGGATGCCAGCGCGCCGCCTGGCGCAGTCTCGAGATAAAAGCGATACAGCAGGTTGCGCGCGGCCGTCAAACGGTATTGGCTGCTGGCGCGCATGTCGCTCAGGGGTTCGAAATCATCGGCCAGGCGCCGCATGGCCGCCCGTACCGTTGCCTCGGTCCAGGCTTGCCCCAGCAAGGCGGCCTCGGTGGCCCGGGCTCGCGCGGGCGTGGCGGCGACCCCGCCAAAGCCCGTGCGCACCGCCTGCACCCGGCCTGCGTCATCGAGCGTGACGGCAAAGGCGGCGCACACGGCAGAGATGTCCTGGTCGAAGCGCTTGGACAGCTTGTACGTGCGGAAATGCCGGCCGGGCACGCCGATCGGCACCCGCAGCCCCTGTACGAATTCGCCTGCCTCGGCCGCGGTCTTCTGGTAGGCCAGGTAAAAATCTTCTAATGGCATTTCGCGCACACGCGCGCCCTGGCGCAGGATGATCCGCGTGCCCAGGGCGATCAGGCCCGGCATCGAATCGCCAATGGGCGACCCATTGGCGACGTTGCCACCCAGCGTGCCGGCATTGCGAATGGGAAAGGACGCGAACCGCTGGCGCATCTCGGCCAGTTCGGGCAGGCGCGCCACCAGGGCATCGAATGCGTCATTGAGCAGAGCGCCGGCGCCGATGACCAGATCGGCGCCTTCCGGACGGATGGCGCGCAGTTCGGCCACCTGGCCGATATAAATCAGTTCGGGCAGGTCGCGGTATTGTTTCGTGACCCACAGCCCCACGTCGGTGCTGCCGGCCAGAAGGCGGGCATCCGGAAGCGCCTGATACAACCGGGCCAGCTGTTCGAGCGTGCGCGGCGCATGAAACCGATGGCCGGCGTATTCATACACGAACACCTGGTCATCCTGCAGCGTATCCAGCACCCGGGCCAAGGCGGCCCGGTCGAAGGGCACGGCCGGATAGGTGAACATTTCGGTTGCGGCACGAATGATGGGCCGATAGCCCGTGCAGCGACACAGATTGCCCGACAGCGTGTCGTCGATCTGCGCGCGCTCGGGCACGGGCCCGCCCGGCGGGTGCGCCAGGTACATGCCCCACAGCGACATCACGAAACCGGGCGTACAAAACCCGCATTGCGACCCGTGATGATCCACCAATGCCTGCTGCACAGGATGCAGGGCGCCATCGGGCTGGCGCAGGTCTTCGACCGTATACAGCGCTTTGCCGTCGAGCGTGGGCAGAAACTGGATGCATGAATTGACTGCCCGCAAGGCGACGCCCCCCCGCCCGTCGGGCTCGGCCACAAGCACGGTACAGGCCCCGCAATCGCCTTCTGCACAGCCTTCTTTGGTGCCCGTGCAGCCCAGGTCTTCGCGCAGGTACTGCAGCACCGTGCGTGTGATGGGCTGGTCGGCCACCACCTGCGTTCTGCCGCGGAAATGAAAACGGATGGGTCGTGTCTCCATGGCCATGCCTTGCTTGGAATTCGCCTACTGTCGAAGATAGCACCAATACAGGGCAAAGCCATTCAAATGCAATGATGGTGCTTATCAGGGATGCGCGCCAGCGCGCCACCAGCCCGCCCGCTGGCGCGCGCTAGGCCCTTGCGGACACTGCCAATAGACGCACAAGACACAAACATGAATAATGCCTCCATGCCCCGACCACGCAACTTCATGGACACCCATCTGCTGCACATCCTGCGGACCCTGCTGACCGAACAAAGCGTGTCGCGCGCTGCCGTGCGGCTGGGGCTGTCGCAGCCCGCGCTCAGCAATGCGCTGCGCAAATTGCGCGATATCTCCGGCGATCCGATCCTGGTCCGCAGCAAGAACGGCATGGTGCCCACCGAACGGGGGCTCGAGCTGCTGGCCCACGCCAACGACGCCCTGGCCGCCATCGATCGCATCACCAGCCCGCCGCAAATCTTCGACCCAGGCACCACACGGCGCGTATTCCACCTGGGGGCACCCGATTACCTGGACGCCATGTTCCTGCCCAATATTGCGGCCATCCTGCGTCACGAAGCCCCTTGTTCGCGCTTCATCATCCATACCATCCATGCAGAGCACGACTACACCAGCGCGCTGGAAAACGGCACCCTGGACGTGGTGATCGGCAATTGGCTGCAGCCACCGCCGCAAATGCACCTGTCGCGGCTGTTCGACGACGAGGTGGTGTGCATGGTCGGCAGCCAGAATCCGATTGCCCATCGCCCCCTGACGCTGCAGCAGTATCTCCAGCTTCCCCACCTGGCGCCCTATCCGTATGTCTCCGAGCGCCAGAGCTTCATCGACGGCTGCCTGGCCGCTCGCGGCCTGCAGCGCAATATCCAGATGACGATCCCGTATTTCGGCCAGGTGGCCGGCATGCTGCTGCGCACCGACCTGATTTTCACCACCGGCCGGCAATTCGCGCGGCACTATGCCCGCTACCTGCCCATCACCTTGCTGCCATCGCCGTTCGAATTTCCACCCATGCGGTTCTACCTGCTCTGGCACCGGCGCTCGCATGGCTCGCCCGAAGCCGCCTGGCTGCGCCAGTGCATCAACCGGGTGGCGGCCATGCTGCAGGCCAGCCAGGCAGACGCCCGTCAGGGCACAGAGCCGTCAGGCACCTGCATCGCCCGGCCGCACGCCCCCAGCAAATGACGCAGCCATTGGTGGGCGGGCGCATGGTGATGCCGAGCGTGCCATAACTGATAAAACCGCATGGGTGGGAACCCGATGGGCGAAGCCAGCATCACCAGCGGCAACAGGCGGCAATAGTACTGCGCAAAATGCCGTGTCGTGGTGAACACCAGGTCCGTGCCCGGCAGCAGATAAGGCGCCAACATGAACGATTGCGCCTCGACGCACTCGAGCCGCTGCACACGCAAAGACGTCAGCACCGTATCGATCATGCCGCGCTGGGTCATCGAGTACGGCGTGGGCACCACGTGCGGCATGCGGCGGTAGTCCTCCAGCGTGATTCCGCGTCGCGCCAATGGATGGTCGGCGGCCACCAGGCACACGATGCGGTCTTCGAGCAACATCGACAAGTGCATGCGATCGGGCGGTTCGGGCCAGTTGCCGATCACCACGTCCAGGGCGCCCTCAGCCAGGGATCGCTCGAAGTCGAATTCGGGCCCCAGCGCATGCAATACCAGGCGCGCCTGCGGCGCCTCGCGCCTGAAACGGGTCACCACGGATGCCGCAAAGGCCGGGGCCAGATAATCCGGCGATCCGATGCGAAACACCTGACGCGAATGGGCGGCCTCGAAATGGACCCCCGATTCGAACATCGCATCGATGGCGTCGAGCGCGGACCGGGCATGCGCCAGGATGGCGAGGGCGCGCTCGGTCGGTACCATGCCGCCTTTTTCGCGAACCAGCAGGGGATCGCCCAGGATATTGCGCAGGTTCTTGAGCGCCACGCTGATGGCCGGCTGCGATTGATTCAGCTTGAGCGCAGTGCGCGAGACGCTGCGTTCGGCCATGAGTATGCTGAACACCTTGAGCAGGTAGGTATTCAGATGCTCATGATTGCGTCGAGTACTCATGGCGACCCCTCATCCTGGCGACCCCTCCGTTCGGCGACGGCCCGAAACGACGGATACGTCATGCCGTATAGTCCTTATACCGTATCGCGCCCTTCATTTGATCCACGCCAGACCGTAGACTGACGTTCCGCTTTGTTTTCATCGATACCGCCATGACCCTGAAAGAACTGTCCGAACTGCCCCAGGACGCTTTCACCCGCCAGCTCGACGCAATCTTCGAGCATTCCCCCTGGATACCGCAGCGCGCCTGGCAAGCGCGGCCCTTCGCAGACCTGCCGGCCCTGCACGGGGCCATGATGGACGTCGTCCTGCAAGCCAGCCCGGAAGAACAGCGGGCGCTGATTTGCGCCCACCCCGAACTGGCCGGGCGCGAAGCCGATGCCGGCATGCTGACCCAGGCCTCCGCGGGCGAGCAGCGTGGCGCCGGGCTGGATCAGTGCAGTGCCGAAGAGCTGCAACGGCTGCGCACCCTGAACGCGCGCTACCGGGCGCGCTTCGGGTTTCCGTTCGTGATCGCCGTCAGGGGGCGCGATCGCGGCCAGATCCTGGCCGCCATGGAAGCCCGCCTGAACCACGACCCGGCGACCGAACACGCCGCCTGCCTCGAACAGATCGGGCAGATTGCCCTCTTTCGGTTGCAGGCCCTGCTGAACGCCTGAGACCCGCCCCGAGATCCAATATGCCCACGCCCCGCATTCTTGCCGTCGAACCCCTCAGCCGCAGCGCCTTCGCCCCGTTTGGCGACGTCATACAGGCCGATGAAGCGTCGGTCCATTACAGCATCAACGAAGGCAACACCGTGCGTTTTCACGACCTGGCCAAGATCGACCCCGGCCCGGAAGGCCGGGCGATCGTCTCGATTTTCCGCGGACAGGCCCGCCGCCTGCCCTTCGCCATCCACATGATGGAGCGCCACCCCAAAGCCAGCCAGGCCTTCATTGCGCTGTCGGGGCGCCCGTGGCTGGCCGTGGTCGCGCCGCGCGAAGCCGCACCGCGCGCAGAAGACCTACGCGTGTTTCTGTGCCAGCCGCACCAGGGGGTCAACTACGCGCCCGGCGTCTGGCACCACCCCCTGCTGGCGCTGCAGGACACCAGTGACTTCCTGATCATCGACCGGGCCGGACCCGGCGAAAACTGCGACATCGTCACATTGGCCCCGTATGCGCTGATCCCCGATGGATCCCTCAATGGTTCAGGGAGCGCAGGCTGAGCACCACCAGCGCCAGCACAATGAGCACCATGCCCGCCAGTTCCATGCCGGCCGGCTGCTCGCCCAGCTGCAACCAGGCCGACAAGGTTCCGACCACCGGCACGCCCAGTGCCGACAGGCCGACCACCCCCGCTGACAGGTGTTGCAGGGCAAAGACCCACAGCGTCCAGGCCAGGGCCGTGGAAATGAACACGTTATAGAGGATGGCGCCCCAGAAATACGGGGTGGGGTCGACGGGCCGCTCGGGCACCAGCCAGGCGACGACACACAGCGCAAGGGCGCCGAACAGCATTTGCCACGCGGTCAGGGGCAGCACGTCCATGGGGCAGTCGCGCTTGATCCATTTGGTCGTGATCATGGCCAGTGCCCAGCACAGTCCTGCCAGCAGGGCCATGACCTCGCTGACGATGGACGCCTGGCCGTGCCAGGGCTCCAGGATCAGTACCAGACCCGCTGCGGCGATGGCCAGCGCCAGCCATTGCAGGCCCCGGATACGCTCGCCAAAGCTGATCCAGGCCATCGGGATCACCCAAAATGGCATGGTGTACGTCAGCATGGATGATTTGCCCACGCCCCCATACACCAGGGCCAGCTGCACGAAGATACAGAACCCCGTCGTTTGCAGCAGGCCAAACAGCAGCACCCGGCGCCAGGACGTCATGCGCAGCGGCATGCGCCGCACCAGCATGATGGCGAGCAGCACCAGGGCGCCAAACAAGTTGCGCATGGCCTGGAAATCCATGGGGCCCACGTAGAGCAGCACCTTTTTCATGATGACCCAGTTGTAGCCCCACGTCACCGCCATGGCCGCCAGCGCCAGCAAGGCCAGGCGCTGGTTGTGCCGGGCCGCGGCAGCGGGCCGGGATGGTGGCGTACCGGGCACCGGGGCGGATGGCGAAGTGCGGGGAGCTGGATCCGGGGGAGGGGGTGTGGGAGCGCCGGCGATGTGCTTCAAGATATCTGCGTGCGGCGGCCGGGCTGCCGGCCGGATTCGGCCCGTGCCAGGCTTGCCTTCTGGTAAGAGAACTTTCAGTGTATCAATGAATCCGCCAGACGCCGCGTGAAGCGCACACCGGTCTCGTGCGTCCGATCTGCCGTATATTGTCGTCATGCAGCCGGTGCGCTGCCCGTCCGAAGGAGACCCCCAATGCCCCGTTTCGCCGCCAATCTGTCCTTGTTGTTCACCGAGGTCGGCTTCCTCGACCGCTTCGAAGCGGCGGCCCAGGCCGGATTCACGGGGGTCGAATATCTGTTTCCTTATGAATGGGACAAGGCGGACCTGGCAGATCGCCTGAAGGCGCACGGGCTGACCCAGGTTCTGCACAACTTGCCGGCCGGGCACTGGGAAGCGGGCGAAAGAGGCATTGCCTGCCTGCCCGGGCGTGAAGCCGAGTTTCGGGACCTCCTGGCCCTGGGGATCGAATACGCTCAGGCGCTGGGCTGTCCGCGCGTCAATTGCCTGGCGGGCATCGTGCCGCAAGGGCTGGACCGGGCCGAGGCGCGCCGCACGTTGGTGGCCAACCTGCGCCATGCGGCTGGCGAGCTGCAGAAAGCCGGCATCGTGCTGCTCATGGAGGCCATCAACCAGTACGACATGCCGGGATTCTTCGTTTCACGCACGGCCGATGCCCTGGGCATCCTCGCCGAGGTGGGCTCGGACAACCTGAAACTGCAGTACGACATTTACCACGCCCAACGCACCGAAGGCGAACTGGCCAATACCCTGAGCCAGCACCTGGCCCATATCGGCCACATCCAGATGGCCGACAATCCAGGGCGTCACGAGCCGGGCACGGGTGAAATCAACTTCCCGTGGCTGTTCCGCCATCTGGATGCCATTGGCTATCCAGGCTGGGTCGGTTGCGAATACCGTCCGATGGGCACGACCACGGAAGGCCTGGGCTGGCTGCGGGCCGCCACCCGCTCTCCCGGCGTCTGAAGACCATGCGCCCAGATCCCCGCAGCCTGCTTCGCCAGCTGTTTGCAGCCGCCGTGCAGTCGGCGCAGCCCGCGCACGGGCTGGCCGCACACCTGCCCGCCCCCCCACGGGGCCGCACAGTGGTCATTGGCGCCGGCAAAGCATCGGCCGCCATGGCCCAGGCACTCGAAGCCGCCTGGCCCGGCCCACTGAAAGGCACCGTGGTCACCCGCTATGGCCATGCCGTACCCTGCCGCCAGATCCGCATCCTCGAGGCGGCCCACCCCGTCCCCGATGCAGCCGGCGAGCAGGCGGCGCGGCAGCTGTTCGACCAGGTGCGGGGCCTGGGCCCGGATGACCTGGTGATCAGCCTCATCTCCGGCGGCGGTTCCGCCCTGCTGCCGCTGCCGGCGCCCGGCATCACGCTGGCCGACAAGCAGGCCGTCAGCACGGCCCTGCTGCGCTCCGGCGCCAACATTCGCGAGATGAACTGCGTGCGCCGCCACCTGTCGGCCATCAAGGGGGGGCGGCTGGCGGCCGCCTGCGCACCCGCCCGGGTCGTCAACCTGCTCATTTCAGATGTCCCCGGAGACCGGCCCGAGGACATCGCCTCGGGCCCGACCGTGGCCGACCCCAGCACCTGCGCCGACGCCCTCGAAATCGTGCGGCGCTACGGCATTCATTTGCCGTCCGCCGCCATCGGGCGGCTCGAGTCCGGCGCGGGGGAGACGATCAAGCCCGGCGACCCGCGCCTGGCCAATGTCCAAACCCATCTGATCGCCACCCCCCAGCAGGCCCTCCAGGCTGCCGCCCGCGTAGCCCGCTCGGCGGGCATCACCCCCGTGCTGCTCGGGGATCGCATCGAAGGCGAAGCCCGCGAGGTGGGCAAGGTGCTGGCCGGCATCGCCCTGCAGGTCCGCCACCATGCGCAACCCGAGGCGCCGCCCTGCGTACTGCTCTCAGGAGGGGAAACCACCGTGACGGTGCGCGGCCGCGGCCGGGGTGGGCGCAACGTCGAATGTCTGCTGTCGATGGCCCTGGCACTCGACGGCTGCCCGGGCATTTATGCCCTGATGGGCGATACCGACGGGGTCGATGGCCAGGAAGCCATCGCCGGGGCGCTGCTCGCCCCCGACTCCCTGGCGCGCGCGTGGCAGGCCGGCGGGTCGCCCCGCGCGTTTCTGGACGACAACGACGCGCACACCTTTTTCGAGCGCTTGGACGACGCGCTGGTTACCGGCCCGACGCTGACCAACGTAAATGACTTCCGTGCCATCCTGATCTTGTAAAATCCGGCGCGACAGGCACTGGCCACTGCGTTGCAAAGGCTTTACCCTTCTGTTGGACTCCCTATAATCAAACGCAAGACCATTTTCCGGTCTTCCCGGAACATTCGAGCAAGGACCCCCATGACTGATCGCATATCCTGCCACGGGCTGCAAGTGGCGACCGTACTTCATCGATTCATCGAACAAGAGGCCCTGCCAGGCACCGGCATCCAGGCGGATGCTTTCTGGGCCGGCCTCGCAGCCCTGATACGCGATCTGACCCCAGCCAACCGCGCCCTGCTGGCCGAACGCGACCGCCTGCAGAGCGCACTGGATGCCTGGCACACCGAACATCCCGGTGCCGTGGCCGATCCAGCCGCCTATCGCCAATTCCTGACGGAAATCGGCTATCTGCGGCCTGTCCCCGAACACGTGACCGTACACTCGGCGGGGGTGGACACCGAAATCACCCAACAGGCAGGCCCCCAGCTCGTGGTGCCGGTCACCAATGCGCGTTACGCGCTCAATGCCGCCAACGCCCGCTGGGGCAGCCTGTACGATGCCCTGTACGGCACAGACGCCATCCCCGACACGGGCGGCGCCGAGCGCGGCGATACCTACAACCCGGTACGCGGCGCCCGGGTAATCGCCTTCGCACGCAACTTCCTCGACAGCCATTTCCCCTTGCAGCAGGGCACCCATGCCCGGGCAACCGGCTACCGGATGGCCGACGGGCAGCTCATTGTCACGCAAGACGGCGGCGGCCAGACCGGGCTGGCGGACGACACTGCCCTGATCGGCCACCGGGGCCCCGCAGACGCCCCCCAGGCCATCCTGTTGCGCCACCACGGCTTGCACGTGGAAATCCAGTTCGATGCCACGCACCCCATTGGCCGCACGGACGCCGCCCATATCAAGGATGTGGTCCTCGAAGCGGCAGTGACCACCATCATGGACTGCGAAGACTCCATCACCGCGGTAGACGCCGAAGACAAGGTGCAGGCCTATCGAAACTGGCTGGGCCTGATGCAGGGCACGCTCAGCGCCGAGCTCGAGAAGAACGGCAAGACCGTCACACGCACGCTGAACGCCGATCGGCCCTATACGGCCCGCGACGGCAGCGCGGCCCGCCTGCACGGCCGCTCGCTCATGTTCGTGCGCAACGTCGGCCACCTGATGACCAGCCCCGCCATCCTCGACGCCAACGGCGACGAGGTCTTCGAAGGCATCCTGGATGCCGCCTTCACGGTGCTGATCGCCCTGCACGACCTCGAGGCACGCCAGAACACGCGCACGGGTTCCATCTACATCGTCAAGCCCAAAATGCACGGCCCCGACGAAGTCGCATTCGCAGATACGCTGTTTGGCCGGGTAGAACAGCTGCTGGGCCTGCCCGACCACACCATCAAGATGGGCATCATGGACGAGGAACGCCGCACCAGCGTCAATCTCAAGGCCTGCATCGGCGCGGCCGCCAACCGCGTAGTGTTCATCAACACCGGCTTCCTGGACCGCACCGGCGATGAAATGCACACCGCCATGCGCGCCGGCCCCATGGTGCGCAAGGGCGACATGAAAACCCAGGAATGGATCCGCGCCTACGAGCTGAACAATGTGCAGACCGGCCTGGAATGCGGCCTGCGGGGCCACGCCCAGATCGGCAAGGGCATGTGGGCCATGCCCGATCTCATGCACGCCATGCTCGAGCAGAAGATCGACCACGTCAAGGCGGGCGGCAACACGGCCTGGGTTCCGTCACCCACTGCCGCGACCCTGCACGCGCTGCACTACCACCAGGTAGACGTGGTCAAAGTGCAAAAAGCACTCGAGGGCCGGCACGAAGACTACACGGATCGCATCCTCACCATACCGGTCGCCACGCGCCCGGACTGGTCCGCCGCCGAGCGCCAGCAGGAACTCGACAACAACTGTCAGGGCATTCTGGGCTACGTGGTGCGCTGGGTGGATCAGGGGGTAGGGTGCTCCAAAGTGCCCGACATCCACGACGTGGGCCTCATGGAAGACCGGGCCACCCTGCGCATCTCGAGCCAGCACATCGCCAACTGGCTGCTGCATGGCGTGGTTTCGCGCGAACAGGTCGAAGCCACCCTGCGTCGCATGGCGACGGTCGTCGATCATCAGAACGCGGGCGATCCGCTCTATGAACCCATGGACGGCCACTTCGATACGTCATGCGCATTCCGCGCAGCCAGCGACCTGATCTTCAAGGGGCTGGCGCAGCCCAACGGCTACACAGAGCCGCTGCTGCACCACTGGCGCCAGGTCAAGAAGGCCGAACAGGCCGAGCTGGCCGCCCATCGCTGACCGCGGCCCGCCACCCGGGGCAGGCCCGCCGGCACGACGACACTACCGCGTGCACACCTGCCCAATCAGCCGGTCCAGCCAGATCAGCAGGGTGTCCACTTCTTCGGCCGTGACATTCAGGGCC
The DNA here is from genome assembly GCF_041675725.1 of Castellaniella sp. Lineage (GTDB taxonomy): Bacteria > Pseudomonadota > Gammaproteobacteria > Burkholderiales > Burkholderiaceae_B > Castellaniella. Next base: position 5,025 of record NZ_JBAYTI010000009.1, on the reverse strand, counting down.
GGCATGAACCGCAACAGCCCGCTGCGCGGGCTGTTCAACAGCAGGCCCTCGGGGCTGCGTTCGCGAGCCGCCTCGACCAGCGCGGGGCCGTGGTCGCCATCCAGCTCGAGTACGCGCAACAGGCCCTGGCCCCGTTCGCCCGGCAGGCCCCACTTTTCGCACAACGACAGCAGCCCGGTGGACAATTGCTGGGCGCGCGCGTTGACGTCGTCCAGGAATCCTGGCGCCGTCAAGGCATCGAATACGGCCACACCGACCGCCGTCATCAGGGGGTTGCCGTTATAGGTGCCGCCCTGGTCGCCGTGTTCGAAACAGCTGACCGATTCGCGCGCGCACAGGGCCGCCAGCGGTACGCCGCCGCCGATCCCCTTGCCCAGGGTCATGATGTCGGGCTCGATGTCGGCATGCTGGTAGGCAAACAGCCGGCCGGTGCGGCCCATGCCCGTCTGCACTTCATCGACGATGAGCAGCAGGCCGTGCTCACGCGTGAGCACGCGCAGGCCTTGCATGAACGCAGCCGTGGCCGGTATGACCCCGCCTTCGCCCTGCACCGGTTCGAGCATCACGGCCACGGTCTGCGCATCGATCAGCGCGCGCACGGAATCCAGATCGTTGAGCCTGGCCTTGGGAAAGCCTTCGACTTGAGGCGGAAACTTGCGATCCCAGCCTTCCTTCCCGGACGCCGACATGGTGGCCAGCGTGCGTCCATGAAAGGCGTGCTCGAAGGTGATGATCTTGTACGCGCCATCGCGATGCTTCTGCCCCCATTTGCGCGCCAGTTTGATGGCGCCTTCGTTGGCTTCGGCGCCACTGTTGGCAAAGAATATCCGATCGAAGCACGATGCCTGTACCAGGCGCAGTGCCAGATCGATGGAAGGCTGATTGTAGAATGCCGCCGACGGATGGATGAGCAAGTGCGCCTGCCGCTCGAGCGCCGCGATGATTTCCGGCGCGCCGTGCCCCAGGCTGTTCACGGCCCAGCCCTGAACGAAGTCCAGGTAGCGCTTGCCGGTGTGGTCTTCGAGCCAGGACCCGTGCCCCCGCACGAATATCTGCTCCGGGCGGGCAGTGATTTCCATCAGGGCGTCGAGCCCTGTACGATTGATCGGCATGGCAACCTCATATCAGTGTTTTGTAAAAAATCCCAGCTTCAGCCAGCGCCAGCCAAACAAGTTGACGGCCAGCCCCAACAGGACCACGAGCCCGCCCAGCCACTGCAACAGCACCAGGCGTTCACCCAGGAACCAGTTGGCACACAGCAGCCCGACGATGGGGATCAGCAAACTGAGCGGTGCCACACGGGCCACCGGATGGCGCGCCAGCAGCTGCCCCCACAGCACATAACCCACCAGGGTGGCCAGGACCGACAGGTAGGCGACCACCAGCACCCCTTGCAGGCTCACGTGCGTGAGACTGACCATGATCTGTTCCCGGCCCTCGAACAACAGCGACAGCAGGCCGAAGGGCACCGGCGCGACCAAGGCCCCCCACACCACCAGCGACAGCATGCTCACCGGGCCCGCGCACTTGAGCGCCACATTGCCCACGGCCCAGCTGAATGCGCCCATGAGCGTCAGCAGAAATCCGACCAGAGGCACGGGTGCCGCCCCTTCGCCCCAAGGATACAAAAAGACGAGGCCCGCGATGGCCAGCAGCATGCCCAGCACATGCTGGGGCAACAGGGCTTCGCGCAGCACGACCGCCGCAATGCCCACCGTCATGAAGGCCTGCATCTGCATGACGATCGACGCCAGCCCGGCCGGCATGCCCAGCCAAAGGCCCAGAAACAGCAGCATGAACTGGCCCACGCAGATGGTGGCGCCATACAGCAGCACGTGACGCCATGCGAGCACCGGGCGCGGCACGAACAACACCGCCGGGAATGCCACGAACAGAAAGCGCAACCCCCCCAGCAATAGCGGAGGGAATTCTTCCAACCCCAGTTTCATGACGACGAAGTTGGCGCCCCAGACCACGATCAGGATCAGGGCCGCCAAGATATCTCTGAGGGGCATCCACACTCCAGCCGCCTGCGGGCGGTAAAACCTGCATCATACGCTTTTGGCGCCCGGACACCCCCTGCTGGCGTGGTCTCTTCAGATTTCGCCCACCAGTTCGGTGCCCGCCCTCGGGCTGCGGCGATACGAGTAATGCATGAACACCAGCGACACGCAAACCGTGCCATAAAGCAACATGAAGGCGCTGGAATACACCCCGGTCAGGTCCAGCAGAATGCCGAACAGGATCGGCAGGATGAAGCCCCCCAGCCCGCCAGCCAGGCCCACGACCCCCGAGACGGCCCCGATGTTGTCGACGTAGTCGTCGCTGATGAATTTGAACACCGACGCCTTGCCGATCGCCATGGCCACGCCGACGATGAACAACAGCACGGTGAACAGGCCCGCATTGAGCCCAATATTGAGGGACAGGGGGCCATGAAGCGTCTCTACCGTCATCCGGGTCTGCGGGTAGGACAGGATGAAAAAGCAGACCCAGCACACCCACATGACCCACCAGGTCACGGGATACGCCCCATAGCGGTCTGAGAACCAGCCGCCCAGGGCCCTCAGGACCCCGCCAGGCAGCGAGAACACCATGGCCAGGAAGGCCGCCAGCGTGAGGTCGAAGCCATATTCAGACACATAATATTTGGTGATCCACAGCGCCAAGGCGACATAACCGCCGAAGACCACCGAATAATACTGGCAATAGCGCCATACGCGGGGATCCTTGAGCACCTTGAGCTGCTCCAGCATGGTGACCCCGCCCGGCGAGCGATGGGCGGGATCCGAATGGCTGAACAGCCAGAACAACAGGGCCGTGCCCAGCATCAGGCCGGCATAGACTTTGGGCAGCATGGTCCAGCCAAACGCGGCAATGATCAAGGGGGCCACGAACAGGTTCAGGGCGGAGCCCGAATTGCCTGCCCCGAACACGCCCATGGCAAAGCCGCGCTGCCCGGGTGCAAACCAGCGTGCCACGTAGGGTGTGCCCACGGAGAACGTGCCGCCAGCCAGGCCGACGAACAGCGCCAGCACCAGGAACTGCAGGTAGCTGTCTGCATAGGCCATCAGATACAGCGGCGGCACGCACACCAGCAGCACCAGAAAGAACACGATGCGACCGCCATAGCGATCTGTGAGTATGCCCAGCGGCACGCGCACCAGCGAACCCGTCAGGACGGGGGTGGCGATCAGCAGCCCGAACTGCGTCTCGTTCAGATCGAGATCCGTTTTCAGGGGAACCCCGAGCACCGAGAACATCGTCCAGATGGCGAAGCAGACCGTGAAGGCGAAGGTACTGGAAAAAAGGACGGACAGTGCCTGACGCGAGGCAGGCGCGAGCGATGCGGCAAGGTTGGATGGCATGGTGGCCTCATGGATAAGGAGACGTCCCGATCCATGATAACCACACTGCGAGCGCCGTTATTTGACCTGCATCAGACACCCGGCAGGAAACCGGCGCGGGCGCCCGCTATTGCACGACGAGGGTGACCCGGATGTTGTTCTGGGTCGCATTCGAGTATGGGCACACGACATTGGCTTTTTGCACCAGGCTTTCCAATACAGCCTTGTCTACGCCCGCTGCGGCAATCGTCAGCTCGACCGCCAGGCCAAAGCCAGTCGCATTCGGGCCGATCCCCACGGCCGCGCTGACGGTCGCACTATCGGGCAGGCTGACCTTTTCCTGGCCGGCCACCAACTTGAGCGCCCCCAGAAAACACGCCGAATAGCCGCAGGCAAACAGCTGTTCGGGGTTGGTGCCCGGACCACCGCTCCCGCCGATCTCGGTCGGCGTGGACAAGGTGACCGACAGGCGCCCGTCATCGGTCTTTGCGCTGCCCTCGCGCCCGCCGGTGGCGGTCGCATGGGCGGTATACAGTACTTTGTCGGGTGACATCATCAGACTCCTGCAAACAAGTTCATGAGAACAATACTCATTCTATTCCTTCCTGAGCGGCCGGCCCGCCATCTCCCGCCCGCCGCAAAGGACATTTCGGCCCCGTGAAGCGCACAGGACCCATGCCATAATGCAAGGAAAATGGAGGAGGACCCGATCATGGCCGAGCCTGGAGTCACCGATGCCGAAAAAATTCTCAAGGCCGAATCCGGTGGGCGCGAACCCGACAAAGCCTGGCAGCGCTGGCTCATCGTGCTCATCGCAGTGGCCTGGTCCCTGTTCCAGGTATATGCCAGCGACACCGGATCGCTGGACCCCCAGAAAGTGGGTTCCATCCACCTGGCCTTCGGTTTCGCGCTGGCCTTCCTGGCCTATCCCGGCAAGTCCGGGCCGCTGAACCGCATCCCCTGGACGGACTGGCTGCTGGCCATTGGGGGCATCGTTACATCGCTGTACATTTTTGTCGATTACTACAACCTGATCGCCGTCCAGGGCGGGGTGCCCATCGAGCGCGACGTCTGGATGGGCACGGCGCTGCTCATCATCCTGTGCATCGCGGCCGCCCGTATCGTGGGCTACGCGCTGCCAACCATCGCCGGGCTCATCATCCTCTATGGCGCCATGGGCCCGGCAGGCATCATCCCGATGACGCCACCGGACGTGCTGTACCTGCACAATGGCTACAGCTGGAACGAAATCATCCAGCAGCTGTACATCACGGCCGAAGGCATCTGGGGCACCCCCATTCAGGTATCGGCCACCTTCGTCTTCCTGTTCGTGCTCTTCGGGGCTCTGCTCGACAAGGCCGGTGCAGGCCAATATTTCGTCGACCTCGCCTACAGCGCACTGGGCACGTATCGCGGCGGGCCCGCCAAGGCGGCGGTGGTCGCCAGTCTGCTGACCGGGGTGATCTCGGGTTCCTCCACGGCCAATGTGGTCACCACCGGGACATTCACCATCCCGCTCATGAAACGGGTCGGCTATCCGGCGGTGAAAGCGGGCGCCACCGAATGCGCCGCGTCGGTCAATGGCCAGCTCATGCCCCCCGTCATGGGGGCGGCGGCCTTCATCATGGCCTCGTTCCTGAACATTCCCTATTAGCAACTCATCATCTACGCCTTCGTG
>NZ_JBAYTI010000008.1:0-63342 GCF_041675725.1 Castellaniella sp. | reverse complement strand
GCCCCGTTGGGGCCGATCAGGGCGTGTATGTGGCCCCGCTGGACCTTTAGATTGACGTCATCGACCGCCACGAAACCCAGAAAGGATTTGCTCAGATGACGCGTCTCGAGAATGATGTCGGGCTCTGTTCCCATGGTATCGGGTTCCCTATGCGCTGCAGGCTGATTTCAAAAACTAAGGAATTATGAAACGCGCGCAGGGCGATCTCCATAAGGGTTTTACAGAGTTGCGAGCAGGCCCCGCTTATGATTGTTGCGTCGCAGCAGGAGCGGCCGGTTGACTGTTTCCGCCGGATAACTTGATGGTTTTATTGGGATATTCGCACAGGTCGCGCAGCAGGCATTCGGGGCACTTGGGTTTCCTGGCCAGGCAGATGTGGCGGCCATGCAGGATCAGCCAGTGGTGGGCGTTCAGCAGGTATTCTTCCGGCACGCGCTCCATGAGGCGCTGTTCGACTTCCCGCACGGTCTTGCCCGGTGCGATGCCCGTGCGGTTGGCCACCCGGAAGACGTGCGTATCCACGGCCATGACCGCCTGTCCGAACGCCGTGTTCAACACCACGTTGGCTGTCTTGCGGCCCACGCCCGGCAGGGCCTCGAGCGCGGCCCGGTCGTTGGGGACTGCACCGCCGTGCCGCTCGAGAATCAGCGCGCAGGTCTGCAGGATATTACGGGTCTTGGTTCGGTACAGGCCGATGGTGCGGATGGCTTGACTCAGGCCTTCTTCGCCTAGGGCCAGCAGGCCTTCAGGGGTGCCATGCGCCGGGAAGAACTGGCGGGTGGCCAGGTTGACCGCGCGGTCTGTCGACTGAGCCGACAGAATCACCGCAATCAACAGCTGGAAGTTCGTCTTGTACTCGAGCTCGGTCACCGGCGTGGGGTTGGCGGCCCTCAGGCGCCGGAAGCATTCGGCCACTGCGGCGGGGGTCATGTGCGCAAGGCGCGGGCGCGTGCCAGGGCCCGGGCGATCCGGTCTTTTTTGTCGTGGGCGCCGACTTGCGCCAGGGTGGGTTTGTTCGACAGGGTGCGTGCAGCCGGACTGCCGTGTTCATGGTGACGGCGCGCCAGGCGTTGCTGGCGTGCCGCGTGGCGTTCGCCCGCGATGTGTGCGGCATCGTCCGTCCATTGCCGGGTCGTGGCGACCATGGTGATGCAGTCGACCGGGCATGGATCCAGACAGCGCTCGCACCCCGTGCAATCGGATTCAATGACGGTATGCATATATTGGCTGGCGCCCAGGATGGCATCGACGGGACAGGCCTGGATGCACAGGGTGCAGCCGATGCACAGCGATTCGTCGATGAGGGCGATGCGGAATTCGGGGCCCGCGCCGTGCGCCGGCCCGTAAGGCAGGAGGGGCGCGTCTGTGTCAGGCATGGGCCCGTATGAAGGTGGAAATGCGCGGGTAGATCAGCTCGCGCCAGCGCCGGCCGGAGAATATCCCATAGTGGCCGCAGTGCGCGGCGGTATGGACTTCGCGCATGGAAGGCGACAGGTTGGCACACAAGGTATGGGCCGCGTGAGTCTGGCCCAACCCGGAGATGTCGTCCAGGGCGCCTTCGACGGTCATGAGCGCCGTCTTGCGGATGGCGCCTGGATCGACGGTCTGCCCGTCGATCACCCATGTGCCGCGCGGCAGGCGGAATTCTTGGAACACGGTGCGGATGGTATCGAGATAGAACTTGGCGGGCATGTCGAGGACGGCATTGTACTCGTCGTAGAAACGGCGATGCGCTTCGGCATCGCTGTCGTCTCCGCGCAACAAGTGCAGATAGTAATCGTAGTGAGACTTGACGTGCCGGTCTGGATTCATGGCCACGAAGCCTGCATGTTGCAGGAAGCCGGGATACACTTTGCGCCCGGCGCCCGGGTAGCGCGGCGGCACCCGATGGATCAGGTTGTCTTCGAACCATTCATAGGGTTTGGTGGTGGCCAGGCGGTTTACCTGGGTGGGCGACTTGCGGGTGTCGATGGGCCCGCCCATCATCACCATGCTGCGGGGCTGGTCGGGGTCGTCTTCGCTGGCCATGAGCGAGAGCGCGGCCATGACGGGCACCGTGGGCTGGCACACCGAGATGACGTGCGTATCCGGGCCCAGGTGGCGCAGAAAGGCCTGTATGTAGCGCACGTAGTCGTCCAGGCCGAAGGTGCCGTCGGCGATGGGCACCATGCGGGCGTCGACCCAGTCGGTGACGTAGACTTCGTGGTTCTGGATCAGGGAGCGGGCCGTATCGCGCAACAGCGTGGCATGATGACCCGACAGGGGGGCGACCAGCAGAACGCGGGGATCCTTGCGGCGGGCATTGCGGCGAAAATGGACCAGGCGGCAAAACGGCTTGTTGACCGCGATGTCTTCGGTGACGGCGATTTCACGCCCGTTGATATACGTGGTGTCCAGACCCCAGGCGGGCTTTTCGTAATCCTTTCCTACGCGATGGGCGAGCTCGTAGGCGGCCGCCAGCTGTCGGGATAGCGGCGTATAGGCCAGTGGGCTGTATGGGTTGGAGAAAAGTTGGGAACCGGTTTCGGTAAAGGCCGAGAAGGGGCCGAGAATGGATCTTTGAATCTCGTGCAGGTCATACAGCATGTGTTTTGGGCCTTTTGTCGTGAACAGCGTATACAGACAGGGACACTCTGAATGTGCCTGATTACAGTAACGTCAGTTCACAAAAACCCTATACTGGGATTTACCCCGATTCACAGACGCCCAAGAATGCCTTCAGGGGCGCTCGAGGTACTTGAGCTTGTCGGCCACGCCATTCCAGTCGTCGGCGCCGTCGAGCTCGCCCACTGAACGGTTGATCGGCCCGAAAATGGGCGAGAGTTCGGCGTTCAGGGGAATGAAATCGACCTGGTCCTGGGGCACGTCTTCTTCGGCAAAAATGGCATTGGCCGGGCATTCGGGTACACAGACCGCGCAGTCGATGCATTCTTCGGGATCGATGACCAGGAAGTTCGGGCCTTCGCGGAAACAGTCCACCGGACAGACGTCGACACAGTCGGTGTACTTGCATTTGATGCAGTTTTCGGTGACGACGTGGGTCATGATGGGTACTCCTGGAATGCACGGACCGGTAAAGTCTTGCGACATTCTACCTGAATACTAGGGGTCAACCCGTATATCCCGTCATGATGTCAGGGATGAAACAAAGATCGGGGAGGCAGGTAGTATAGAGGTTTGCAACCCGGCCTGAACATTCGGCCCGTTGGCGTGGGCAGCCTGCCATGAAATCCTCCTCTGTGTCGTTGTCGGCGGATCCTTTTGATGCAACCTGGCTGAAGCGGGCCAGCCGCGGCCTGGATGCCGAGGGCCAGCGGCTGCTGGGGCAAGCCCTGGACTGGGTGCGCGAGCCGCTGGAATCCGCGCGGGCCAGCACGGGCGAACCCCTGGCCGCCCACAGCGCGGCCACGGTCCTGATCCTTGCGGAACTCGAAACGGATGCAGCCACCCGCGCTGCGTCCCTGTTGTCGATCCAGCCCGAATCCGCGGCCGAACTGGCGCGACGCGATCCCATGCGCGAGGCGTTTGGCCCAGAGATCCTGACGCTGGTGCAGGGGGTCGGGGCGCTGTTGCGCCTAAGCGCCATGACGGGGCAAGCGGGGGCGCACGGAGAAGGCGATCAGCAGGAAATGCAGCGCAAAATGCTGCTGGCGATGGCGGCCGACCTGCGTATCGTACTGATTCGCCTGGCCTCGCGTCTGCAATCCCTGCGCTGGTACGCCCTGGGGCACGCGACGTGTCCAATGGATTTTGCCCGGGAGACCCTTTCGCTGTACACGCCGTTGGCGAACCGCCTGGGAATCTGGCAGCTCAAGTGGGAAATGGAAGACCTTTCATTCCGGTTCCTGCAACCGGACACTTATAAAGCGATCGCCCGGCAACTGGAAGAAAAGCGGGCCGAACGCGAAGGTTTCATTACGGCGGTGATCAAGCGCCTGCACAAGGCGCTGGCGGACGCCGGCCTGCGTGCCGAGATTTCCGGCCGGCCCAAGCACATCTACAGCATCTGGAACAAGATGCGCATGAAGCAGCTGTCCTTCGATCAGCTCTATGACTTGCGCGCCTTGCGCGTCATCGTGGCCGATGAACGCGAATGCTATGCCGTGCTGGCGCTGGTGCACGCGATCTGGGTGCCGGTCGCGGATGAATTCGATGACTACATCGCCCGGCCCAAGCCCAACGGCTATCGTTCGCTGCATACGGTCGTGGCCGATACGCAGGGCAGGGCGTTTGAAATCCAGATCCGTACGCGTGAAATGCATTATTTCGCCGAGTACGGGATGGCGGCGCATTGGCGTTACAAAGAGGCCGGGGCCCGGGGCGGCCAGGTGGCGGCATCGGGCGCCTACGACCAGAAAATCGCCTGGATGCGGCAGCTGTTGTCCTGGAAGGCCGATCAGCGCCCGGATGACGTCGTCGTGACGGCCGCCCGCGATCCCCATATCTACGTCATGACGCCGCAAGCCCGGGTGCTCGAGCTGCCTGCCGGTTCCACGCCGCTGGATTTCGCCTATTTGCTGCATACGGATCTGGGTCACCGGTGCCGCGGCGCGCGCGTCGATGGCCAGATGGTCTCCCTGTCCACGCCGCTGAAAACAGGGCAGACCGTGGAGATCATTGCAGCCAAGTCCGGCGGGCCCTCGCGCGACTGGATCAACCCGCAGCTGGGTTTTCTGGCTAGTTCGCGGGCGCGGGCCAAGGTGCGCGCCTGGTTCAATGCGGTCGAATTGCAGCAGCGCATCGCCCAGGGCCAGGCGCTGGTGGAAAAAGAGCTGCAGCGCCTCGGGCGTACGGCGATCAACCAGGAGCAGCTGGCCCAGCAGCTCGGTTTTGCGCGGGCCGATGACTTGTATGTCGCGGTCGCCAAAGAAGACTTCAGCCTGCGCCAGATCGATGCCATGTTCCAGGCCCCCGAGCCTGCCGCGCCGCCATCCGATGAGCCGCGCGTATACGGCAGCGGCGCGGGCAGCGTTTCGCGCACGGGCAAGAGCGGGGTGCTGGTGGTGGGGGTCGATTCGCTCATGACCCAACTGGCGCGCTGCTGCCGCCCGGCGCCGCCGGATGCGATCGAGGGGTTCGTCACGCGGGGCCGCGGGGTCTCCATCCACCGGCGCGATTGCCCGTCCTGGGCTGCGTTGGCGCAACGCCACCCCGAGCGCTGCATCGAGGTGGCCTGGGGTGACACGGGCCAAAGCCTGTATCCCGTCGACCTGGATGTGCGCGCCCAGGATCGCCCCAACCTGTTGCGCGACCTGTCCGAAGTCTTTGCGCGCCTGCGCTTGCGGGTGGTCCGTGTAACGACTCACAGCCGGCGCTCTCTAGCCCATATGGTGTTCACCATCGAGGTGCGCGATGGCAACGAGATCCGTCAGGCGCTGGCCGCCGTCAACGAGCTGCCAGGCGTCGAAGCCAGCCGCCATTGACCGGCGGCTGGTAAAATGCTCGTTTGCCCGGCGGGTCCTTGGCTCGGGGCTTATTTCCAGAGAGACTGAATTTCATGTCCTATCAGCTGCCCGACGCACACGGACACTTTGGCAGGTTTGGCGGATCCTTCGTGGCTGAGACCCTGGTGCACGCCCTCGAAGCCCTGCGCGAGGCCTACGCAAAGTATCGCGAGGATCCCGAGTTCCAGCGCGAATACGCCTACGAGCTCGAACATTTCGTCGGCCGGCCCAGCCCGGTCTATCATGCGCGTCGCTGGTCCGAGCGGCTCGGGGGGGCCCAGATCTGGTTCAAGCGCGAAGACCTCAATCACACGGGCGCGCACAAGGTCAACAACTGCATTGGCCAGGCCCTGCTGGCGCGGCGCATGGGCAAGCAGCGCATCATTGCCGAAACCGGCGCCGGCCAGCACGGCGTGGCCACGGCCACCGTCGCCGCGCGCTACGGCATGCCGTGCGTGGTGTACATGGGCGCCGAAGACGTCCAGCGGCAGGCCTCCAACGTGTATCGCATGAAGCTCCTGGGGGCCGAGGTGGTGCCGGTGGAATCGGGTTCGCGCACGCTCAAGGACGCCCTGAACGAGGCCATGCGCGACTGGGTCACCCACGTCGAGGATACGTTCTACATCATCGGCACGGTGGCCGGCCCGCACCCTTATCCGCAAATGGTGCGGGATTTCCAGACCATCATAGGCCGCGAATGCCGCGAGCAAATGCCCAGGGATGCCGGCCGCCAACCTGATTACATACTGGCCTCCGTCGGCGGCGGGTCAAATGCCATTGGCATCTTCCATCCTTATATCGAAGATTCGTCCGTGCGGCTGATCGGGGTCGAGGCCGCGGGCGAAGGCCTCGACAGCGGGCGGCACGCCGCCTCGCTCAACTGCGGGGTGGTGGGGGTGCTGCATGGCAATCGCACGTATCTGCTGCAAGATGAACACGGGCAGATCCAGCCGACCCATTCGATTTCGGCCGGCCTCGATTATCCGGGCGTCGGGCCAGAGCACGCCTGGCTGAAGGAAAGCGGCCGGGCCCGCTATGTGGGCATTACAGACGCCGAAGCGCTGGCCGCCTACCACGACTGCTGCCACATCGAGGGCATTATTCCGGCGCTCGAATCAGCGCATGCCATTGCGCAGGCGGTCAAGATGGCACCGGATCTGCCGCCTGACACCCTCATCCTGGTCAATCTGTCGGGGCGCGGCGACAAAGACATGCATACCGTCGCCGAACATAGCGGCATCATACTCTGAGGGGGCCGGCATGAAGACTCAATCCCGTTTGGCCACCCGTTTCAACGCGCTGCAGGGGCGGGCCGCCCTGATCCCCTACATTACGGCGGGCGATCCTCTGGTGGGGTCCACCCCGGCACTGATGCGTGCGCTGGTTGCGGCCGGCGCAGACATCATCGAACTGGGCGTGCCCTTTTCCGACCCGGCGGCCGACGGCCCCGTCATTCAGCAGGCTGGCGAACGCGCCATTGCCGCCGGCACCAGCCTGCAGCGGGTGCTCGACATCGTTGCCGAGTTTCGGCAGAGCGACACACAGACGCCCGTGGTGCTCATGGGCTACGCCAATCCGATCGAGAGCATGGGTGCGGGGCCGTTCATCCAGCGCGCAGTGCAGGCCGGGGTCGATGGCGTACTCACGGTCGACTACACCCCCGAAGAGTCCGCCGATTTTGCCGCCGCCATGGACGCCGCCGGCCTGGCGCCCATTTACCTGCTGGCGCCCACGTCCACCGTGGCCCGCATGCAGCAGGTGGCCCGTCTGGCGCGCGGGTACGTTTATTATGTATCGCTCAAGGGGGTGACCGGCGCCGGGCACCTGGACACGGATGACGTCGCCCGTCACCTGGCGGAGATCCGCCGGCACGTCGGTATTCCGGTCGGGGTCGGCTTTGGTATCCGCGATGCCGACAGTGCGGCCCGGGTGGCCCGCCATGCGGATGCGGTGGTCATCGGCAGCAAACTCATTGAAATCATCCGCGAGGCGGCCGAACGGGCCGGCCCGCAGGCCGCCATCGAGGCCGCCGCGCACTGGCTGGGGCAAGTGCATCAGGCCATGGCCGGCGTCACCAGGGGCGAGGCATGAGCTGGTTCGAGAAAATCCTGCCGCCGCGCATCAACCGCAGCACCGATTCGGGTACCAAGCGGGTGCCTGAAGGGTTGTGGGTCAAGTGCCCGTCCTGCGAATCGGTCCTCTACAAAGAAGACTTGCAGGCGACACTGAACGTCTGCCCCAAATGCGGCCATCATATGCGGCTCGGCGCCCGGGCGCGCATCGATTCGCTGCTCGATCCCGACGGCCGCGAAGAAATCGGCGACCGTATCCGTCCAACCGATCCGCTCAAGTTTCGCGATACGCATAAATATCCGGACCGGGTCTCAGAGGCGGTGAAACAGACGGGCGAATCCGAGGCGCTGGTCGTGGTCGGGGGCACCATCCTGTCCGTGCCGACCATTCTCGCGTGTTTCGAGTTTGCCTTCATGGGGGGCTCGATGGGCTCCGTGGTGGGCGAGCGCTTTGCCCTGGGGGTTCAGCAAGCCATTCGCCGGCGCCTGCCTTTCATCTGCGTGTCCGCCTCGGGCGGCGCACGTATGCAGGAATCCCTTTTCTCCCTGATGCAGATGGCCAAGACCACCGCCATGCTGCAGCAGCTATCCGAGGCGGGCCTGCCTTTCATCAGTATCCTGACCGACCCCACCATGGGGGGCGTGTCGGCCTCGTTCGCCTTTATGGGCGACGTGGTGCTGGCCGAGCCCAATGCGCTCATCGGTTTCGCGGGGCCGCGAGTCATCGAACAGACCGTGCGCGAAAAACTGCCCGAAGGCTTCCAGCGGGCCGAATTCCTGCTCGAAAAAGGGGCCATCGACCGGGTCGTGGACCGGCGCGAACTTCAGGCCGAGGTCGCGCACTTGTTGGCCTTGCTGACGCGGCAGCCCATCGACGTGGTCAACCGTTCGGCCGCCCAGCAGCGGCAGCCCCGTGCCTGATCGCGTTGGCAGTCCGCCGCAGCGGCTGGTCCGGCGCCACCCCGACGAGCTGCTGGTGGGCCTGGTGTCGGTATCCGACCGCGCGAGCACGGGCCAGTATGTGGATCAGGGTATTCCGGCGTTGCAGGCGTGGCTGCAGGACACCATCGCGGGGCCGATGCAGGTGCTCACCTGCCTGCTGCCAGATGAACGGGCGCAAATTGCCGATGCCTTGCGTGCGCTGGTCGATGAGCGTGGCTGCGACCTGGTTCTGACCACCGGTGGCACCGGCCCGGCGCGGCGCGACGTCACGCCCGATGCAACGCTCGACGTCGCCACGCGTGAATTGCCGGGTTTTGCGGAACAAATGCGCCAGGTGAGCCTGCATTTCGTTCCTACGGCCATCCTGTCGCGCCAGGTGGCCGTGCTGCGCGAATGCCCGGATGGGCATGCCGCCTTGATTCTCAACCTGCCGGGCCAGCCGCGCGCCATTCGAGAAACCCTCGAAGGGGTGCGCGCCGATGGGCAGTCGGCCGGCGTGCCCGGCGTGTTTGCCGCCGTGCCTTATTGCCTGGATCTCATCGGTGGGCCCTATGTGGAAACACGCCCCGATCGGGTGCAGGCCTTCCGGCCCAAGTCCGCGCGCCGCCAGCAGTGATTCCTATTCCATCTTAAAATCACCCCAAGCATTTTTCTTACACCATTATCTGGAGGTCTGATCATGGCCCTGGTTTCCATGCGCCAATTGCTCGATCACGCGGCTGAACACAGCTACGGGATCCCGGCATTCAACGTCAACAATCTGGAGCAGGTTCAAGCCATCATGGAGGCCGCAGCCGAGACGGACAGCCCTGTGATCATGCAGGCCTCGGCCGGTGCGCGCAAATATGCCGGGGAAGGTTTCCTGAAATACCTGATCCAGGCCGCGGTAGAATCCTATCCGCACATTCCGGTGGTCATGCACCAAGACCACGGCCAATCGCCCGATGTCTGCCGGGGCGCCATCGATCTGGGCTTCTCCAGCGTGATGATGGACGGCTCGCTGATGGCCGACGGCAAGACTATCTCTTCGTACGAATACAATCTCGACGTCACCCGCAAGGTGGTGCAGATGGCGCATCCCCTGGGCATCACGGTCGAAGGCGAGCTCGGCTGTCTGGGCTCGCTCGAGACCATGAAGGGCGACAAAGAAGACGGCCACGGGGCCGAAGGCACGATGACGCGCGAGCAGCTGCTCACCGATCCCGAACAGGCCGCCGACTTCGTCCAGCAGACCCAGCTCGATGCCCTGGCGATCGCAGTGGGTACCAGCCATGGCGCCTACAAGTTCACACGCAAGCCCACGGGCGACATTCTGTCCATACAGCGCGTCAAAGAGATTCACGCACGCCTGCCCAATACCCACCTGGTCATGCATGGCAGCTCCAGCGTTCCGCAAGAGCTGCTGGCAGAGATTCGGCAGTTCGGGGGCGACATGAAGGAAACCTATGGCGTGCCGGTCGAAGAACTGCAAGAAGCCATTCGCCACGGGGTGCGCAAGGTCAACATCGATACCGATATCCGCTTGGCCATGACGGGGGCGATCCGTCGCTTCCTGTTCGAAAACCCCTCCAAGTTCGATCCGCGCGAATACCTCAAGCCGGCCCGCGAGGCGGCCAAGAAAGTCTGCCTGGCGCGCTACGAGCAATTCGGTACGGCAGGCCACGCATCCCGTATCAAACCGATTCCGCTGTCCGACATGGCTGCCCGGTATGCCTCGGGCGAACTGCACCAGTTGGTGAAATAAGCGCCATGCCCGCCTTGCTGCAGTCCGAAATCCGCTCCTTGCCGTTGCTGGGGCGCGGCAAGGTGCGCGACATGTATGCCGTGGGCGATGATCATTTGCTGATCGTCGCCACCGATCGCATCTCGGCCTTCGATGTCATTCTGGATGATCCGATCCCCGGCAAGGGGCATGTGCTCACGGCCCTTACCGAATTCTGGCTGCAGCGCCTGGGGCACCTGGTACCCACGCATGCCACGGGGATCGCGCCTGAATCGGTCGTGGCGGCCGACGAACGCGATCAGGTGGCAGGCCGGGCAATGGTGGTCAAGCGCTTGCAGCCCATCCTGGTCGAGGCCGTGGCGCGCGGCTATCTGGCCGGTTCCGGCTACAAAGATTACCTGGCACACGGGGCCGTATGCGGCGTGGCGCTTCCGCCCGGTCTGCGCCTGGCCGACACGCTGCCCGAGCCCATCTTCACGCCCGCCGCCAAGGCAGAGTTCGGCCAGCACGATGAAAATGTCGACTTTGCCTATGTGGTGGCGCAGGTCGGCCACGTGCTGGCCCACGAAATCCGCCGGGTCACCCTGGCCCTGTACGCCGAGGCAGCGCGTCATGCGCTGACGCGCGGCATCCTGATCGCAGACACCAAATTCGAATTCGGCGTGGATGCCGGCGGTACCTTGCACCTGATGGATGAGGTCCTGACGCCGGATTCATCCCGTTTCTGGCCGGCCGATGCCTGGCAGCCGGGGTCGAGCCCACCCTCGTTCGACAAGCAGTTCGTCCGGGATTGGCTCGAAGCCCAGAGCTGGGACAAAACCGCGCCGGCGCCGCGTCTGCCGGCGGACGTTATTGCACGGACGGCCGCCAAGTACCATGAAGCCCTCGAGCGCCTCAGCGGGGCTGCGGCATGAACGACCCTGTCGGGCCCGCGGGCCTGCCGGCCGTGGTGGGCCTGGTCATGGGGTCCTCCAGCGATTGGGACACCATGCGGCACGCCGCTGCGGTGTTCGATGAATTTTTCATCCCCTATGAGGCTCAAGTGGTTTCCGCCCACCGCATGCCCTTCGACATGGTCGAATACGGCCGGCAGGCGCTGGCACGGGGCCTGCGGGCGATCGTGGCGGGGGCGGGGGGAGCCGCCCACTTGCCGGGTATGCTGGCGGCCCTGACGCCCGTGCCGGTCTTCGGGGTGCCGGTCGCCTCGCGGCATCTGCGCGGTGAAGACTCCCTGCTGTCCATCGTGCAAATGCCGCGCGGTGTCCCGGTTGCCACCTTCGCCATCGGCGATGCCGGTGCGGCCAATGCCGCCCTGCACGTGGTCGCCAACCTGGCGGTTCATGATGCCGGCCTGATGCAGCGGCTGCAAGCCTATCGGGCACGCCAGACAGAGCAGGCCCGGGCCATGCGCGTGCCGCCGGAGCCGGTATGAGCCCTCTCGTGCCGTTGCCGCCTGGCAGCTGGCTGGGCGTATTGGGCGGGGGGCAACTGGGTCGCATGTTCTGCCAGGCGGCCCAGGCGCTGGGGTACCGTGTCGCGGTACTCGATCCGGCACCGGACGGGCCTGCCGCGCGGGTGGCCGATCTGCATTTGCAGGCGGCCTATGATGACGTGGGCGCGCTGCGGCAGCTGGCCGAACGCTGTGCGGCCCTGACCACCGAATTCGAGAACGTGCCCGCTACAAGCCTGCAGTATCTGGCCCAGGCGCGCGTCACCGCACCGTCTGCACAGGCCGTGGCGATTGCCCAGGATCGCGTCCAGGAAAAGACCTGGCTGCGGGCGGCAGGGCTCGCGGTGGCCGAGCACGCAGCCATTGGGGCCGACGCAGACCTGGCGTCCTGTCCCGCAACGCTGTTTCCCGGCATCCTCAAGACCCGTCGCCTGGGCTACGATGGCAAGGGCCAGATCCACGTACAAGAGATCGAAGCAGCCCGCGCCGCGTTCCAGGCGTTGCGGCGGGTCCCTTGTGTCCTCGAGGCACTGCAGCCACTCGATCATGAAATCTCGGTCATCGTGGCGCGTGGCCGGGACGGCCAGACGGTCGCCTATCCTCCCATGCAAAACCGGCATCGCAATGGGATCCTGGCGGTCTCGATCTGTGATGGCTCGGTGCCGCCCGCGCAGGCGGGCGAGGCCGAACGCCTGGCCCTGCAGGTGGCCAGACACCTCGACTATCACGGGGTCCTCTGCATCGAATTCTTCGTACTGGAGGATGGCCGTCTGCTGGCCAACGAAATGGCGCCCAGGCCTCACAATAGCGGGCACCTGACGCAGGATGCCTGCCTGGTGGGGCAGTTCGAGCAACAGGCTCGGGTACTCGCCGGTTTGCCGCTGGGGGATGCCCGCCTGCTGTGCCCGGCTGCCATGGTCAACGTGCTGGGCGACCTCTGGCAGGATGCTGCCGGCCAGCCCAGCGAACCGGATTGGGCGGCCTTGTTGCGGGTTCCAGGCACCCGCCTGCATTTGTATGGCAAGGACGAAGCCCGTCCAGGGCGCAAGATGGGCCACGTGAACGTTCTTGCGCCCACGGCCGCCCGCCTGCGCGAGCGGGTGGCCCGGGTGGTCGACATATTGGGCTTGCCGAATGCCTGAAGTCGACTCCATGCGCATACTCGAAGCGGCGCAGCGCCTGCAGCAGGGGCGCCTGGTCGCCTTCCCGACAGAAACCGTCTACGGTCTGGGGGCGGATGCCGAAAATCCGCAGGCGGTGGCCCGTCTATTTGCAGTCAAGGGCCGGCCCGCCAACCATCCGGTCATCGTGCACTTGTCGCCCGAGGCGGATCCCGCCTATTGGGTCACCCACCTGTCCCCGGTGGCCCAGCGCCTGATTTCAGCTTTCTGGCCAGGCCCCCTGACACTGATCCTGCCGCGTGCCGGGCACGTGCCGGACGTCGTCAGCGGTGGGCAGGACAGCGTCGGCCTGCGGTGTCCCTCGCACCCGGTCGCACAGATGCTGCTGCATGCCTTTGCGGGGCTCAAGCCCCATGGCCAGGGGGGGGTGGCGGCGCCGTCCGCCAACCGGTTCGGCCGGGTGTCCCCCACCCGGGCAGAACACGTACGGCGTGAATTTTCCGACCTCGATGAACAGGCTTTGATGATCCTGGACGGGGGTGACGCCGAAGTCGGCATTGAATCGACCATTCTGGACGTGTCCCGCATGGCGTCGGGACACCCGCCCGTGCTGCTGCGGCCTGGCCAGATCAGCAGCCTGCAACTGGCAGAAGTGCTGGGTGAGTTGCCAGCCCAGCCGGACCGCGATGCGCCGCGGGTGTCCGGGTCGCTCAGGGCACATTATGCGCCGCGTACCCCGGTGCGCATCTGGTCGCGTACCGCGCTGCAGCGCTGGCTCGAGGCCTGGTCCGATCCGGATGCGCCGCGATCGGGCCAGGCGCTATCTGGCGGGCTGGCGGATCCACCGCGGGTGGCCGTTATCGGCCTCGGGCCGACGCCGGCGCCCCTGCCGGCCGGGGTGCAGTGGGTGACGCTGCCGTCCGATCCAGCGGTGTACGCCCACCGCCTCTATGCCTTGCTGCGCGAACTCGACGACGCCGGGCTGCAGCAGATTGTGTTGCAGGCGCCGCCCGACGATGCGCGTTGGCAGGGCGTGAATGACCGCATCACCCGTGCGGCGGCGGCGTTTTCCTGATCCAGCGCCCGCCGCCAGGTGTCAGGGGACGCGGCCGCAGCGCTGTGCAGGGCTTGAAATATAGCCATATGTCGTTACACTAGGCGATTGTCCAATTTATCTCGTACGGCTTGCTGCAAGGCGCCCGTTGTCAGGAATACAACTCATGAAATTCAAGGAATTCGAACCCGGCATGGTTCTCAAATATGGTCCGATCGTCGTGGATAAGACCACCATGCTCGAATTTGCTCGCGCGTACGATCCACAGTGGTTTCATGTCGATGAAGAACGCGCCAAGAAGGGGCGCTGGGGGGGCCTGATCGCCAGCGGCTGGCTTACCTGCGGGCTGGCCATGCGCCTGGCGGCCGAGTCCCTCGAAGGGTCTGAATGCTTCGGTTCGCCGGGGCTGGATCGGATCCGCTGGATGACACCGGTGCGCGCGGGCGACGCCCTGCGCCTCGAGGCCACCATCGATTCGAAGCGCGTCTCCTCGTCGCGCGATGACCTGGGCATCATGCGCTGGACGTGGCGCCTGTTCAACCAGTCCGATGAACAGGTGCTCGAGATCGAAGTCACCAATCTGTTCGAACTCGAACGCTAAGCCCTTTGCACCGTTTGGGGCCGGTCGCGCAGGCCGGCTGGCTGTTACAAAGGGGTGCCGGTGGGGGTCAGGTCGAAGTCGCCGGCATGATAAATGAGCGGGGCGATCTGGCGGTGGCCGCAGTGCTCGACCTGGCCGATGAATATCCAGTGGTCTCCCGCCCGGTGCTGGCGGACATTGAAGCATTCGAACCACGCCGCACAATGGCCATCGCCCAGCCTCAGCGTGCCTGAAGGGGCGCGCGCCAGGGAAACACCACCGAAACGGGCCGGCTGCGGCCCATGGGCGAATCGGCGGGCCAGCGCGGCTTGGCTGGCCGACAGCACATGAATCACGTAGCGATCCAGTTGCCTGAAGGCAGCCAGCGAGGCGGCGTTGTCGGTCAGCGTCCAGAGCACCATGGGCGGCGCCAGTGAAACCGAACTGAACGAGCTGATGGTCAGGCCGATGGGCTGGGTCGTGACAGGGTTTTCAGCCGTAATGACGGTGACCCCGGTTGGGAAGCGCCCCAGGGCCTTGCGGAAATCGGCGGCGGAAAAGTCGGCTGGGCGCGGGCGTCGGGCCATACCGTTTCAGGGGGCAATACGCGTGATGTGCCACGACGCCACGGCCTTGGCCTCGGCGTCGTGCGTATAGACCAGGCGATCGTGCAGGCGGGAAGGGCGCCCTTGCCAGAATTCGAAGCGCTGCGGGCACAGGCAGTAGCCGCCCCAGAAGGGGGGGCGTTCGGGATCCGTGCCCAGGCGGCGGGTCAGCGCCTGGACCTGTTCAGCCAGGGCTTCGTGGGTCATGGGCCGACTCTGCGGCGAGGCCCAGGCGCCGATGCGCGAACCCAGAGGACGGCTTTGATAATAGGCATCGGATTCTTCGGGGCTGAGCGGGGTGACCCGCCCCTCGATGCGCACCTGGCGCTCGAGCTCGGGCCAGAAAAACAGCAGGCTCGCCTGTGGATGTGCCGTCAGTGCGAGACCTTTGCGGGATTCGTAGTTGGTGTAGAAAACAAACCCGCTGGCACTGACCTCTTTGAGCAGGACGATGCGCGCCGCAGGCTGGCCGTCGGCGTCGACGGTGGCCAGCGCCATGGCCGTGGGTTCGCGGACTTCGCTGTGCAAGGCCTGTTCGAGCCATTGGTTGAACTGCTGAAACGGATCGGGAAGTACGGCGGATTCGAGCAGTTCGAACTTCTGGTACGTCTGGCGGATATCGGCAAGAGACATGGGGAACGGTTCAGAGGGTTTCGGAAGAGGGGGCCTGCAGCGCGCGTGCGATCGCGTCCAGTTCTGGATCGAGGATGCCGGCGGCTTCCAGGGCCTGTGCCGTTTGCAACACGTATTCGCTGCAGGGACCATACCGGCCCCGGCTGGTGCGTACGATGCCCAGGATCTGTTCGATGGACAGGCCCGGGACGTAACTGGGGTCGCTGCGGTCCATGGTAAAGACCAGGGCCGATAGCGGCCCGTTGGGGGTTTTGCAGGGCAGCCAGCGGGGGATGTATGAGCCGCTGGGCATTTCCCGGGCCCACAGCGCGCGCATGGTCTGCGGCACGTGGTCGGCCGCGATGCGATAGGCGCGCCCGCGGCACAGGCCACCGTGATCCAGGCTGAACACCAGGCCGGGGTGCTCTGGCGTGCCACGGTTGACGCGTGACCACATACACAGCGCCCGATGGTATCCGTGGATCTGAGCCAGGCGGGCTTCGAGGTATTCGAATTCGGGGCGCCAGACCAGGGACCCGTAACCGAAGACCCAAAGATCCGTACGCCCGTCCCAGTGATCCAGCGCCTGGGCGATGGAGCGCTCGTGCCAGGCCGCGTCGCGCAGATGCAAGGTCTCGGGTGTGGGGGGGGCAGGGAATCGACCAGTCGGCATGTTCTTGGAGGGCGTCAAAACAGAGTGAGACCCTCCATTGTAAAAGACTTGCCGTCGTTTCATTAAAATGAGGGCTCTCAAGCCATCAGGGCCCATCCATGTCCTCACCTGTTTCCTCGCCCGTGCCGGCCTCGTCGCCGGATGTTTTCGACCCTGGGCGCCGTTTCGGGGGTTTGGATCGCCTCTATGGTACGGGGACCGTTGACCGGCTGGCCCTTCAGCACGTGGTGGTGGCTGGGGTGGGCGGCGTCGGATCGTGGGCGCTCGAGGCCCTGGCCCGCTCGGGGGTGGGCCGCCTGACACTGGTCGATCTGGATCACGTGGCAGAATCGAATGTGAACCGGCAGGTCCAGGCCAGCAGCCGTACGCTGGGCCAGGCCAAGATCGAGGCCATGTCCGCCCGGATCCGCGACATCCATCCCGCCTGCGCGGTGCAGCCGGTGGATGATTTCGTGTCGCCGGAGAACGTGGCGGCCCTGATGCAGCAGTATCCAGGGGTCTGGATCGACTGCACGGATCAGGTGGCGGCCAAGGTGGCCATGGTCCTCCAGGCGCGCGCGCAAGGCGTGCCGTTGCTGGTGTGCGGCGGGGCGGGCGGCAAAACGGACCCATTGGCACTGCAGGCGGGGGATCTGTCTCTTGCCACGCACGACGCTTTGCTGGCCCGGGTTCGCCAGCAGTTGCGCAAGCGCCATGGCTGGCCGTCGGCGCTGGCCGGATCTGGACGCAGCCGCAGGCGGGTGCCGCGCATGGGCGTGCCCTGCTTGTGGTTTGGCCAGCAGACCCTCCTGCCGGCGCAATGGGGGCCGGGCAGCGCGGCGGGTCTGTCGTGCGCCGGCTATGGTTCGGCGGTGGCCATCACGGCCACCATGGGGCTGGCAGCGGCCAACTGGGCGCTGCAGCATGCTCTGGCCGCAGCCCCCTGATTACCGGCGCTGAAGAAATTCGCCCAGGATGCGACCGGTATGGCTGTGCTGCCGGGCGATCGTTTGCGGGTCGCCCTGGGCGACGACCTGGCCACCGCCGGCGCCGCCTTCGGGCCCCAGGTCGATGAGCCAGTCGGCTTCGGCCATGATGTCCAGGTTGTGCTCGATGACCACGACGGTGTGGCCTGCATCCACCAGGCGATGCAGCACCCCAATGAGTTTCTCGACGTCGGCCGTGGACAGGCCCACCGATGGTTCATCCAGCACGTACAGGGTGCGCGCGGTTCGTGATGCGCGCCCGCTGCGCAGCAGGCCTTCGTCGAGCCGGGCCTTGGACAGTTCGGCCACCAGCTTCAGGCGCTGGGCCTCGCCGCCGGATAGCGTGGGCGAGGCCTGGCCCAGCGTGAGATAGCCGAGCCCGACGTCCTGCATCAGCTGTAGCGCATGGGCGATCTTGCGATGCGCGGAAAAATGGGGCAGGGCGTCATCGACTTCCATGCGCAGCACGTCGCCGATGGTGTGGCCGTTCCAGAGGACTTCGAGCGTTTCTTCATTGAAGCGGGCACCATGGCACGTCTCGCAGGGGATTTTGACGTCCGGCAGAAAATTCATTTCCACGGTGCGCATGCCTTGGCCCTGGCATTCGGGGCAACGCCCGGCACCCGTATTGAAAGAAAAGCGCGATGCGTTCCAGCCGCGCACGCGGGCTTCGTGGGTACTGGCATACAGCTTGCGGATGTCGTCCCAGAAGCCGGCATACGTAGCCGGGCAGGAGCGCGGCGTCTTGCCGATCGGGGTCTGGTCGACTTCCAGGACCCGGTCGATGGCTTCCCAGCCGCGGATTTTTGTGCAGCCCAGCCACGGACTGGATGGATCGGCTCGCCTGCGGGCCAGGTTCTCGAGCAGCACGTCGCGGGCCAGGGTGGACTTGCCGGAACCCGACACCCCTGTGACGACCGACAACCGGGCCAGCGGGATACGCACCTGGATATGATTCAGATTGTGTTTGTTTGCACCGATGACGTGGAGTGAGTCGTGGGCCTCGCTGACCGTTCGGTAGCCGTGCATGGGGTGGACCAGCGGCTGGCGAAGATAGCGGCCCGTGATCGAGTCCGGGTGCCGGGCGATTTCCTGCACGGTGCCCTGGGCAATGATGCGACCACCCCGTATCCCGGCACCGGGGCCCATGTCGATGACGTGATCCGCCCGGCGTATCGTGTCTTCGTCGTGTTCGACCACCACCAGCGTGTTGCCGTGGCCTTCCAGGCGGCCCAGGGCATCGAGCAGGATGCGATTGTCGTGTGGGTGCAGGCCGATGGTGGGCTCGTCCAGTACGTAGCAGACACCCTGCAGGTTGGATCCCAGCTGGGCGGCCAGGCGGATGCGCTGGGCTTCCCCCCCGGACAAAGTGGGGGCTGCGCGGTCGAGTGCGAGATAGCCCAGCCCCACGTCGGCCATGAAATCCAGCCGGGCCCGGATCTCGGACAGGATGTCGCGTGCGATGTCGGCGTCGCGCCCGCTCAATTCGAGGTGGGCGAAGAATGGGCGGGCGTCATCCACCGCCAGGGCCGCCAGTTCCGCGATGGAGCGGCCTTGCCACAGAAAGGCCCGCGCCACGGCGTTCAGGCGCTGGCCATGGCAGTCGGGGCAAGGCCGGGACGCATGTTCCGGATCGTCCTGCCAGGCGGCCTCTTCGCCCGTTTGCTGGGCGTCGAAGCCCGGCAGTTCCAGCCCCGTCCCAAAGCAGGTGGGGCACCAGCCGTGGCGCGAGTTGTATGAAAAGAGCCGTGGATCCGGTTCCGGAAAACTGGTGCCGCAGCCGGGGCAGGCCCGCTTCACGGAAAAGGTCAATTCGCGCGGCGCCGGGGCCAGCCCCTTGGCGCGCCGGGCTTCGAGGGTGTCGGGCCCCGGGCGCGTCAGGCCAGCCAACACCCGGATGGTGCCGTGCCCCTGCGCCAGAGCGGCGTGCACGGCTTCGCGCAGTGCCGCTTCCTGATCGGGCACGACCAGCACGTCGCGGATGGGCAGTTCGATGGTGTGTTCCCGGTAGCGGTCCAGCCGCGGCCACGGGTGGGTCGCCACGAATGCGCCATCCACACGCAGGTGCGTGTGGCCATGCCCCGCCGCCCACTTGGCCAGGTCGGTGTAATACCCTTTGCGGGCCACCACCAGCGGCGCCAGTAGCCCAATGTGTTCGTGTTTCAGATCGTGCATGATCTGGGCCACGATCTGTTCCGCCGTCTGGGGGCGGACCGGTACGTGGCAGTTCGGGCACATCTGGGTGCCCAGGCGCACGTACAGCAGACGCAGGAAATGGTGGATTTCCGTCATCGTCGCCACGGTCGACTTGCGGCCGCCGCGGCTGGTGCGTTGTTCGATGGCCACAGTGGGTGGAATCCCATAGATCGCGTCGACGTCCGGCTTGCCCGCCGGCTGCACGATGGCGCGGGCGTAGGCGTTCAGGGATTCGAGGTAGCGCCGCTGCCCTTCGTTGAACAAAATGTCGAAGGCCAGCGTGGACTTGCCCGAGCCCGATACCCCGGTGATGACAGTGAAGGCGTCGCGCGGGATGTGCACGTCGATCCCTTTCAGGTTGTGTTCGCGCGCGTTCACGATGTGGATGTCCGGGCTGGATGCCGTCGCCAGGGTCCGGGGGCCGGTCTCCTGCAGCTGCAGCCCCTGGCCCTGGTACCAGCGGTCGTAGTCGGCCAGCGCCTGCGCGGTGTGCGTATCGCCCTGGCGCATGATCTCGTCGGGGCTGCCTTGGGCGACGATGCATCCCCCCCGGTCGCCCCCTTCGGGGCCCAGGTCGACCACCCAGTCGCTGGCGCGGATCACGTCCAGGTTATGCTCGATGACCAGCAATGAATGCCCGGCGGCGAGCAGTTTGCGAAACGCCTGCATGAGCCGGGCGATGTCGTCGAAGTGCAGGCCGGTGGTGGGTTCGTCGAAGAGCAGCAGCTTTCCTTTGTGCGGCTTTTTCGATGGCTTCGAGCGCGCCGCCTCGGCGAGATGGCCGGCCAGCTTCAGGCGCTGGGCTTCGCCCCCCGAGAGCGTCGGCACTGGCTGGCCCAGCCGCACGTAGTCCAGGCCCACGTCGGCCAGCGGCGCCAGCCCCCACTGCACGTCGCGCAACCCCTTGAAGAATTCGAGCGCCTGATGCACCGTCATGTCGAGCACTTCGTCGATCGAGGCGCTCTGGCCCAGGTGCTCGATGCGCACCTCGAGGATTTCGGGCCGATAGCGGCGGCCCTGGCAGTCTGGGCAGCGCAGATAGACATCGGACAGGAATTGCATTTCGATGTGCTCGAAGCCCGTGCCGCCACAGGTCGGGCAGCGGCCGTCGCCCGTGTTGAAGCTGAAGGTGCCTGCGGTATAGCCTCGCTCGCGCGAACGGTCGGCGGCGGCAAACAGCTTGCGTATGGCGTCGAACGCGCCGACATAGCTGGCGGGATTCGAGCGGGTGGTGCGCCCGATCGGGCTTTGGTCGACCAGTACCGCGTCTTCGATCTGCTCGGCGCCCAGAAGCGCGTCGTGGGCGCCTGGTGCTTCTGTCGCCTGGCCGAAGTGCTTGCGCAGCGCGGGATACAGCACGTCCTGGACCAACGTCGACTTGCCGGACCCCGACACGCCGGTCAGGCACACCAGGCGCCCGAGCGGCAGGGCGAAATCGATCCCTTTCAGGTTGTGTGCGCGCACCCCCTGCAGCAGCAGGCGCGGGGTGCCTGCCTCGACGGCCTGCGGGCGTGGCGCCTCGATGCGCAGGCGGCCGCTGAAGTACCGGCTGGTGAGCGTATCGGCCTGGGCCAGTTCGGCTGGTGTGCCGTCGAACAGGATCCGGCCGCCCCGCTCGCCAGGCCCGGGGCCGATGTCGAGAATACGGTCGGCGGCCTGCATGACCTGGGGATCATGTTCGACCACGACGAGCGTGTTGCCATGGTCGCGCAGGCGGTGCATGACCTGCACGATGCGGTGGATGTCGCGCGGATGCAGCCCGATGGAGGGCTCATCGAGCACGAACAGGGTGTTGACCAGTGACGTGCCCAGTGCCGTCGTCAGGTTGATGCGCTGCACTTCACCACCGGAAAGCGTACGGCTCTGCCGGTCCAGGGACAGATAGCCCAGGCCCACGTCGCACAGGAATCGCAGCCGGCCACGGATTTCGTCGAGCAGTTCCTGCAGGGCGGCATCGATGGCGGTGCCGGTCTGCAGCTGACTGAACCAGTCACGCACGATGTCCAGCGGCAGAATCATGAGGTCGTGCAGGCCCAGGCCAGGCAGGGCGGCGAGCTGTTCCGGGCTCCAGCGGACCTGGGCGGGCATGAAGCGGGGGTGGTGCGCGATGGCCTGCGTGTCCTGCCCGAGCCGCCAGAGAGTGGCTGCGGGCTTGAGGCGGGCCCCACGACAATGTGGGCAGGGGCTGTAGCTGCGGTAGCGCGACAGCAGGACCCGCACGTGCATGCGGTAAGCCCTGGTTTCCAGCCAGTCGAAAAACCGCTGTATTCCGTACCACTGGTGCTTCCAGGCGGAGGATCCCCCTTTCCAGTCGGGCGCGCCGTCGATGATCCAGCTTTTTTCCGCTGCGTTGAGATCATGCCAGGGCACGTCGAGCCGGATCCCGGCTTTGCGTCCGTAGCGTTCCAGGTCATCCTGACATTCTTTGTAGCTGGCGCTCTGCCAGGGTTTGATGGCGCCATCGCGCAGGCTGAGCGATTCGTCGGGTACCACCAGGCCGTAGTCTATCCCCATGACCCGGCCGAATCCCCGGCAGTGCTCGCACGCCCCCAGGGGAGAATTGAACGAGAAGGTGCTGGGCGTGGCGGCCTTGTATGCCAAGTCGCACTGTGCGCAGTGCAGGCGGTTGCTGAAGCGCCAGGTTTCCTCGGGGGCGTCGTCGAACAGAGCGTACACCGTGATGTGGCCCTTGCCTTGCTGCAGGGCGATCTCCAGGGCTTCCTGGAAGCGCGCGGGTTCTGCCGTGGCCGGGCGAAAGCGATCCTGCACTACGTGCAGCACCCGCTCGGGCATCGGTTCGCCCGCCTGGCGGCGCGCCTTGCCCGCACTGGCGGTAGCGGCTTTCGGCGTGTCGGGTGCGGTCCGTTCATCGGCGGGTGGGTGGGTGCGGGTATAACCCTGCTGCTCGAGATAACCGCGGATTTCTTCGGTTGTGAAGTTGGCCGGCACCTTTACCGGAAACGTGACGACCAGCCGCGGGTTGCGATTTGCGCACCAGGCGTCGAGCTGACGTCGGATGCTGGCCGGATTGTCTTGCACCACTGGGCGGGCGCACTGTGCGCAGTGCAGATGCCCCGCCCGTGCAAAGAGCAGCTTCAGGTGATCGTTGAGTTCGGTCATGGTCCCCACCGTACTGCGCGAATTGCGCACGGGGTTGACCTGGTCGATGGCGATGGCCGGCAGGATGCCTTCGATGCGCTCTACCTGGGGCTTGTCCATGCGATCGAGAAACTGCCGGGCGTAGGGTGAAAATGTTTCGACGTAACGTCGCTGTCCTTCTGCGTAGAGCGTATCGAAGGCCAACGAGCTCTTGCCCGAGCCGGATACCCCGGTGATGACCAGCAATTGACCGGTTTGGATGGTCAGGTCGAGGTTTTTCAGGTTGTTCTGGCGCGCGCCAGTGATGCGTATCGGTGCGTTCATGGCGTCATCATAATCTGGCCCTGTCGCGTTCGCGCGCCAAGGCCCTGCCGGCAGAAGGATCGTCATGAACAGGTTCTTTGATTTGCATCAGACCCTGTGAAGAGAGTGGGGTCCGGGCGTACGGTGGCGTCCCTACAATGAACAGGCGGCATGATCCCACAGGAGCTCACTATGAAACGTCTTTGCCTGATTCCACTGCTCTGCCTGGCGGGTTACGCTCAGGCGGCCGACTACGCCGTTGATCCAGACCATACGTATGTCACGTTCGAAGTGTTGCACCATGGCACGTCCACGGTGCGTGGGCGCTTCGACGCCATCGATGGCCAGATCCAGTTCGATCGCCAGGCCCGGGCCGGCCATGCGGCGATCCAGATCGACATGGCCTCCATCAATTCGGGCTCGGCCGGGTTCGACCAGCATCTCCAGGGCCCCGACTTCTTCAATGTGGCGCAGTACCCCACGGCGGTGTTCGAGTCGACCGCGTTCGTGTTCGATGGCGACACCCTGAGCGCGGTCGAGGGCTCTCTTCGCTTGCTGGGCCAGGCGCATCCCGTCACCCTGCAAGCAGTGCGTTTCAATTGTTACCAGAACGCACGTATCCAGCGCGAAGTCTGTGGCGGCGATTTCCAGGTCGATCTGCAGCGCAGCCAGTGGGGCATGGGGTTCGGCTTGCCCGGGATTCCGGATACCGTGCGCCTCCAGATCGAGATCGAAGGGGTGCGCCAGGGTTGAGGGTTCGGGGTGCATGCGGGGGTATTTCCGCCATTTTGCTAAAATGGCGGGTGTCGTCTTTGTGCCCGCCCATCATTCAGGAGTCAATTCATGGCAGAAATCAAACGCAACCGGCGCAATACCCTCGAACGCCGGTGTCTGGGCAAGTCCTTCAAACGCCTGTTCGTCGGTTCGCCCAAAGGGGTCTTCAAGATGCTCGAAAAGGTCAAGCGCGCCTGATCCCTTCTCCGTGCCCGCAGGGGCGTATGGTTTGCATACAATTCAGCCCTGCCACACGCCACGAATCGCGAGATTCGTGGTTTTTTTATGGCTATCATGATACGGATCGGCTGGTTCGCCCAGCCGCTGCCGTTTTCTGGACCGCAGGCCGCTTGGGTCTACAGCAGGGGTATCATGGGTAGCGACACCACATGGCGCCATTTGTTTTCCATCGTCACGCCCACCTACAATCGTGCACATACGCTAGAGCGGGTCTACCGTTCGCTGCAAGAGCAGTCCTATCAGGATTTCGAGTGGGTGGTGGTCGATGATGGCTCCACCGACGGCACGCGGCAGCGTGTCGAGGCGTGGCAGGCCGAAGCGGGTTTTCCCATTCGCTACGTCTGGCAGGCGCAGCAACACAAAAAAACGGCGCTGAATACGGGTATCCGTCAGGCGCGCGGCGAGTGGGTGGTCCTGCTCGACAGTGATGACGAGCTGGACTCCAGCGCCCTGTGCCACATGGCGCGGGCCTGGGAGGAAATCCCGTTGGATCGGCGCGCGCTGTTTGTGGGTATTACCGGCTTGTGCGCGCGGCCTGACGGCCAGGTCGTGGGCGATCCCTATCCGCTCGACGTCATGGATGCCACCCCCCTGGAGATGTATTTTCGCCATCGCGTCCGCGGCGAGAAATTCGGCTGCCTGCGTACCGATATCGTGCGCGGCTTTCCATTTCCAGAGGGCGTGGCCGGTTTCGTGCCCGAAAGCCTGGTCTGGCGCGCCATGGCCCGGGCCGGCTACCAGACACGTTTCGTCAACCAGGTGTTCAGGGTCTACCACGACAGCCCCGACAGCCTGACACGGCAGACGACGGCGGGCGACATGCGTGTTCTCGCGCCGGGGCTCTGGTTGCTGGCGCACGACACCCTGGACCAGTGCCTGGGCTGGTTTTATCAGCGCCCCTGGGCATTTTTTTCTGCGGCCGCGCGCTATACGCGCTTTGGTTTGCACTGGCGCAGCCTGGGCCTGCCCCGGCCGCTGGATTGTCGCCTGACCCGACCGGCGGCGCGCCTGCTGGTGGCGCTGGCCTGGCCGCTGGGCTTGGGGTTGTTTCTGCGCGACCAGGCGCCGCGATATGGGATGCGATCCAGGCCGCGCCATCCGGGCAGGCCGTGACGCTGCTCAGGCCAGGTCGTCGGCGTCGTCCGGGTCTTCTGGGGTCTCGGGTTCGGTTTCGGGTTCGGCGACGGCGAATGGCAGCAGGCTGGCCAGGTTGTCCGACCAGCCGGTTTCCTCGCCCTGGGCGCTGACCTTGATGTAGCGGATCTCGCTGTAGTCGCAGCGTTGTATCGCCCACAGAAGCGTGCATTCGATCATCTGGCCGTCGGTCAGGTCGAGCCCGCCGCAGCTGCCCGCAAAGTGCGCGCCCGGGCCGCCCACCTGGACGGGTGCCTCGGGCGCTTCGCCCGGCTGGAGCGGAATGGCGAACAGCGCCCATTCGTAGCCGGCCTCGGTTTCGGTAATGATCTCGGCGATGACGGGTTTGCCCATCCAGGCGGTCAGGGCATCGGCAGTGCGGCCCAGGAGGTCGGCGTCGGCGGCGGTGAATCCCAGCATGTGAAATATCGGTTGGCTCAGGATGGCGGTCGCCCCATTGTACGCTGCGGCGGGGGCGTCTTCGGGCCGATTTTTCGGGCTCGGCCTACAATCGGGGCTGCGTTCATTTTTGCAGGGTTGCACGATGGCACAGTATGTTTATTCGATGAATCGGGTGGGTAAGATCGTACCCCCCAAGCGCCAGATCTTGCGTGATATTTCCTTGTCTTTCTTTCCGGGCGCCAAGATTGGCGTGCTGGGCCTGAACGGGGCCGGCAAGTCCACGCTGCTACGCATCATGGCCGGCGAAGACAAAGAGATCGAGGGCGAGGCGATTCCCATGCCCGGTCTGCGCATCGGGTATTTGCCCCAGGAACCGCGCCTGGATCCGGCGCATACCGTGCGCCAGTCGGTGGAAGAAGGGCTGGGCGAGGTATTCGAAGCCCGCCGGCGGCTCGATGACGTGTATGCCGCCTACGCGGATCCCGATGCCGATTTCGATGCCCTGGCGACCGAGCAGGCCAGGCTGGAGGCTGTAATCGCCGCTGCGGCCAGCAGCGGCGCGGACGATCTGGAGACCCAGATGGAGATCGCGGCCGATGCCTTGCGGCTGCCGCCCTGGGACGCCAAGGTGGCCCATCTGTCGGGCGGCGAGAAACGGCGTGTCGCACTGTGTCGCTTGCTGCTGTCCAAGCCCGACATGCTGCTGCTCGACGAACCCACCAACCACCTGGATGCCGAATCGGTCGAGTGGCTCGAGGTCTTTTTGCGCCAGTTTCCAGGCACGGTCGTGGCCGTGACCCACGATCGCTATTTTCTGGACAATGCCGCCGAGTGGATTCTCGAACTGGATCGCGGGCATGGGATTCCCTGGAAGGGCAATTACACTTCCTGGCTCGAACAAAAAGAAGACCGTCTCCGGCACGAAGAAGCGTCCGAATCGGCGCGCCAGCGCACCATCCGCAAAGAACTCGAATGGGTGCGGCAAAATCCCAAGGGGCGCCAGGCCAAGGCCAAGGCGCGTCTGGCGCGTTTCGAGGAACTTTCATCTCACGAATACCAGAAGCGCAATGAAACGCAGGAAATCTTCATTCCGGTGGCCGAGCGCCTGGGCAACGAGGCCATCGAGTTCAAGAACGTCTCCAAGTCGTTTGGCGACCGCTTGTTGTTCGAAGACCTCAGTTTTCGCATTCCGCCCGGCGCCATCGTGGGTATCATCGGCCCCAACGGCGCGGGCAAGTCGACGCTGTTTCGCCTGATTGCGGGCCAGGAAGCGCCGGATTCGGGCGAGGTGTCGCTCGGGCAGACGGTCAAGTTGGCTTACGTGGATCAGTCGCGCGAGTCCCTGCCTGATGAAAAGACCGTTTTCGAGGCCATTTCCGATGGCGCCGACCTGCTGACGGTCGGGCGGTTCGAAATGCCGGCTCGGGCCTATCTGGGCCGCTTCAATTTCAGGGGCGGCGACCAGAACAAGCAGGTCGGCAAGCTGTCGGGCGGCGAGCGCGGGCGCCTGCACCTGGCCAAGACCCTGCTGACGGGCGGCAACGTACTGCTGCTGGATGAACCCTCGAACGACCTGGACGTGGAAACCTTGCGCGCGCTCGAAGACGCGCTGCTCGAGTTCGCCGGCAGTGTGCTGGTCATCAGTCATGACCGCTGGTTTCTGGATCGGATCGCCACGCACATACTGGCCTTCGAGGGCGATTCCCAGGTGGTGTTCTTCGATGGAAACTATCAGGAATACGAGGCCGACAAGAAGCGCCGGCTCGGGGAGGATGGCGCCCGCCCACGGCGCATTCGGTACAAGGCACTGAGATAGAAGGCGTATACGATAGAGATGGTGCTCTACGAATGGCTCGAGACCCCGGCGCATCCAGCCTTTCGAGAAATTCTCGCTTGGGTGAAAGCGCTTTGAGTCTGTTGTTACAAATGTCTGATTTGGACAGCATGCCTCACAGCTTTGTGTGTCATAAAGCCTTATAAAGAAAGTGTGTATTCAAAGCGTGTATTCGATAAGGAGAATGGCATGACCCAATGGATGAAATGGGGCGTGGGCTTCTTGCTGGTGGTGGCCATGGCCGGCTGCTCGTCCTGGGACAGCATGAGTCGCCGGCAGAAGTCGGCCGTCACGGGGGCCGGCATCGGTGGCGTCGCCGGGGCGGTGGTCTCGGATGGCGGGGTCCTTGGCACTCTGGGGGGCGCTGCCATCGGCGGCGTGATTGGCGACCAGATCGGGAAATAGCCGCAAGGTGCGACGGGTTGTCAGCCTGGCGGTCCGCCGCAAGGCCGATCGGCTGGCGCAGCGGATGGTGGGGGTCGTCGCATGGGTATTGGGGCCTCGCCGGAAGGCGCATAATGGAGCATCGGTCCGGCGCTGGGGTGGCGATGCGCCGCACGGCACCGGACGCTACCAGGAGACCCCATATGCCCGACTACAAAGCCCCTTTGCGCGACATCCGTTTCGTGCGCGATGAACTGCTGGGCTATGCCGAGCACTATCGGCAACTGCCCGGTTGCGAAGAAGCCAGCCCGGAGATGGTCGACGCCATCCTGGCCGAGTGCGCGCGCTTCGCCCAAGAGGTGCTGGCGCCGTTGAATGCCGTGGGAGATCGCGAAGGCTGCACCTGGTCGGCCGACGGGGTGCAGACCCCGGCCGGGTTCAGGGCGGCTTTCGAGCAGTACGTGGCCGGGGGTTGGCCGTCGCTCTCGCACGAGACCGTCCATGGCGGACAAGGCCTGCCCGATTCGCTCGACATGGCGGTGCGCGAACTCATCGGAGAGGCCAATTGGGCCTGGGGCATGTATCCGGGCCTGTCGCAGGGCGCCATGAACACCCTCAAGGCACATGGTACGCCCGAGCAGCAGAAAACCTATCTCGAACCGCTGGTGGCGGGGCGCTGGACCGCGACCATGTGCCTGACCGAGCCGCAGTGCGGCACGGACCTGGGGTTGCTGCGCACGCGCGCCGAGCCTCAGGCCGACGGCAGTTATCGGGTAACGGGGGGCAAGATCTTCATTTCGGCGGGCGAGCACGATCTGGCTGAAAACATCGTCCATATCGTGCTGGCGCGCTTGCCGGATGCGCCGGCCGGAACGCAGGGGATTTCGCTGTTCATCGTGCCCAAGCACTTGCCCGATGCCCAGGGCCGTCCAGGGGAGCGCAATCGGGTCACCTGCGGCGCGATCGAACATAAGATGGGCATCCATGGCAACGCCACGTGCGTGATGAATTTCGACGGGGCCACGGGGTTTCTCATCGGCGAGCCCAACCGGGGCCTGCATGCCATGTTCACTTTCATGAACATGGCGCGGCTGGGCACGGCACTGCAGGGCCTGGCTCACGCCGAGGTCGCCTGGCAGGGGGCGCGCGCCTATGCCCTGCAGCGCCGCCAGGGGCGTGCGTTGGGTGGTCCGGCGCAACCCGACGAACCGGCCGACCTCATCATCGTGCACCCAGACGTGCGTCGCATGCTGTTGACCATCCGCGCCTTTGCCGAAGGCAACCGGGCCTTGTTGTATTTTGCGGCGCAACAGGTCGACCTCCAGCGCTTCTGCGCGGATGCAGCGCAGCGCGAGCAGGCTGGAACGCTGCTGGGCTTTCTCACGCCCATCGCCAAGGCCTTCATGACCGAGACTGGCTTCGAAGCCGCCAATCTGGGGCTGCAGGTCTGGGGCGGGCATGGCTACATCACCGAAAATGGCATGGAACAGAACGTGCGCGACAGCCGCATATCCTGCCTCTATGAGGGCACGACCGGGGTGCAGGCACTCGATTTGCTCGGCCGCAAGGTGCTGCTCTCGCAGGGGGAATCCTTGCGCCTGTTCACCCGCATCGTGCACAAGTTCTGCCAGTCACAGGCGGGCAACCCGGCGTTGTCGGGGCTTATCGCGCCGCTGGCCGATCTGAACAAGGAGTGGGGCGAGCTCACGCAGCAGATCGGGATGTCGGCGCTGGCCGACCGGGAAGCCGTGGGTGCGGCCGCCTATGATTATCTGATGTACTCGGGCTATGCGGTGCTGGCGTATTTCTGGGCCGACATGGCCCGCGAGGCGGCCGCCCGGCTGGCCGCTGGTACCGAAGAGCCTGTGTTCTACCAAGCCAAGGTGGACACGGCCCATTTTTATTACGCGCGCATCCTGCCGCGCACGCGCGCCCACGCGGCCGCCATGCTCGCCGGGCCGGCACCGCTGATGGGCCTGCCCGAAGCATCTTTCGCGCTCGGGGCGGATCTGTAACCGCCGGCCACCGGCGCCGGCCAGCCGCTGGTACGGGTACACTGCCGCTATCCGACCCTGTTTCCGAACCATGCTGCTCACCCTGCTCAATATCGTATTGCCCGTGTTCGCCGTGGCAACGCTGGGCTTTTTGTTTGGCCGCAAGCCGGCCCGCAAGCCCGACATGGCATTCATCAATCATGCCAATGTCATGGTGTTCTGCCCGGCGCTGGTGTTTAGCGCATTGCTGGACAATCCCATGGACCTCACGCGGGGCTGGCCGCTCATCGTGGCCGGGGTGCTGATCATTCTGCTGCCCGGCTTGCTGCTGGCGTTCATTCGCGTGCGCGGCATGAGCCGGCCCGCCTTCCTGGTGCCGGGCATGTTCCGCAACACAGGCAACATCGGGATTCCGCTGATGATGCTGGCCTACGGCCGGCACATGCTGGGCGATATCGTCATCTTGTTCGTGCTGTCGAACCTGGTCAATTTTTCGATCGGCCTGTACCTGCTTTCGCGCGGCCGCAGCCGCTGGATGTGGCTGCGCAATCCGAATATCTGGGCGGCTCTGGCCGGCATTGCCGCAGCGCCCCTGAAAGACTGGCTGCCGGGGTTCTTCGTCACCACCGTCGACCTGACGGGGCAGATCGCCATCCCGCTGATGTTGTTCGGCCTGGGGGTCCGCCTGGCGCAAGACCGGATCCAGCACATCCGGCTGGCCTTGTACGTCAACGTGCTGTATCTGGTGGCCAGCCTGCTGTCGCTGCCGGTCATTCTGCTGCTGCTGCCCCTGACGCCCGAATGGACCCGTCTGCTGGTCTTGTGCATCATGCTGCCGCCGGCCGTGCTCAATTATCTGCTGGCGGAACAGTATCAGGCCGATCCCGGCGTGGTGGCAAGCGTGGTATTGCTGGGCAACGTGATGTCGGTGGTCACGATCCCGCTGGTGGTCTGGGTGACCCTGACCTGTATATGACCCAAGGCGGCCACCCAAGGCGCGGCTGCTGGCGCGGTGCCGCCGCGGGCCGGGCCTTATCGTGCCGCTGCGGGGCGTGCCCCGCCGTCAGCGGGCTTCGGCCTGTTGCGGCATCTCGATCTTGACTTCGAGTACCTCGAGGGCGTCCTGGCGCTCGAGGTTGACCGTGATGTCCTCGGGGTTGATGTGCACGTATTTCGAGATGACGGCGATCAGTTCTTTTTGCAGGTCGGCCAGGAAATCGGGGCCGTTGCGCCCGCTGCGCTCGTTGATGAGGATGAGCTGCAGGCGGTCTTTGGCGATGCTGGCCGAGGCCTTTTTCTGCCCGCGAAAAAAATCGAAAAAGGACATGCTCATTTGCTCCCGAACAGGCGTTTGAACAGGCCCGGCTTTTCGTAGTCGACGAATCGCAAGGGCTTTTCTTCACCCAGGTAGCGCGCCACCACGTCGGCGTAGGCCTGGGCGACGTCGGAGTCTTTCAGGTGAATGGCCGGGATGCCCTGGTTGGACGCCTGCAGTACGGATTCGGATTCGGGGATGACGCCGATCAGGCGAATGCGCAGGATGTCTTCGATGTCGCGCAGCGACAGCATTTCGCCTTCGGACACCCGTTTCGGGTTGTAGCGCGTGAGCAGCAAGTGCTCTTGCACCGGCTGCTCGCCCCGTTCGGCTCGGCGGGACTTGGCTGACAGGATGCCCAGGATGCGATCGGAGTCGCGCACCGAGGAGACTTCGGGGTTGGTGACCACCAGCGCATCGTCGGCGAAGTAGGCCGCCATGATGGCGCCGGTTTCTATGCCGGCCGGTGAATCACAGACGATGTACTCGAAATCCATGGCTGCCAGGTCTTCGAGGACTTTTTCCACCCCTTCGCGCGTGAGGGCGTCTTTGTCGCGCGTTTGCGAGGCCGGCAGAATGTACAGGTTGTCGAGCTGCTTGTCGCGGATCAGCGCCTGATTGAGGGTGGCGTCGCCCTGGATGACGTTGACGAAGTCGTACACGACCCGCCGTTCACAGCCCATGATCAGGTCCAGGTTGCGCAGGCCGACGTCGAAGTCGATGACGACAGTCTTGTGGCCGCGTAGCGCGAGGCCGGCCGAGAAACTGGCGCTGGTGGTGGTTTTTCCCACCCCTCCCTTGCCGGATGTGACAACGACGATGCGCGACATGGAATACCCCGTAGTGAAAATTTTATATGGTAAAGGAAAATCAGCCGGTCAGGGCGCGGATCCGCAGGGTCTCGCCATCCAGTTCGATGCGGGCCCCCTGCTTGTGCAGTGAATCGGGCGTCTGGGTCTCGAAGACCCGGTATACCCCGGCAATGGCCAGCAGTTCGGGTTCGAAGCAGGTGGTCAGGATCATGGCCTGTGCGTTGCCCCGCGCCCCTGCCATGGCCTTGCCCCGCAGCGGCCCGTAGACGTGGATGTGGCCATCGGCGATGACTTCGGCCCCCTGGCTGACCATGCCCAGCACGATGAGGTCGCAGCCGCGGGCATAGATGCGCTGCCCCGAACGCAGCGGCTGGCGCACGATGAGGGTCTCGGCGGCTGTGCCGGGGTCGGCCGCCCGGGGCTGGCCGGTCTTGCCGGTATCGGTCGGGTCGGGTGTGGCGGCGGGTGCGGCCGTGCGTGACGCCGACAGTTCGAGCGGTGCCAGGCCAGCGGTTTGCCAGGCGTCGTCTTGCAGGTTGGCAGCGGCGTGCACGCCGATCGGATGCAGCTGTGCGGCGCGCATGGCCGCCACCAGCGCAGCCCAGTTGGGCGCCTGGGTGAGCGTCGTGGCATCCAGGACCACGGATTCGTGCTCATAGAAGCTGCCGGCTTCACGCATGCGCTGGTTCAGGGCGGCGATCAGTTCGACGGTGTCGGAAGTATGCAGGACGGCGCGCAGCGTGTGCAGGGTGGCGCTTTTGAAGTCCAGTGCGGTTGCGGTTTTGTTCATGTGCGGGCCCAGGTGTCGCGCAGGGTGACGGAACGGTTCAGGATCGGCTGCTCGGGGGTGGACAGTTCGCGGTCGGCCACGAAATAGCCCAGACGCTCGAACTGCCAGGCGGCGCCTGGCGTGGCGCGTACACCCGGCTCTAGCAGGCCCTGGACGACGCGATAGGAATCGGGGTTGATGAGCTGCAGGAAGTCGCGCTGGCCGGCGTCGGGGTGCGCATCCAGGAACAGCCGGTCGTAGAGGCGGAATTCGGCCGCAATGGCGTGTGCCGCGCTGATCCACGTCATGGTGCCCTTGACCTTGACGGCATCGGCGCCCGGGGTGCCGCTGCGGGTGTCCGGAAGGTACTCGGCTTGAACCTCGATGACTTCGCCGTGTTCGTTTCGTGTGCAGCCGGTGCACCGTACCACCCAGGCGTACTTCAGGCGCACCAGGTTGCCCGGGAACAGCCGGAAGTATTTCTTCGGCGGGTCTTCGCGGAAGTCGTCGCGCTCGATGTAGAGTTCTCGGGTGAACGGAAAGTGCCGTCGGGGGCCATCGGGATCGTGCGGGTTGAGAGGCGCACTGCAGGTTTCGGCGTGGTCGGCCGGGAAGTTCGTGATCACCAGCCGGATCGGATCGAGAATGGCCACCGCGCGGTCGGCGGTTGGGTCGAGATCATCGCGCAGGGCCTGCTCGAGCACGTGGTACCCGATGCGTGAATCGGCCTTGGTGACCCCCAGGCGCTCGCAGAAGAGCCGGATCGATGCGGGCGTGTAGCCGCGCCGGCGCAGCCCGGCCAGCGTCGGCAGGCGGGGGTCGTCCCAGCCTGCGACGTGGCCTTCGAGCACCAGCTGGCGCAGCTTGCGCTTGCTGGTCACGACATATTCGAGATTCAGGCGGGCAAATTCATATTGATGGGGCAGAGGCTCGGCGAGCTGGCCCAGTTCGACCAGGCGTTGCAGGATCCAGTCGTAGAATGGCCGCTGGTCTTCGAACTCGAGCGTGCAGATGCTGTGCGTGATGCCCTCGAGGGCGTCTTCGACCGGGTGGGCCCAGCTGTACATGGGATAGATGCACCAGGTGTTGCCCGTGCGATGGTGCTCTGCGTGGCGGATCCGGTAGAGCACCGGGTCGCGCAGGTTGATGTTGGGCGACGCCATGTCGATGCGTGCCCGCAAGGCCATGCGCCCGTTGGGATGGCGCCCTGCGCGCATCTCGCGCAACAGGCGCAGGGATTCTGCGGCCGGGCGGTTTCGCCAGGGCGAGTCGGTGCCGGCTTCGGTCAGGGTACCGCGCGTTTGGCGCATCTGTTCGGCGGATTGCTCGTCTACATAGGCGTGGCCGGCCTGCACCAGCGCCTCGGCAAACGCATACATGGTCTCGAAGTAGTCGCTGGCATAGTAGCAGTGCTCGGTGCCGTCGACGGACCATTCGAAGCCCAGCCAGTGCACCATCTCGATGATGGCGCGCACGTATTCGTCTTCTTCTTTCTCGGGGTTGGTGTCATCGAAGCGCAGGTGGCAGATGCCGGCGTAATCTTTGGCCAGGCCGAAGTTCAGGCAGATGCTTTTGGCGTGGCCAATATGCAGGTAGCCATTGGGTTCGGGCGGAAACCGCGTGCGGATCCGCGCCGGGTCGGGGGCTGCCGCCTGGCGAAGGGCGGCGGTGGCAGGCGGGGGCGCCCAGCGACGGTTTTCAAGATGGCCGGATTTCAGGTCATTTTCGATGATATTGCGTAGAAAATTCGTACTGGGCGCTGTTTCTGTGGTCATGGTGCTCAACTGGCTCTAAACTAGCGCACATTATGACGCAAACCGCTTGGGTTCTGTCGCTGTCCCAGTTTTTCCTGAGCCTTGGCTTCATGCTGTTTTTTCTGGCGCTCGAACTGGGGCTGGCCTGGATACTGTTTGCCTTGCGCCTGCGGGCCCGCCGGGGCGGTGCGGCGATGCTCGCGTACCGGTTCTGGGTACGGGTGTTCGCCTTGTCCCTGGTCATGGGGTTTGCGGCGGCCCTGCCGCTGCTCTTGCAGTTGGGGGCCTTGTGGCCCGGGCTCATGGATCGGGCCGGGGCTGTCATCGGGCCTCTGGCAGGCATGGCCGTGCTGACGGCCTTTTTTTTCAAGTCTTGTTTTTTGGGCGCCATGCTCTACGGCCAGCGGCGCATGTCGTATACCGCCCATGTGCTGGTGGTCGGCATGGTGGCCCTGGGATCCAGCCTGACGGCCTGGTGGGTGATGGTGCTGCTTGCCTGGCTGCAGTGGCCCGTCGGTGCCAGTGTGGATGACGGCGTGTGGCAGCTGGCCGGCTGGTGGTCCCTGTCCACGGGGGGGGCTGCGCCCACTCTGTTCATGCTGTTTCTGGCCGGCGGCCTGTTGCTGGCCCTGACGTTGATGCTGTCCCTGACGGCCGTGCGCACGCTCCGGCGCCCCAGCGACGAAGGCGACCGCAGCGTCTTTGCGGCGGGGCTGTGGGGGCTGCCGGTGATGATCATCCTGCAGGCGCTGTGGGCCGCGCAGCTGGGGCGTATCCTGTTGGCCGTGCAGCCTGCCCGGCTGGCAGCCGTGGTGTCCCAGTGGTCCAGCGGCCTGCCCGAGCCGGTGTTGTGGTGGTCTTGGCCGACCCGCACCGCCAGCGACGTCTATGCGCGGATTTTCCTGCGCGACTGGACGCCCTGGCTGGGGTTTACGCCCCAGGCCAGCATTGCCGGCCTGAACGATCTGGCCGGCCTGGCGCCCCCCTGGGGGCTGACTTTTTTTTCGGCGCGCCTGGCGGTGATCCTGTCTGGTCTGTTGCTGCTGTGTGCGGTGGCCGCCTTATGGCGGGGCCACCGGCTTGGTTATGAGCCCGATGGCCTGTCCCGGGGTCACCGCCGTGTGCTGCGGGCGCTGGTGTGGTTGGCGCTGGGCCTGCAGCTGGTGGGCTGGGGGCATTTGCTGATCGGCAACCTGCCCTATGCTGTGCAGGGCAGCCTGATGCTGCGCGATGCGGCCGCATCCGTAAGTGAATCCCTGCTGTGGCTGGTCTTCATACTGCAGATACTGGTGTATGGGGCTCTGGGGCTGGGCTTTCGCCAGCTGCTGCAGCATGCGTCACGCTATGGCGTGGTGCCGGTGGTCCGCCACAGGGGGCACGCATGATCGACTCTCTGGCGGGTCTGCTGGGTCTGGGGGCTACGGATCCAGCCTTCTGGATGCCCCTGGCGCTCATGGGCGTCCTGATGGTGACGGTGGTGGCCGGCGTGCTGCTCGATGGTTTCGATATCGGCGTCGGGTGCCTGCTCTGGGTGGCACCGGCCCGTCTCAGGGGGCGCATGTTGTCGCTGCTCAGCCCCTGGCGCGACGCGAACGAATATTGGCTGTTGCTGGGCCTGGGGCTGTTTGCGGCCGCCTTTCCGGGGGCCTGGTCCAGGACGTTGGGCCAGTTGTATCTGCCCCTCTCCATGCTCGCCATCGGTACCCTGCTGCGTTCGGTTTGCTTCGAATGCCGCCTGCGGGCGCCGGTCGAGCAACAAGGGCCCTGGTCGTTCGGGTTCGCGGCAGGCGCGGTGATGGTGGCGTTTTCACATGGCTACCTGTTGGCCCGGGTGGTATCGGCCTATGAGGCCGGGGTGGGCCCGGCCGGCTTCGCCCTGCTCATGGGGGTGTGTTCGCTGGCGACCTACGCGCTGCTGGGGGCGGCCTGGCTCATCATGCGCGAGGCGGGCGAGCTGCGGATCCGGGCGGTGGGCTGGGCCCGGCGCACGCTGCGTTGGGGGGCCGTGGGCGTCATGGGGATTTCCGTCGTGCTCGATTTTTCCAACGCGGGTGTGTTCCTCAAGTGGGGGGATGGCCAGCATTGGGGGGCGGTCGGCCTGGTCTGGGGGATATTGCTGGCCTGCTTCGTGCTGGCAGAGATGCTGTTGCAGCGCATGATCAACCACAGCTATCGGGCCACGGCCTTGCCGTATGGGCTGGTGCTGGTCATTCTGGTGCTGATGCTGGGCGGGCTGGCATACAGTTTCTTCCCCTACCTGGTGCTCGACGAGATCACCCTGTGGGATGCGGCCGCGCCGGTGGCGATCTTGCAGCTTGC
This sequence comes from Castellaniella sp., assembly GCF_041675725.1. GTDB lineage: Bacteria > Pseudomonadota > Gammaproteobacteria > Burkholderiales > Burkholderiaceae_B > Castellaniella. Next base: position 26,772 of record NZ_JBAYTI010000008.1, on the reverse strand, counting down.
CCTGAGCGCAACCGTAGTGGCCCTGCCGGTGGCGATCATTTTCAACTTGCGCGTCTATTGGCGGGTGCTGGGGCAGTCCCGCCCGCCCGATCTTCCCGATTTTTCCGGCAAGTGGTAGCATAGATTCAATCTACTGGATATCGATACAGTCTTTCCATGGTCATACAGGCCGACACCCTCTCCACCACCGCCCAGGCGCGCCTGGTGGCCCCCGACCTGGTCTCGCCCGCCGAAGACTCCCTCGAACGCGCCCTGCGGCCCAAGGCGCTGGCCGACTACGTCGGTCAGCGCCGGGTCTGCGATCAGCTCGACATCTTCATCCAGGCGGCGCGCGGTCGCGGCGAGGCACTCGATCACGTGCTGCTGTTTGGCCCACCAGGGCTGGGCAAGACCACGCTGGCACACATCGTGGCCCATGAAATGCAGGTCCAGTTGCGGCAAACCTCGGGCCCGGTGCTCGAACGCCCCGGCGACCTGGCCGCCATGCTCACCAACCTGGAACGCAACGACGTCCTGTTCATCGATGAAATCCACCGCCTGTCGCCGGTGGTCGAAGAAATCCTCTATCCAGCCCTCGAAGACTTCCAGATCGACATTCTCATTGGCGAAGGGCCCGCGGCCCGCAGCGTCAAAATCGATCTGCAGCCGTTCACGCTGGTCGGGGCCACCACCCGGGCGGGCATGCTCACCAATCCCCTGCGCGACCGCTTCGGCATTGTTTCACGGCTCGAATTCTATTCGCCCGAAGACCTTACCCATATCGTGCAGCGCAGTGCCAGCCTGCTTGGGGTACAGACCAGTCCGGACGGCGCCGCCGAAATCGCCCGGCGTTCGCGCGGCACGCCACGCATCGCCAACCGTCTGTTGCGCCGCGTGCGCGATTATGCCGATGTCCGGGCCCAGGGGCAGATCGACGTCCCGGTCGCCCAGGCCGCCCTGGCCCTGCTCGAGGTCGATCCCAGCGGCCTCGACCTCATGGACCGCAAGCTGCTCGAAGCCGTGGTGCACAAGTTCGATGGCGGTCCGGTCGGGGTCGACAGCCTGGCCGCGGCCATTGGCGAAGAACGGGACACCATCGAAGACGTGATCGAGCCCTATCTCATCCAGCACGGGTATCTGCAGCGTACGCCGCGCGGGCGCATGGCCACTCGGCGGTGCTGGCAGCACCTGGGGTTGCAGGCGCCGTCCGCCGGGCCCGGCGCGGCGCAATTATTCTGATTCGCCGGCCTCTGGCTCGTCGGCTTCCCGCACGCATGCCAGTACCGCCGGGCCATACGCCGTGCGCTTGTGGGCGCCCACACCACTGATGTGGCTCAGGGCCTCCAGTGTCTCGGGCTTTGCAAGGGCGATCTCGCGCAGCGTGGCATCATTGAAAATCACATAGGCCGGCTTGCCGTGTTCTCGGGCCAATTGGGCGCGCCAGTGGCGCAGGCGTTCGAAGCACCGGCGCGCCTGGGCGGGCAGGTCCTCGAGCTGGGCACGGGTCGTGGTGCGCTGCGTGCGTTTCGTCCGCGCTGGGGCTCGTGCCACCGGGCGCAGCATCAGCGTGCGCTCGCCCTTGAGCACCGGCCGGCTGGCTTCGGTCAGCGCCAGAGTGCCGTAGCCTTCGAGGTCGACCGACAGCAGGCCCAGCGCCAGGGCCTGGCGCAATACGCTGCGCCAGGCGTCCACGGACAGAGCCGCACCGACGCCAAATACACTGAGCGTATCGTGGCCCTGCTGCAGCACCCGCTCGGTGCGCTGCCCACGCAGGATGTCGATCAGGTGGCCGCTGCCATAGCGTTGCCCGCGTTCGCGCCACAGCCGGTATACGGTCGAGAGCAGCTTCTGCATGGCCACCGTCCCGTCCCAGGCCGTGGGGGGGTCCAGGCAGGTGTCGCAGTGCCCGCAGGGTTCGATCGTTTCTTCGAAATACGCCAGCAGGGCCTGGCGCCGGCAGTGCACGGTTTCACACAGGGCCAGCATGGCATCCAGCTGGCGCACCTGGCGCCGCTGGTGCAGGCTGTCGCCTTCGGACTCGTCGATCATGCGCCGCTGTTGGACCACATCCTGCAGGCCATACGCCAGCCAGGCATCGGCGGGCAAGCCATCCCGGCCCGCGCGCCCGGTTTCCTGGTAATAGCCTTCGATGGACTTCGGCATGTCGATATGCGCCACGAAGCGTACGTCCGGTTTGTTCACCCCCATGCCGAAGGCGATGGTGGCGACCATGATGACGCCGTCTTCGCGCAGGAAACGCGCCTGATGGGTTGCCCGCACGGCAGCGCTCAGGCCGGCGTGGTAGGGCAGTGCCGTCATGCCGTGGTCGCACAGGTATTGTGCGGTCTGCTCGACCCGCGTGCGGGACAGCGCGTAGACGATTCCGCATTCCCCCCGGTGTGCCTCGCGGATGAAATCGAACAGTTGGCGCCGGACGTCATGCTTTTCGACGATGGTGTAGTACAGGTTGGGCCGATCGAAACTGGCCAGATACTGCGGCGCATTCTGCAGGGCCAGGCACTGGACGATGTCCGCGCGTGTCGCAGCCGTCGCCGTGGCGGTGAGTGCGATCCGCGGGACGTCCGGCCAGCGCTCGGCCAGAACGCCCAGCGCCTGATATTCTGGGCGGAAATCGTGGCCCCACTGCGATACGCAATGCGCTTCATCGATGGCGAACAAGGCGATTGGCCCGGCGGCGAGCAGGTCCAGGCAGCGGGGCGTGAGCAGGCGTTCAGGCGCAACGTACAACAGATCCAGGCGGCCCTGAAGGAAATCGCGCTCCACCGCCTGCGACTCGGCCAGGGTCTGGGTCGAGTTCAGAAAGGCCGCGCGCACACCGAGTTCCTGGAGGGCGTCCACCTGGTCCTGCATCAGCGCGATCAGCGGCGATATCACCACGCCCGCGCCGGGCCGCAGCAGCGCCGGTACCTGGTAGCAGAGCGATTTGCCGCCGCCCGTGGGCATCAATACCAGGGCGTGGCCACCCTGAGTGACGTGTTCGATGACGGCGTGCTGCTGGCCGCGAAATTGCTCGTATCCGAATGTATCGCGCAGGACGTGCAGGGCAGCGTCCACGCCGGTGGGGGTGTCGACCTGCATCAGGCGCGTGCCAGGCTTTTCAGGGCCTGCCGAATGCGCTCAGCCACGCTCAGGCTGCGGTCCAGGCCCCCCACGGCCTTGCGCGCTTCCTGGGCGGAATACCCCAGGGCCAGCAAGGCATGCACGACGTCGTGATCGGCCGAGGGCGCGGTGGGGTTGGCCTGGCTGGCTGACAGCCGCTCTCCGGGCGCATCGAGCTTGTCGCGCAGTTCGAGGAGCAGCCGCTCCGCGGTCTTTTTGCCGATTCCGGGCACTTTGATGAGCCGGCCGGATTCCTGTTGCTGGATGGCGTCGACCAGGTCTTCCACGCTCAGGCCTGAGAGCAGCGCCAGCGCGGTGCGCGCGCCGATGCCGGTGACCTTGATCAGGGCCCGGAACGTGTTGCGTTCGGCAGCCGAGGCGAACCCATACAGGACATGCGCATCGTCGCGGATGGCGAGATGGGTGTAGAGGCTCACGCTTTGCCCGACCGCGGGCAGCTTGTAGAGCGTGCTCATCGGCACGTCGAGTTCATAACCCACCCCGCCGACCAGCACGCACAGGCTCGGTGGTGCCAGTTCGACCAGGGTACCCGTGAGACGACCAATCATCGTGGACTCCGTGAACGTCAGGCGATCAGGCGCCCGGTGCGCAACCGGCGGCCGCGCCGGGACAGCGTATCGGGGGCCAGGTGCTGCAGGCGCTCGGCCAGTGGGGCGCAGTGCGCGTGGCAGATCGCACAGGCCAGCGCATCGGCGGCATCAGCGGCCGGCTCGCCATCGAGCGACAACAGGTGGCGCACCATGGCCTGGATCTGTGTCTTGCTCGCTCGGCCCGTACCGACCACGGACTTCTTGACCTGCAGGGCGGTGTACTCGAATACGCCCAGGCCGCTGTCGGCCAGGGCGCACACCGCCGCGCCGCGCGCGTGCCCCAGCAGCAGCGTGGATGCGGGGTTGGCATTCAGGAACACTTTCTCGAGCGCGGCGACATCGGGTCGGGTGTCGCGCGCGACTTCGCGCAGGTTGTCGAGTATCACCTGCAGGCGTTCAGCCAGTGGCGATTGGGTCGGAACCACGATCGTGCCGCTGGCCACGTACCGCAGCTGGCTGCCTTGGGTTTCGATGATGCCGAAGCCCGTGCGGCGCAATCCTGGATCCACCCCCAATATTCGCATCAGTGCCTGAAATGTCGAAAGCCGGTAAAGACCATCGCCACCCCCCGTTCGTTGGCGGCTGCAATGACTTCGTCGTCGCGGATGCTGCCGCCTGGTTGGATCACGCAGGTCGCGCCGGCATCCGCAACGACGTCGAGCCCGTCGCGGAAGGGAAAGAAGGCGTCCGATGCCACCACCGAGCCCTGCAGGTCCAGCCCCGCCTGGGTGGCCTTGATGGACGCGATGCGCGCTGAATCCACGCGGCTCATTTGGCCCGCGCCAACGCCCAGTGTGGCCTGGGCCCCGCAGAAGACGATGGCATTCGATTTGACATAACGTGCGACGTGCCAGGCAAAAAGCAGGTCCTGCATTTGCTCGGGGCTGGGCGCCTGCCGGGTGACGACCTGGATGGCGGCCGGATCGGCCGTATGCAGATCGCCGTCCTGGACGAGCCAGCCGCCCCCGACCCGCTTGACGTCGAAGTCATTGTGTGCCGGTCCGAGCGGGATTTCGAGCACGCGTACGTTCTTCTTGGCGGACAGGATCGCCAGGGCGGCGCCCGTGTAGGCCGGGGCGACGAGGACTTCGAGAAAAGGACCGCTGACGGCCCGTGCCGCAGCTTCGTCTACGGTGGTGTTGAAGGCCACGATGCCGCCGAAAGCCGAAGTGGGATCGGTCCTGAAGGCCTTCTCGTAGGCCTCCAGAGCGCTGCCGCCCAGGGCGGCGCCGCAGGGATTGGCATGTTTGACGATGACGCAGGCGGGCGTCGCGAAGTGGCGCACGCTTTCCCAGGCGGTGTCGGTATCGGCGATGTTGTTGTAAGACAGCGCCTTGCCCTGGATCTGGCGGTAGCTGGCCAGCAGCCCTGCGCCGACGGCCGGGTCGCGGTAGAAGGCGGCCCCTTGGTGGGGATTTTCGCCATAACGCAGTACCTGCTGGCGCTGCCATTGGAACGACAGCACCCGCGGCCAGGGCTCGCGCGCAGGCACCTGCTCGGGCGCCGGTTCGGCCTCGGTCAGGCTGGCCAGCCAGTTCGCGATGGCGCCGTCGTAGGCGGCCGTGTGGGCGAACGCCTTGGCAGCCAGCTCGAGGCGCAAGGCATAGGAGACGCGGTGGCCGGGGCCATCGAGGTCCGCCAGCACCCGTGCATAGTCGGCCGGATCGATCACGACGCTGACGCCGCCGCCCGGACCGCCATGGTTCTTGGCGGCCGAGCGCAGCATGGCCGGCCCGCCGATATCGATGTTTTCGATTGCTTCGGCCAGGGTGCAGTCGGGGCGCGCCACGGTTTGCCCGAAGGGGTATAGGTTGACCACCAGCAAGTCGATGGTCGGGATGTCGTGCTCTGCCAGTGTGCGCAGGTGGGCGGCATCGTCGCGCCGGGCCAGCAGGCCGCCGTGAATGCGCGGGTGCAGGGTCTTGACGCGGCCATCGAGGATTTCGGGGAATCGGGTGTGCGCTGCCACTTCGGTGACTTCGAGACCGGCCTCGCGCAGCAGGCGAGCCGTCCCCCCCGTGGAGAGCAGGGCGATCCCGCGTTGCGCGAGAGCCGAGGCGAAATCGACGATGCCGGATTTGTCGGACACGGAGATCAGGGCAGTCTGTGTGGTCATGATGAGGCAGTGGGTTTGGCAGGAAAAGGATTCAGTAGGCGATCTGGTGGGCGAGCAGCTTCTTGCGCAGCGTGCCGCGGGTGATGCCCAACATGTCGGCCGCGCGGGTCTGGTTGCCCGCGGTGCGCTCCATGGCCACCTGCAGCACGGTGCGTTCGACGCAGCGGTTCACCATGGCGAGCATGTCGTGGGGTGCGGAATCGCCCAGGTCGGCAAAGTAGCGCTCGAGCTGTTCACGTACGGCTTGTTCCAAGGGGGTTGTGGTACTCATGTCCAAGAACGGTTTCAATGCGGGGTTGTCTCAGGGGTGGCCGCCTTCTCGGCGGGCTGTTGTTCGAGCCAGTGGCGCAGGGCGCGGGCCTGCGCATCGGTGCTGTCCAGCGCCATGATACGCGTGAGCAGCGGCCCGGCTTCGGGCAGGCCGGCGAGATACCAGCCGATGTGCTTGCGCGCGGTGCGCACACCGACGTGTTCGCCATAAAAGGAATAGTGGTCTTCGAGATGACCGAGCAGGAGTTCGCGCAATTCTCCGTAAGTGGGTGGCGGCAGATGGCTGCCGTGCTTCAGGTAGTGGGCGATTTCCCGGAATATCCAGGGCCGGCCCCGGGCGGCCCGGCCGATCATTACCGCGTCGGCACCCGTGGTGAGCAAGACCTGCCGCGCTTTTTCAGGGCTGTCGATGTCTCCGTTGGCAATCAGCGGTATCCGTATGGCGTTGCGCACGGCACGCAGGGTGTCGTATTCGGCTTCACCCGTGTACAGATCGCAGCGCGTGCGGCCGTGCAGAGCCAGGGCGGCGATACCGCAGTCTTCTGCTAGGCGTGCGATGCGTACGGCATTGCGGCTCTGGCGGTCCCAGCCGGTGCGGGTCTTCAGTGTAACCGGAATACCCAGGGGTCGGCAGACCGCCACCACCCGTTCGAGAATGCGGGCCACCAGGGTCTCGTCGCGCAGCAGGGCCGAGCCGGATGCGGCCTTGCAGACCTTCTTGGCGGGGCACCCCATGTTGATGTCGATGATGCAGGCCCCCTTGCGGACATTGAACAGGGCCGCCTCGGCCATCATGTCGGGGTCGGCGCCAGCGATCTGCACGGCGAGTGGCTCTGGTTCGCCGTGATGGTTCAGGCGTTGCGCCGTTTTGACGCTGTTCCACAGGCGCGGGTTGCTGGCGGCCATTTCGCAGACCGCGTATGCGGCGCCCAGCGCTTTGCACAAACGCCTGTAGGGCCGGTCTGTGACGCCCGCCATAGGGGCGGCGCAGACCGGATGCGGGAGGGTCCAGGATCCTATCATCATGCCGGCATTTTAGGACGTTCTTATCGTCGCTGACCCTGCATGAGATGACGGGCCAGTGGCCTGCGCAGCATCGGCAGGAGTTCGAGCGCCATCAGCCCGAGACTGCAGGCGTGTCGCAGCGGGGCCCATTTTGTGGCAAAGACGCGTGGCAGGGTGTCCGTGATGGCGACGGTCAGACCGCGGTCGAGGCGGCGCTTGTGCATGTAGTGCCGCAGCGGGAATGAAACCTCGGATTGCGGGCGGGCCAGCCAGGGCCCGAGCGCATGAGCCAGCTGGGCCACGTCGCGCAGCCCCAGATTCAGGCCTTGTCCAGCCACTGGATGCAGGGTCTGGGCGGCATTGCCCAATGCCATCACACCGGGGCCCAGGTACTGCGGACCCACGTGCAGGGACAATGGGAATGTATGGCTGTCGCCGACGGGCCGAAGCGTGCCCAGGCGTTGCCCGAAGGCCTGTTGCAGCGCCTGGGCAAAGGCGGCTGCCGGGCTTGCGAGCAGCGCTTCGGCCCGCGCGGGCGGCACGCACCAGACCAGGCTGTATAGTGCCGGGTCGGCCGGGTGGGGCAGCAGGGCCAGCGGGCCTTCGCGGGTAAAGCGTTCGAATGCCCAGCCAGGCCGTGGGCGGCTGGCCCGTATCGTGGCCAGGACCGCCCGCTGCCCGTATTCACGGCGCAGGCCGCTCGGTGCGACCCCGTCGGACAGCAGCGCGACGCGGGTCGTCAACGTCTGTGTCTTCAGGGGCAGCTGAACGGGCGTGCCCGCCAGTGGCCTGGAAGGGCGCTCGAGCAAGCGCTGTACCCCGCTGTGCTCGAGCGCCTGGTGCAGACGCTCGAGGAGCTCGTCGTAGCGTACGACACAGCCCAGTTCGGCAACGCCCAGGTCGGCATGGTCGATCTGTGTCTGGCCGACGTGGTGGGCTTGAGACACGTGCACGTGGGTGATGGCGGCGGCATGGGCGGGCCATGCATTCAGGCTGTCGAGAAACTGGTGGCTGCCGTGGTTCATGGCCAGCGCCCGTGGATCGATGGCCTGGCCCGCTGGCCGTGGGGCGGGCATCGGGCCGGCCAGCAGGATGCGCCCGGGATCCGGCGCGTGGCGCGCCAGCGCCAGCGCCAATGCACAACCGACCGGCCCGCTGCCCAGAATGGCGATGTCGTAGCTTGGTGTGGTCATGGCGTCCTGGTGGTCGGGCAAAAGGCTCATTTTAGGATGCTTTACACTAGGCCATCGAAATTCTCCGGCGTCAGCCGGCCTCGCAGTGGGCGGGCGCCATCGGCACCATGCGTAAAACCGGTTTGAGCCTGTGTCTGGCCGCCTCGCTCTTGGCGGGTCATCCGGGGATCCATGCCCAGCCCGTGGGGCTGCCGTCCATGGGCGCCGCTTCGGCGATCGAGCTCTCGCCCGCGCTCGAGCGTCTGCTCGGGCAGGCCATCATGGAGCAGGGCTACCAGGACCCCACCTATGTGGCCGACATCGACATCAACCAGTACCTGAGTGCACTGGGGCAGCGGTTGGCCGTGCATGCGCCGCAGCCGCTCGAGCAGGACATCACCGTTTTTGCCGTGCGTGATCCCGCCATCAATGCATTTGCCTTGCCGGGCGGGTACATCGGGGTGAACAGCGGCCTGGTGACCGCGACCGAAAGCGAATCCGAGCTGGCCAGTGTATTGGCGCACGAGATCAGTCACGTGATGCAGCGGCATATCGCCCGCGGGCTCGAGCAGCAGTCGCAGGGCACGGGGATCATGGTGGCCAGCCTGGTGGGCGCGCTGCTGGCGGCCATGGCCGGGCAAGGCGATCTGGCCATGGGGGTTGCCGCGTTCGGCCAGGCGGCGGCCATCGACCGCCAGCTGGGTTTTTCCCGGGGCGCCGAACAAGAAGCAGATCGTGTCGGGCTGCAGATGATGCAGCAAGCGGGTTTCGACCCGCGCGGCATGCTCGAGATGTTCAGGCGGCTGATGCAGGCCTCGCGCCTGAACGAAGGCGTGGGTGGGGGCTATGCGGCGACGCACCCGCTGTCGATCCAGCGCCTGTCCGATATCGAAAATCGGCTGGATCGCCTGCCGGGCGCCGCTGTGGTCTCGAACCCCGAATACTGGTTCGTGCGGACTCGGCTGGCATTGCTGCAGGCGCGCGATAATGCGACCCGGCAGCGGCTCGAACAGAGCTTGCGCAGCCAGGCGGCCCAGCAGCAGGGGGCTCGCAAGGCCGCTGCACTGTATGGCCTGGCCCTGTTGGCCCATGCGGCAGGCCAGCCCGACCAGGCGCGCAAGGATCTGGAGCAGGCCCGGGCCTTGCAGCCCGCGCCGCAAATCGACGTGCTGGCCATCCAGCTTGCGGCGGCGCATGGTCCCGGGGAGGCTCTCCGGGTGTCTGAGCAGGCCTTTGCCCGTTGGCCAGACAGCCAGGGGGTGGCCTATGAGCGGGCGCGTGCCCTGCAACAGGCGGGCAAATCGGAAGACGCCGTGCGGCTCTTGCAGGCACTGGTGCGCAGGTGGCCCCACGTGGCCGAGTTCCAGAAAATGCTGGCCCTGGAACTGGACCGCACCGGCCATGTGACCGAGGCGCACGAGGCCATGGCCACGTATTACGAACTGCGGGGTGCCGTGTCCACGGCCGTGGAGCACCTGCAACAGGCCCGCGACCACAGCCGGGATTTTTACGCGCAATCGCGTATCGACGTGCGCATCCGTGCGTTGCGTGAGCGCCTGGATACGCAGCGGACGCTGCTGGCGCCCTTTAAGCGGTAATGGTGTGCGTGGCCTGCGGGGCCGCTGCAGGCCGTTTTTGAACGATGGTGCCTAGTGATGCCCGTGAACCGTCTCGCCGTCGCGCAGGGCATAGCGCGCCCCGCAGTACTGGCAGCGGGCCACCCCGTTCTTGACGACTTCGATGTAGATGCGCGGGTGCTGGCTCCAGAGGGGCGCTTTGGGCCCAGGGCAGTACACCGGGAGGTCTTCGGCCCCGACCCGGATGATGTCGTCCTGGCTGGATTCTGGCGTGCTGCTCATGGTGATTCCTTTCAGACCTTGGTAAGCCAGTGGTGGTATTTGGGCGTTTTGCCGGATACCGCATCGAAGAAGGCTTTTTGTAATTGCGTGGTGACCGGGCCCCGTTCGCCGATGCCGATTTGCCGGCCGTCGATCTCGCGGATGGGGGTGACTTCGGCGGCGGTACCGGTAAAGAAGGCTTCATCGGCGATGTAGAGGTCATCGCGTGTGAGGCGGCGCGACGCCACCTGCAGGCCCAGGTCGGCCGCCAGCTGGTGGACGGAGGCGCGCGTGATGCCGGTCAGCGCGCAAGCGATATCGGGTTCGTACAGGATGCCGTCGCGCACGATGAACAGGTTTTCGCCCGAACCTTCGGCCACGAACCCCTGGGTATCGAGCAGGATCGCCTCGTCGTAGCCGTGATCGATGGCTTCGGCATTGGCCAGGATGGAGTTGGCATAGGTGCTGGCGATTTTCGCGCGCGGCATGGTGACGTTGACGTGCTGGCGGGCAAAGGAGGAGATTTTGACGCGGATGCCGCGGCGCAGGGCTTCTTCGCCCAGGTAGGCGCCCCAGGGCCAGGCTGCGATGGCCACGTGCACCGACGCGCCCCGCGGCGAGACCCCCATTTTCTCGGAACCGTAGAAGGCGACTGGGCGGATGTAGCAGGATTCGAGTTCGTTGCGGCGTACGACCTCGATCTGGGCGTCTTGCAGGGCTTCGCGCGAGTACGGGATCTTCATTTGGTAGATGTGGGCGGAATTGAGCAGACGCCTGGTGTGTTCTTCGAGCCTGAAGATCGCCGTGCCGTTCTGGGTCTTGTATGCCCGCACCCCCTCGAAAACGGACAGGCCGTAGTGCAATGAATGCGTCAGCACGTGGGTGGTGGCATCGCGCCAGGGCACCAGCTTGCCGTCGTACCAGATGAGCCCGTCGCGGTCAGACATGGACATTGCTGTCTCCTCAATTGATCAGGCGAATATTGTACCAATTGCCCAGCCAGTCGCGATGCGGGTTAAAATGGTCCGTTCATGCCTGTGCAGGCAAGGTTTTGCCTGTACCCTTTCCTATTCGAATGACCCAATCCCCCACCTCCGATTCGACCGAATCCACCTTGCCCTTCAGTCAGTTTGGCTTGCATCCCGGCATTTTGCAGGCCGTCCAGGACACCGGCTATGTTTCTGCGACGCCCATACAGTCCAAGGCCATTCCCGTGGCGATGGCAGGGCGCGACATCATGGGGGCTGCCCAGACGGGCACGGGCAAGACGGCCGCATTTTCCCTGCCGATCTTGCACCGCCTGATGCCTTTTGCCAACACCAGCGCGTCGCCGGCGCGCCATCCGGTGCGGGCCCTGATTCTCACGCCCACGCGCGAGCTCGCGGACCAGGTGCATGCCAATGTGGCGCAGTACAGCCGTCATGTGCCTTTGCGCACGGCGGTGGTGTTTGGCGGGGTCGACATCCGCCCGCAGCGCGATCAGTTGCGCGAGGGCTGCGAGATCCTGATCGCCACGCCCGGGCGGCTGCTCGACCACGTCGAGCAGCGCAACGTCAACCTGGGCCAGGTGGGCATTCTCGTGCTGGACGAGGCCGATCGCATGCTCGACATGGGTTTCCTGCCGGATCTGGATCGCATCATCAGGCTGCTGCCCGAAGGGCGCCAGGGCCTGTTGTTCTCGGCCACGTTCAGCCCCGAAATCCGCAAGCTGGGGCGCACCTTCTTGCGCACCCCGGTCGAGATCGAGGTGGCGCGCCCCAACGCGGCGGCCGATACCGTCACCCAGATCGCCTATCGCCTGGACAGCGACGCCAAGCGGCGGGCCGTCACCCACCTGGTCAAGTCGCGCCACCTGAACCAGGTGATCGTCTTCTCGAACACCAAGATCGGCTGCAGCCGCCTGGCGCGCCAGCTTGAGCTCGATGGCGTGCGCGCCGAATCCATCCACGGCAACAAGTCGCAGATCGAGCGCATGAAAGCCCTCGAAGCCTTCAAGTCGGGCGCCCTCGAAGTCCTCGTGGCCACCGACGTGGCGGCGCGCGGCCTGGACGTCGCCGGTGTGCCCTGCGTGATCAACTACGATCTGCCGCGCAACCCCGAAGACTACGTGCACCGTATCGGGCGCACCGGCCGTGCCGGGGCCGAAGGGGATGCCATTGCCCTGTACACGGCCGACGAGGAACGCTACCTGATCGACATCGAAAAGCTCATCAAGACCCCGATCCCGCGCGGCGAGCTCGAACTCCCTCGCGAACCGCGCCGCCATGCGCGCCTGTCGGGCCGCAGGGCCAGCCGTTTCACGCCTGAGGCGCCCCTGGACGAGTTCTTCACCAAGCCTTACGAACCTTCGGCCGCAGCGCCCGCCGGCCCCGCCGAGCCCGCGGCGGTTGGTCCGGCCTCCAGCAAGCCCTGTGTGGGCGTGCTGCTGGGCGGGCGGCGCAAGCCAGTCTGATCAGAAACGCTCGATCCGGCCCGGGCCCGTTTGCTGCACGGGTAACTGACCGGCGTGCTGCAGCAGGCGCTGCAGCGCCTCGGCCAATGGCGGCTGGGGGCCCCAGAAACGGGTGCCGGCGGCATCCTGGATCAGCATGGTAGGAAAATCTTCCACATCTTCATCGCCCAGCCACTCTGGGCTGTCTTCGATATCCACCCAGATGAAGGTCCAGTCTGGATACGATTGCGCGAGGCGTTCGAAAATGGCTTGCCAGGCGTCGCACGTGCGGCACCACGCGGCGCAGTAGCAGACCACGCGCCGGCCCTGGTCGGCTGCCAGCCGGGCCAGCAGGGCGGGTTTGTCGATATGGGGGTTGTAGAGGCTCATGGTGGGCGGGCGGGTTCCACGTTCGTCGTCTGATCGATTGTACGGGGCTTGCGTTGGCGCGGCCGTTCGTGGAAACTTCACGTCATGTCCGCCACCGAGATCATCTCATACCACGCGCCTGCCGAACCGGGCTTTGCCAAGGTTGGGCAAGCCTTTCGCAGGGCCGTGGTCAGCCAGCTGCATCCGCGCATGCTGCTGGCCCTGCTGTTGCCGTTTTTCATTGCCCTGCTGGGCGCGATCATCCTGCTGTGGCTGTTCTGGTCTCCTCTGACCCTCTGGATCGATCAGTTCATCTCGGCCTGGGGGCCGCTGGATGCACTGGACCAGTGGCTGCTCGCCGTGGGCTGGTTTTCGCTCAAGCTGTGGATGTTGCCTGTGCTGGTGCCGGTCATGGCGGCTGGGCTTCTGCTGCCCATGGCTGGGATTCTTGGCTTGGTGATCGCCGCCATTTTCGTGATGCCCATCGTGCTGCGGCACCTGGAGCGCCACAATTATCCAGGCCTGAAACGCCAGGGACGCCATGTCACCGTCCTGGGCACCTGGAATGCCATCTGGGTGGGGACCTTGTTTTGCCTGGGCTGGCTGCTGACCATGCCCTTGTGGCTGCTGCCCCCTTTCGCCCTGGTCCTGCCCGTGTTCTGGTGGGCTTTTGCCGTCAATCGCATGTTGCGCGTCGATGCCCTGATCGAACACGCGTCGCCGCCCGAGCGGCGTTTGTTGTGGCGGCGCAACAGCCGACTTCTGTGGCTCCTGGCCGGCTGCCTGTCTCTGTTGAACCTGATCCCGCTGTTTTGGCTGGTGATGCCTGTGTTTTCAGCGCTGGCGTATGCCCACTTCTGCCTGGATGCGCTACGCGAATTGCGCGCACAGACACTGATTGATCCCCAGGAATTCTCTCATGCAAGTTGACCCCCCCCACGTACGCCTGATCGCCATTGGCGACGAGATCCTTTCCGGCCGGCGCCAAGACCAGCATTTCTCGAAGCTGATCGAGCTGCTGCAAAAGCGCGGCATGCGGCTGCACGCCGCCGAATTCATTTCGGACGATGAAGATGACATCACGGCCTGCCTGCAGCGCAGTTTCGCCACCGATGACCTGGTGTTCTGCTGCGGCGGCATCGGGGCCACGCCCGATGACCGCACGCGGCAGGCCGCGGCGCGGGCATTGGGCATCCCGCTGGTGTTGCACCCCGAGGCCGAACGCCTGATTGCGCAGCGCTGCGCCGAAATGGCCGCCAAGGGGCAGGGCACGGCCGACATGAACGACCCCGAAAACCAGCAGCGCCTGCAGATGGGGGTATTTCCAGAGGGCGCGGAGATCATTCCCAATGCCTTCAATCGCATTCCCGGGTTTTTTATTCATAACCACAGCTTCATGCCCGGTTTTCCGGTGATGGCGCATGCCATGATGGCCTGGACCCTGGATACGCGCTATGCGCGCTGGCACCATTGCGAACGCCGCGCAGAGTACTCCTTTCTGGTGTTCGGCCTGCCGGAATCCCGCATCACCCCATCGCTCGAGCAGCTCGAGGCGCAGTGGCCGGGCGTGCGGGTGTTCAGCCTGCCCAACGTGGGCGACCGGGGGGGGCACCCGCATACCGAGCTTGGCGTGAAAGGCCCGCCCGAGGCCTGCGCGCAGGCGCTCGAGTGGCTGCGCGCCCAGGTACTGGCGGCCGGCGGTCGCCTGAGCCCGCCCGCCTGAGTCCATCCGTGTGAATTCGCCCGCGCATGGGCTTTGCCCGTGCATAGGCTCGCGCGCGGCCATGCGCGCAGGCGCGAACGGGCATCTGAGCGGGCATCTTGAATGGGCATCTAGTTCGTCCCTATCGCCCGTTGTTTCTTGTCATGTGGTTTGATTTTTCATATGATGGAAAAAACAAGCTGCCGATCATGCCCTATCCCTCTCTACACGCCAACGAGCACGCGTCCATTACGATCCAGGTCCTGGACCGGGCCATGCGCCTGCTCGACGTGCTGGCCACACGCAACGACCCTGTGACCCTCAAAGAACTCTCGGGCGCGACCGGGCTGCATGCATCCACGGTGCATCGCATATTGGCCGACCTGTGTGTGGGGCGTTATGTCGAACGGGTCGACAGCGGCCTGTACCGGCTGGGCATGCGCCTGCTCGAACTGGGCTCGTTGGTCAAGGGCCGGCTGGACGTGCGCACCGCATCCATCGGCCTGATGCGCGAGCTGCATCGCCAGACCGGCCAGACCGTGAACCTGTCATTGGCCCAGGGCGACGAAATCGTCTACGTCGAGCGGGCCTGGAGCGAGCGCTCCGGCATGCAGGTGGTGCGGGCGATCGGTGGGCGGGCCCCGCTGCATCTGACGTCCACCGGCAAACTGTTCCTGTCGGTCTGGGATGCACGCAGCGTGCGCAGCTATGCCATGCGCACCGGCCTGGCGGGCAATACGCGCAACAGCATTACGCAACTGGATCAACTCGAGCGCGAACTGGCGCTGGTGCGGCGCCACGGCTATGCCCGCGACAACGAAGAGCTGGAGCTGGGCGTCCGCTGCATTGCCGCCGGGATCTACGATGAAGCCGGGGCGCTGCAGGCCGGCTTGTCGCTGTCGGCACCTGCCGAACGCATGCGCGACGACTGGATTCCGCTGCTCACCGAGACGGCGACCAGCATCTCGTCAGCATTGGGTCACGACGGCGAACACTGAGTTGTTGCGCCGCAACAAAATTTCTTGACAGCCTTGTGCAATCAGGTACAATTCCTTTTGTGCAATGCAGCAATCGTGCTGTGCCAGAGAAGGGTAGCGGCCTGTGACCGACGACGTCCTTCTCGCCAACGACAAGGAGTCATCATGAGCGCAACCCAACAACCCCTGCAGGCTTCCCAGAAGGCGGCCCTCGAAAATCTGCTGGCCGTCCAGGAAACCTTTTTCAACGGTTTCGAAAAGCTGGTCGACCTGAACCTCAAGGCCACCAAGGCCGCGCTGGAAGACATCGCCCAGAAATCCAAGGATGCCATCGAACTCAAGGATGCCCAGGAACTGCTCAGCTTCACGTCTGCCCTGGTACGCCCCGAGCAGGCCGTAGCCTACAGCAAGGACGTCTACGAGATCTTCGCCGACATTCACGGCGACCTGAGCAAACTGGCCGATGAGCACCTGAGCCAAGGCCAGCAACAAGTGGCCGAAGCGGTCGAGCAGTTCGCGCGCAATGCCCCCACGGGTTCGGAAGGCGCCGTGGCCCTGATCAAGTCGTCGCTGGCCACGGCCACCAACGCCTACGAATCGGCCGCCAAGGCCGCCCGCCAGGCTGCCAGTGCCGCCGAGTCGAACTTCCAGGCGGCCACCAACGCCACCCTGAAGGCCGCGACCGATGTCAGCAAGGCCGCCACCAAGGCCACCAAGGCCAGCAGCCGCGCCGCCGCCAACTGATACGGCATTCCCATGCACCGGCCCTGTGCGGCTGGTGCCGCCCTGACCGCCCCGGACTCGTGCCGGGGCGTTTTTGTTTACATGTCGCCACAGATTTTCGTGGATCCGGCCATGGAATCGTGCTGCGCGCGCGTGGCGGATTGAGCCAATCCGCACGTCAGACCGTATACTTCAGCGATGAGTTCAATTCGACGCATCTTGCTTCTGGCCGCCGCGCTGCTTCTGGGGCTGGGGGGGCTGTATTGGTGGCAGCAGCATCCGTCCCGGGCGGCGCCGGGCCCTGCGGCGCCCGCACCCGTCCTGGTGCGTCTGGCGACGGTCGAGGTCCGCGATGTGCCGATGCGCATACAGGCCCTGGGAACGGGCGAGGCCTGGCAGAACGTGGTCGTGCGCCCGCGCATCGATGGTCAGCTCGAAGAACTCGGTTTCCACGAGGGCGATATGGTTCAGCAAGGCCAGCTGCTGGCGCGCCTGGATGACCGGATCCCGCGGGCCCAGTTCGACCTGGCCCAGGCCCAGCTGACTCGTGATCAGGTTCAACTGGAGAACGCGCGCGCGGACCTGGGGCGCTATGAGCAGCTGGCCAAGCGTGGGGCGATCGAGCGCCAGGTGCTCGATCGGCAGGCGGCGCAGGTCGCCGTGCTGGAAGCGACCGTACAGGCGGACAACGCCGAGGTCGAACGCGCGCGCGCCGTGCTCGACGACACACGCATCCTGGCCCCGTTGGGTGGGCGAACCGGGGTGATCAATTACGATCCAGGCAATCAGGTCAGGGTGTCCGATGCGCAGGGGCTGGTGACGATCCGTCAGATCGATCCCATGGCCGTGCGGTTCATGGTGCCGGACACGGAATTTCCACGGATCCAGGCAGCCCTGCACAAGGATCGGGCCCTGCGCGTCGAGGTATTCGATCGGGCGAGCGGTGAATCGCTGGGTGTGGGCTCGCTGGTGCTGGTCGACAACCAGATCGACGAGGCCAGTGCCACCTTGCGGCTGAAAGCCCGGCTGGACAACCCCGAACGGCGCCTCTGGCCGGGTCAGACCGTGGATGTGCGCCTGATCCTCGGGCACCATCCGCAGGCGCTGGTGGTGCCTGAGCAGGCCATACAGCGCGGGGTGGACAACCTTCAGGTCTATGTGGTCGAGGCCGACGGTCGCGTGCGCCTGCAGCCCGTCCAGGTCGAGGTCGTTCAGGATGGCATGGCGCTGGTGTCGGCGGGGCTGCAGGCCGGCGAACAGGTGGTGATCGATGGCCAGTACAAGCTGCGTCCGGGGCTCAGCATCGAAGCCATCGAGGAGACGTCGTGAATGTGTCTGCCGCGTTCATCCGCCGGCCCATAGGGACCTCCCTGCTGGCCATGGCGCTCTTCCTGGTGGGGCTGGCCATGTTTCCGCTGCTGCCGGTGGCCCCCTTGCCGCAGGTGGATTTCCCCACGATACAGGTGATGGCCCGCCTGCCGGGCGGGAACCCGGAAACTATGGCCACCAGCGTCGCCCAGCCACTGGAGCGCGAATTTTCGACGATTCCCGGGCTGCAGCAGATGAGCTCCGAGAATGCACTGGGCTCCACCCGGATCACGCTGCAGTTCGATCTGGATCGCGACATCGATGGTGCGGCACTGGACGTGCAAAGCGCCATCAACGCTGCCTCGCGCCAACTGCCGTCGAATCTCAGCAGCCCGCCCACGTTTCGCAAGATCAATCCGGCGGATTTCTCCATTCTGATCATGTCCGTGCAGTCGGACGTGCTGCCTATCACCGAAGTCAACGATTTTGCCGACAACATCCTGGCGCAGCAGCTGTCGCGCATCGAGGGGGTGGGCCAGGTCGTCATCTGGGGGCAAAAGAAGCCGGCCGTGCGCATTCAGGTCGACCCCGAAAAAATCGCGGCGCTGGACCTGGACCTGGATGCCATCCGCAACGTGATCGCCACGACGACGGTGAACCAGCCCAAGGGGATCATCGACGGCTCGCGCCAAAGCTATACCATTTACACCAACGACCAGATCCTCGAGGTCGAGCCCTGGAATGACGTGATCATCGCCTGGCGCAATGGTGCGCCGATCCGGGTGCGTGACATCGGCCGGGCCGTACCAGGCCCCGAAGACATGAAGCAGGCGGGATGGGCCTTTGCCGGCGCCGGGGCGGATGCCGAAGACGCGGCGCTGGATGGCCGTTCGCTGGTCATGGGCATCACCAAGCAGCCGGGCGCCAACGTCATCGACACGGTCGAACGCATCCGCGCCGAACTGCCGCGCCTGATGGCCTCGATGCCGGCCAGCATCCATGTCAGTACGCTCATGGACCGCACACAGAACATCCGGGCCTCCGTGCTCGAGGTCGAATTCACGCTGCTGCTCTCGATTGCCCTGGTCGTGCTGGTGATCTTCATGTTCCTGCGCAATGTGGCCGGGACGCTGATCGCCAGCGCCACGGTGCCGCTGGCGCTGATGGGCACGTTCGCGCTCATGTATCTGGTGGGCTACAGCCTGGACAACCTGTCCCTGATGGCGCTGACGATTTCGGTCGGTTTCATTGTCGATGATGCGGTCGTCATGCTGGAAAACATCTGGCGCCACGTCGAAGACGGGAAGCCGCCCATGCAGGCGGCGCTCCAGGGTTCGGCCGAGATCGGCTTCACCATCGTGTCGATTTCAGTGTCGCTGGTGGCGGTGTTCATCCCCTTGCTGCTCATGAGCGGCATGGTGGGGCGGCTGTTCCGTGAGTTCGCCATGACGGTCACGATGACCGTGATGATTTCGGTGGCCATCACGCTGAGCCTGACGCCGATGCTGTGTTCGCGCTACCTGCGCAAGGTGTCCGGGCAGCGCCATGGTTGGTTGTATCGGGTCTTCGAGGCGGGTTTCGAGCACTTGCTGGCGGGTTATCGGCGGGGGCTGGATTTCGTGCTCGACCACCGCCTTGCGACCCTGCTGGTGTTTCTGGCCACGGTCGTGGCCTCGGCCGTGCTGTTCGTCGTGATCCCCAAGGGGTTCTTCCCGCAGCAGGATACCGGCGCCATCTTCGGCGTGGCCGAGACCTCGCAGGACAGTTCCTTCGAGGCCATGAACGAGCGCATGATGGCATTGGCCGAGGTGATCCGGCAGGATCCGGACGTCGCGGCATTCGGCATGAGCAGCAATGCGCCCACTTTCAACACCGGGCGGTTCTTCATCAGCTTGCGCCCGCGCAGCGAGGGTCGCAAGGCTTCAGCCGACCAGGTCATCGCGCGCCTGCGCACGCAGCTGGCGGAAATCCCCGGCGTGCAGCTGTTCCTGCAGGCGGGGCAGGATATCAACGTGGGCGGCCGCATGTCGCGCTCGCAGTACCAGTACACCCTCACCAGTGCCGACCTGGAAGAACTGAACACGTGGGCGCCGCGGCTGCTCGAGCGCTTTCACCAGCTGCCGCAGCTCACGGACCTGGCCACCGACCAGCAAAGCGGCGCCAATACGGTGATGGTCACCATCGACCGGCAGCGTGCCGCGATGTTCGGCATCACGCCGGCCATGATCGACAGCACGATCTACAATGCGCTCGGCCAGCGCCAGGTGGCCCAGTATTCCACCCAGATCAACAGCTACCAGGTCATACTCGAGATCGACCCGCGCTGGCAATCGGATCCGGCCGTGTTCTCGCGGCTCTACATTCGGTCGCCCGTCACGGGCGAGCAGGTGCCGTTGTCCAGCCTGGTACAGGTGGACACCAGCCGTCCGGGGTTCCTGTCCATCAACCACCAGGGCCAGTTTCCGGCCGTCACGATCTCGTTCAACCTGGCGCCCGGCGTGGCCCTGGGCCAGGCCGTGAACGCAATCTATGCGGCGGAACGCGAAATGGCCGTACCGCTGTCGGTGCAGGGCTCATTCCAGGGCACGGCACAGGTGTTCGAAGAGTCGCTGGCCTCCCAGCCCTATCTCATCGCCGCGGCCCTGGTGGCCGTGTACATCGTGCTCGGGCTATTGTATGAAAGCTACATCCACCCGCTCACCATCCTGTCCACGCTGCCGTCGGCGGGGGTGGGCGCTTTGCTCATTCTCATGGCCAACGGCTTCGACCTGAGCGTGATCGCCGTCATCGGCATCCTGCTGCTCATCGGTATCGTCAAGAAGAACGGCATCATGCTGATCGATTTCGCCCTGGCCGCCGAGCGCAGGCAGGGCCTGAGCCCGCGCGAAGCGATTTATCAGGCCTGCCTGCTGCGTTTCAGGCCCATCATGATGACCACGTTGTGCGCGCTGTTCGCTGGCCTGCCCCTGATGCTGGGCAGCGGGGCAGGCTCCGAGCTGCGCCAGCCTCTGGGCTATGCCATGGTGGGCGGTTTGCTGTTGTCTCAGGCATTGACGCTGTTCACCACGCCGGTGATCTATCTTTACCTGGACCAGGTGCATCGGCGTTTCAGCCGCAGCCCTCAGGCCGTGGTGGCCGACAAGGCTGCCAGCGCCTGAACGCATTCGGCCACCAGGACCGGGCCGCGATAGATCAGGCCGGTGTACAGCTGCACGGCGTTCGCCCCCGCCTGGATTTTTTCAATGGCCTGTGTGGCCTGTTCGATGCCCCCGACGCCGATGATGGCGGTCTCGGAGCCCAGGCGCGTACGCAGCCGGCGGATGACGTCGAGCGAAAGTTCGTGCACCGGCGGGCCCGAGAGGCCGCCTGGCTCGCTGGCGTGGGCCAGGCCCTGCACGGCTGTGCGGGACAGGGTGGTGTTGGTGGCGATGATGCCATCGATGCCATGAGCCGGTACCAGCTCGGCCACGGCATCGATTTCTTCAGCCTGCAGATCGGGCGCGATTTTTACGACCAGCGGCGGCTTGCGGCCGTGGCGGTCGGCGAGCAGCTGGCGCCGGGCCTGTATGGCCGCCAGCAGGGCGTCCAGGGCATCATGCCCCTGCAGGCTGCGCAGCTGACTGGTGTTGGGCGAGGAGATGTTCAGCGTGACGTAGTCGGCATGGGGATAGACGCCATCCAGGCACAGCAGATAGTCGTCGATGGCCCGCTCGATGGGGGTGTCGGCATTTTTGCCGATGTTCAGGCCCAGCACGCCACCCTCGCGGCGCCAGCGGCTGGCCTGCACGTTGTCCAGGAAGGCGTCCAGGCCGTGATTGTTGAAGCCCATGCGGTTGATCAGGCTGCGTGCGGCCGGAAGGCGGAACAATCGGGGCTTGGGGTTGCCGGGCTGCGGCCGGGGCGTGACCGTGCCGACCTCGATGAAGCCGAAGCCCAGGGCGCCCAGGGCATCGATATAGGCGCCATTTTTATCCAGGCCGGCAGCCAGCCCCACGGCATTGGGCAGCGACAGGCCCATCAGGGTGCAGGCGGTACCGGACGGTGGGCGGCTGGCCTGGATCAGGGGGCGAGCCACGCGGCAGGCATGGGTTTTTTTCAGGGCGGCCAGGGTCAGCTCGTGGGCGCGCTCGGCGTCCATCGAAAACAGGGCGGCGCGGGCCAGCGGATAGGCTCTGGACAATAGCGGCATGGCGGGTTCAGTGGGATGGGCCTGGTGTGATCCAGCGCCCGTCCTGCAGGATCTGGTGGGGATGAAACCCTGCCTTGTAGGCCATTTTGGGGCTTTGCGCAATCCAGTAGCCCAGATACAGCCATGGCTGGCGGCGCTGGCGGCAATATTCGAGCTGCCAGAGAATGGCGTACGTACCCAGGCTGCCGTGGGCGTCGGGATCGTAGAACGTATAGACGGCCGAGAGGCCCTGGTCGAGGCGGTCCATGATGGCTACCATGCGCAGGATCCCGTCGGGGTCGTGGAATTCGACCAGGCTGGAACGGACCTGGCTGTTCAACAGGAACTGGGTGTATTGCGCCGGGTCGTCTTCGTCCATGCCCGAACCCCGATGACGCACCTGCTGGTACCTGAGATACAGGCGAAAGTGCGCCTCGTCCCAGTGCAAGGGGCCGAGGCGCACCTGCAGCTGTGCGTTCATGCGGCGCCACAGCTTGTCTTGTGTGCGGTTGCGCACAAAACGCCGGGCATCCACCCGGATGGGGACACAGGCCTTGCAGGTTTGGCACGCCGGCCGATAGATGAACAGGCCGCTGCGTCGGAAACCTTGTTCGATGAGCCGGTCGTACAGGCCGGCGTCGACCAGATGGGCGGGGGCCACCACCTCGGATCGCGCCATGCGCCCCGGCAGGTAGCTGCAGGGATAGGGCGCCGTGACGTAGAACTGCAGATGGCGGAAGACGGACTCGTGTGGGGTACTCATGGCGGGGGTGTTGGGCCTGTCGGCTGATCATCGCACGGTTCATCGCACAGTTGCCCGTCTGCCCGCAGGCGCCCGCGCCCCCAGTGCGGCATGGGGGCCGGGCCCAGTTCGGCCAGCGCGGTCAGGAATTGGTGGCGCGGTATGCTGCGGGCCCCCATGCGGGCCAGGTGCGGGGTTTCCTGCTGGCAGTCTACCCATGGTACGCCAAGGACTTGCAGATGTCTTGCCAGGTAAGCCAGGGCCACTTTGCTGGTGTCGCTCACCCGGCTGAACATCGATTCGCCAAAGAAACAACGCCCCAGGCTGACCCCATACAGGCCGCCTGCGAGTTGCTCGTCGATCCAGACTTCGACACTCTGCACGTGGCCCTGTCGATGCCACGCCAAATAGGCCTGAATGATGTCGGGCGTGATCCAGGTCGAGGTGGTTGACCAGCGTCGTGTGGCCGATTGCGTGGGCAGCGGCCGGCCCCGCAGCGCGGCACCGGGGGCGATCCGGTTGCCGAGGCGCCGGGCGCATTGGTGCATGACAGCCTCGCAGGCGAGGTTCAGCGTCACCCGCAAACGGCCGTCGGGCCGGTCGAACTGGCGTACGCGCTTGGCCAGCGAGCGGCTGATGTGCAGGTCTGCGCAGACCAGTACCATGCGTGGGTCCGGGCTCCACCACAGAACCGGATCGCCGGGCGCGAACCATGGAAACAAGCCCTTGGCGTAGGCCTCGCGCAGGCGTGCGGTGGACAGGTCGAAACCCAATGCCACGAGATCCCGCACGGGTTCTTTGAGGGGGTCGGGGAGCGGTGCGTGCACATCGACCCAGATCGGTTTCATGGCCGAACGCTAATCCGGAAAACGCAGGTCGATGGCATAGTGATGCGTAGGAAACCGCCCCGCTGGCCGGTCATTCAGATAGTGTTCGAGCGTGGTGCTGACCGTACGAAAGGCCAGTTCGCGCCATGGGATGGCATCGAAATCAAAAAATGCAGCTTCCAGGGTTTCGGGCCCGGGTGCGAGCTTCGGGCTGAGGACTTCGGCCAGGTAGTACAGGTGCACCTGATTGACGGAAGGCACGTCGATCACGGTGAATAGGGACTGCACGCGAATATCGGCACCGGATTCTTCCTGGTTTTCCCGTGTGGCGCCCTGCTGGGTGGTTTCCCCGAGTTCCATGAAACCCGCCGGCAGCGTCCATTTGCCATGTCGTGGCTCGATGGCCCGCCGACAGAGCAGCACCTGTTCGCCCAGGATGGGCACGATCCCGACCACATTGCGCGGGTTTTGGTAATGCACGGCACCGCAGTGGACGCACAGGTCGCGGATGCGGTTGTCGTCGGGCGGGATCTTGCGGCTCAGCGCGTGCCCGCATTGTGAGCAATACCGCTGGGTGCGCGGCGCGGGATGATAAAAGGCGGTATCGGAGGCGGTCATGCCGGAATCTTACCGTGTTTCATGCCTGTCCGAACACCGGCATCACCGCGCCGGCCTGTCGGCGGGCGCGCCGCACCCGCCTGTTATTTCCAGTAGCCGTTGGCTGCGGCGATCGTCTGGAAGTTGATGGCGACGACCTGCGAGGATGCGATCAGGGCATTGGCGTCTTCGCCGTAGACGGGGCGCAGCTTGTCGCGCACCTCGGCCGAGGGTTGGGTGTATTTCACCCCCATGCGGGCCAGCTTGATAGCGAGTTCGAAGCCTTCTTGAGGCGTGGCGGTCGTGAGCGTGGTGAGCCAGGTATCGGCCATGGTGAGTTCTCCGTAATGTCAGGCTTGCAAGGATCGCACGGAAAAGCCGACAGCGCCCGGTGAGCCCATGCGGCTGTTATGGTTTCTTTTCCTGTGAGCATTTCGGGCATATGCCGTAGAGCATCATGTTGTGGCTTTCGAGCGTGAACCCGTTTTCCCGGGCGATGCGGTGCTGGCGCTTTTCGATTTCGGTGTCGTAGAACTCGACCACACGGCCGCAGTTGGTGCAGATGAGGTGGTCGTGGTGGTCGCCGTCGTTGAGCTCGAACACCGCCTTGCCGCCGTCGAACTGGCTGCGCATCAGGATGCCGGCCTGTTCGAATTGGGTCAGTACCCGGTAGACGGTAGCCAGCCCGATGTCGACTTCTTCGGCAATCAGGGCGCGGTAGACGTCTTCGGCGCTATGATGACGGGTCTCGGCTTTGCGAAACACATCGAGAATCTTGAGGCGCGGGAAGGTCGCCTTCAAGCCCATGCTCTTGAGTTCGATCTGGTCTTTCATGACTGAAGTATCTCGGGTTGTGTCCGGAAAAGCAAGCCGGCAGTGTCACGGCCAATCGCGCGAGATTCCGAATTCCCTTTATGATAGCGGTTTTGGTGGCAGATCATTGCAACTGCCGAGACCATGATGGGGGTTCTTGTGCATATCCATATCGCGCATCATCTTTCACGCATGAAGGCGTGTGCAACGGCCATGGTACTGGCCCTTGGCCTGGCGGGCTGCGGCTCGACCAACTGGGGCTTTCCATACAAGGCCACCATACAACAGGGCAACTG
Organism: Castellaniella sp.; assembly: GCF_041675725.1. Taxonomy (GTDB): domain Bacteria; phylum Pseudomonadota; class Gammaproteobacteria; order Burkholderiales; family Burkholderiaceae_B; genus Castellaniella. The sequence goes on along the minus strand of NZ_JBAYTI010000008.1, from coordinate 1,708 downwards.
GATCACCGCCGAGCAGGTGGCCCGGCTCGAGGTCGGCATGACGCGAGACCAGGTCCGTTACCTGCTGGGCACTCCGACGCTGCAGGACATCTTTCACGCCGATCGCTGGGATTACCCCTTCTACAATCAGCCGGGTTATGGGCAGGACGAGCTGCGCAAATTCACCGTATGGTTCGATCACGACCAGCTGGTGCGCTGGGCGGGCGACAGGCAGCCGGATCGGCAGCCGTTCGAGCGCGCCGACAGTGGTGCGACGGCAGCCGAGGTGGCACAGGAAGGCCGTGCCGACACAGAGGCCCGAGACGCCACATCACCCGATCTCGGTCAAGTGGTCGACACAGAAATCCAGGCAGGCGAAGTCCTGCCCCAAATTCAAGAAGGTTTTGAAAATTGATGCATATTGCAATTGCGGGCGCTTCCGGACGTATGGGGCGCATGCTGGTTCAGGCGGTATCCGAAGCGGCCGACCTGAATTTGACGGTGGCGTTGGACAGGCCGGGCAGCCCCTGCCTCGGAGAAGATGCCGGGGCCGCCCTGGGGCTGGACACCGGGGTCGTCATCACCGACCAGCTATCGGCCCTGGCGGGGGCCGACTGCCTCATTGATTTCACCCGTCCCGAAGGCACGTTGCGGCATTTGCAGGCGTGTGTCGAGCATGGCGTCAAGTGCGTCATCGGCACCACGGGCTTTGATGGCGCCGGCAAACAGGCGATTCGCAGCGCGGCGCAAAAAACCGCCATCGTCTTTGCGCCCAACATGAGCGTGGGCGTCAATGCCACGCTCAAGCTGCTCGACGTGGCGGCCCGGCTGCTCGACAGCGGCTACGACGTCGAGATCTTCGAAGCCCATCACCGCAACAAGGTCGATGCGCCGTCCGGTACGGCGCTGGCCATGGGCGAGGTCGTCGCCAGTGCCTGGGGCAAGTCCCTGAACGACATTGCGGACTGGGCCCGGCACGGCGAAACCGGCCCCCGCCAGTCGGGGCGGATCGGGTTTTCGGTGCTGCGCGGTGGGGACATCGTGGGGGATCACAGCGTCTTTTTCTGCGGCACCGGAGAGCGCATCGAGATCACTCACCGCTCGGCCAGCCGCGCCACCTACGCCCAGGGCAGCCTTCGGGCGGCCCGGTATCTGGCGCGCCGCGAATTCGGCCTGTTCGACATGCAGGACGTATTGGCCTGAGCCCACGGCCAGCCAGCGGGCCGGCCCAGGACCATTCGAAGGTCATTCAAGTGCGAGCGGTTCGGCCTCGAGTGCAATGCCGAATTGCGTCTGAACGGATGCCTGTACGGCGCCGGCCAGGGCCCAGACGTCTTGCGCTGTTGCGCCGCCGTAATTGACCAGCACCAGTGCCTGGCGAGCGTGCATGCCCACCGGGCCCTGGCGCTTGCCTTTCCAACCTGCTTGCTCGATCAGCCAGCCAGCCGCCAGTTTGACGGATCCATCGGCCTGTGGATACGCGCGCAGACCATCGAACCGGGTCTGGAGTGCCGCGGCCTCTGACGGGCTGATCACGGGATTCTTGAAGAAGCTGCCCGCGTTGGCCAGCAGGCTGGGATCTGGCAATTTATGGCGGCGGATCTCGCAGATTGCTTCGAATATCTGCTGAGGGGAGGGCGTACGCCGGCAGGCCAGCGTGTCTTTGAAATAGACCTGCAGGTCGGGGTATGAAAGCCGGGCCTGCCAGGCTTTGGGCAACGCAAAACGG